>JACPQN010000122.1 GCA_016190485.1 Chloroflexota bacterium
AGGGCGCCCACGGTGATGGCGTCGCTGGGCTCGCCGAAGGGGGTCTTGACCCGGACCTCCTCGACCGCCGTCATCCCTTCCATCTGGTAGAGGCCGCTGCCGCCAATGACGCCTATGGTTGCCTGTGCCACTCAAAGTCCTCCGAATATCCTAGCCATCACTCAGAAGGTCTCCGGAATCCGGCTTACGCCTTAACTCGCTGTTTGCCTTCGGCTCTGCCACGGCTTCAAACGGACTAAGGGGTTCCCACCGGCACCACGTAGGTCCCGGCGATCTTGTCGTGCCAGGTCTGGCTCTGGGGGTCCCACAGCGCCCACAGGTAGCCGATGTAGATGGCAAGGGCCGATACGAACTTGCCGATGATCTCTCGCATGATGGCCCGGCCGATCCCGGGGGCCCGGCCCTCCTGGTCCACGACCTTGATGCCCACCAGCATCTTGCCCGGCGTCTGTCCCCGGATCCCCGTGAACAGCACGAAGTAGAGGAGGTTGGCCAGCCCCAGGACGCCGACGATGACCAGGATTCCCAGGGCCGCAGTGATGGCCACCGCGGCCGCCGCCTCGTCCGAAAGATCCCCCGAGGCGTCCATGCCGGGGATGGCGATGGCCGCCAGCGCCCCTACCAGTGGGACCGCCAGGATGGCGCCCAGCAGCCCGCCCACCACGCCGACGATGACCCAGTCCACGACCAGGGCCCCCAGCCGGGTCCAGAAGCTGCTGTACTGCGCTGCTGCCGCCATGTCGCCCCCCTTTCTTGTCGCCGCCCCTAGGCGCTAGCGGCCACAGATGCGGCGCAGGCCCTCTTCGTAAGGTGGGTAAACGATCCCGCCCTCCGTGATGATGGCCGACACATAGCGGGCGGGGGTGACGTCGAAGGCCGGGTTGGCCACGGAGACGCCCACCGGCGCCAGCGGGACCTCGCCGATGTGGGTCACCTCCGACGGTGAGCGTTCCTCAATGGGGATTTGGTCACCGCTGGGCAGGCTCAGGTCTATGGTGCTGGTGGGAGCGGCCACGTAGAAGGGCACGCCGTTCTCTTTGGCCAGTACCGCTACGCTATAGGTGCCAATCTTATTGGCCACATCGCCGTTGGCGGCGATGCGGTCGGCGCCCACCACCACGCACTGGATGCCTCCGGTGCGCAGGAAGTGTCCGGCCATGGAGTCGACGATGAGGGTCGCGGGGATGCCCTCCTCTACCAGCTCCCATGCCGTGAGCCGCGCCCCCTGGAGCAGCGGACGGGTCTCGTCTACGTACACCTTAAGCGCCTTGCCTGCCTCTTTGGCGGCCCGGAGGACGCCCAGCGCGGTGCCGTACCCGGCGGTGGCCAGCGCGCCGGCGTTGCAGTGCGTCAAGACCGTCGCTTCCTGAGGGATCAGGCGTGCGCCGTGGGCGCCCAGCCGGCGGTTTGCCTCCAGGTCTTCCTGCTGGACCCGCTGCGCCTCGGCCACCAGCAACTGCTGCAGCTTTTCGACCTGGGGATACTCCGAGGCCTCGGCTTTCGCCAGCAGCCGTTGGACTCCCCAGGAGAGGTTCACCGCGGTAGGCCGGGCCGCACAGAGCTCCTCGGCAATTGGCCGGAGCTGCGCGAGAAACTGCGCCCGGCTGCCGGCCCGGATCCCCAGGCCACCCAGGGCCAGGCCGTAGGCCCCGGCCACGCCCAGGGCCGGCGCCCCCCGGATGCGCATCGCCTGAATGGCTGCGACCATTTCCTGGGGGGTGCGGATGTCCAGATAGACTCGCTGGTGCGGGAGCCGGGTCTGGTCAATGATCCTGACCCGGCCTGCCGCCCACTCAATAGTCTTTATGCTCTCCATAAGCCCTATGACGCAAAAAGAATATGAGCTTCCCAATTGGAGAAGCTCACCCTCCTGATAGCACTCTCATCTTTCCCGCCCGCAGGCAGGTCGGACTTGGCACCGTGACCGTAAGAGCCTAACGCATAGTCGCCTCGGGCGCTCTCACCGGGCCGGTTGCCGGGCTTCGCTGGGCCAGTCCCTCCGCCACTCTTGATAAGAGCCGCTGCTGATTCAGTTGTCGCTGGCAGTGTAAGGGCTAGGCATGGCCCCTGTCAAGCGCAGCGCGCTGCTGCAGCGCGCTGCTGTCCCTGTTTCATAAACGGTGGGTGATCTTTCTGCCGCTCATCCTGAGCACGTCGAAGGGCGAGCGGCTCATGGTTCCCTTCGGCTTCGCTCAGGGCAGGCTCTCGGTTCACCATGAGCGGACGCCGGCAGACCCCACCAAGTAATGAAACAGTCTCGCGTGCTGCTGTCCCCCACTCCCGGCCTGTGCTACACTACCCGCGATGAAGCACGCGCCGGCGGCTCCCATGCGCACTGCGGGACATCACACCCGCAGCCTGGTGCGCCACGAGGGCGGCACGGTCTTCGAGGGGTCCCGGC
>JACPQN010000129.1 GCA_016190485.1 Chloroflexota bacterium
CATCCAGGGTCAGGGGCACGTTGGCCTCCCGGGCGATGGCCAGCAGGTGCAGCACCGAGTTGGTGGAGCCGCCCAGGGCCTCGGCTACGGCGAAGGCGTTGAGGAAGGCCGCCTTGGTCATGATATCCCGCGGCCGGATGCCCATCTCCAGCAGCCTCAGCACCTGCTCGCCCGTCTGGTGGCACAGCGCGGTCCGGGCGGGATCGATGGCGGGAATAGACGCGCTGTAGGGCAGGGCCATGCCCAGGGCCTCGCTGATGGAGGACATGGTGTTGGCGGTGAACATGCCGCCGCACGCCCCTTCGCCGGGGCAGGCCACCTGCTCCAGCTCCCGCACATCGGCCTCAGACATGGCGCCGGCGGCGTAGGCGCCCACCGCCTCGAAGACGTCCTGGATGGTGACGTCACGCCCGCGGAACCGTCCAGGCATGATGCTACCGCCATACAGAAAGACCCCGGGCACGTTCAGGCGCGCCAGGGCCATCAGGCTGCCCGGCTGCGTCTTGTCGCAGCCGGCCACGGTGACCAGCGCGTCGTAGGAGTGGCCGATCATGCACAGCTCGATGGAGTCGGCGATGATCTCCCGGCTGGCCAGAGACGCCTTCATCCCCTCGGTGCCCATCGCGATGCCGTCGGTGACGGAGATGGCGGTGAACTCCCGGGGCATGCCGCCCCCGTTGCGCACACCCTCCTTCACCCAGCCCGCCAGGCGATCCAGATGGAAGTCGCAGGGGCTGGTCTCGTTCCAGCAGGAGGCGACGCCCACCCAGGGCTTGGCGAAGTCCTCGGGCCGGAAGCCCACGGCGTAGAGCATGGAGCGGTTGGGCGCCCGCTCCACGCCCTGCTTGATGGCGTCGCTGGGATGGGTGGTCATGCTATTTCTACCTCCTAACAATACTTTGCTCTGTCACCCTGAGCGAAGCGAAGGGTCTGGGGCGGTTGAAAAAGACCGCCGCCCCAGATGCTTCGCTGCGGCTCAGCATGACAACCATATCAATCCTTCGGCCCAAACATAGGTGATTAGGCACAAACAAAAACTCCGTCCTGCTGGGACGGAGTGCGCTGCGATGGCCCGACTAACGAGCTACAGGGCTAGGGCTTTGCGCTGGGTTCGGCCTTGGTCTTCGGCCGGTCCGAGGTACTCCGTCCCGGATGCCGGCCGCACGGGCCGGCTAGGGTACCACGAGAAGGAGTACCAGACGGCCGCGCAGAGCCCCGCCAGCGCCGCTGTGCCTGCCTGTCCGGCAGGCAGGCCTGGCCAGATGATGCTGCTCTCTGCGCCTGCCGCCCATACGCTCCTTTGCCCTCGGATGTGCCTTGGTACGAGAAACTAGAGGCAGTGTAGCACGGGGCAAAAGGGGGTGTCAACCGAAATGCTACTACAAGACATAATCTACAAGAACGCCTGCAGAGCGGGCACAGAATGTTCTCCCTCTATCAGCTCAGGTAACTCGTCGCCCCACTGAGACCAGCCTTGCCTGAAACGGCGGGCAAACAATTCCATGTAGGGTGCAGGTCATAATCAAGCGAGTCGATAATTTCCTCGGCTGACAAACTCGAGATAGCCCTTATCGCGCAAGACCTGAAGCTGCTGTCGGATTTTGTCTCTGACATGCCGATTGTCTGGGTGCTTCCGCGCAAGCACGGACTCGAACTCATACACTTCGTCCAAAGTAAAATGGGGTTTGCCGAGTTGCTCCACGCACTTCATTACGTCAAGTGTCCAGCCTCGCGCATCAACGTCCTTTTCCTGCCGTAAGAACAGCGTCTTCCGCCATAGTGAAAGCACTGCTTCTTTCGGTTCAACTTTGCGGTTATTCACGAAAAATATCTTGCCCGACGACGGCAGGCTTTGAAGCGCGATATTACACCCAACCCAGCCAGCTCGCCGAGCCGTTGGAGCAAGAGGTTTGCGTTTTTCAATCATCCCCGGCACAAAAAAGTGCTTCGGCACAACGAAAAAGCTGAGCACCTCATAGTTGATCAAATCGTAGCTCAATAAGAATAAATTCGGATTATCGGCGCTTTGCAAGCGCTCAATCATCGTGCGGTATGCACCATCAACAACCTTTACGCCGACACTGTTCTGCTTGCTCTTTAACTCGTAATCCTCTCCACAACTCGAGCAGAAAAAATCGACGGCTGGTTGGTTGTTAGGATACTTGTCCATGTTGATATACCCACAATTCGGGCAGTAAATTTGATTTCTAACCCAATGCTCGGTCAGAACACGCACTTGTTGGGCGCGGCTCTTATATTCCTTTGCAACCGTTATGTCAAGGGTCAATTCCATACGGTTCCATCCGTCCCCTCTTGTGCCCACTCTATTTTTTTCGCGTGCAGTTCACATCCATATCGAGGTAAAATGCAAGCCCATCAAGGCAGGTCATGACTCCAACTCCGGAAAGGCTGATCGCGTTTTATCTTACGATAAAGTTGCTACCGCCGCTTCACCTCAGCCGCCGAAATGGTATACTAGTTGTGATGACCACCTCCTCCCCCCTCCCCCGCATCGGCGTGACCCGCAGCCGCAGCGACCCCCGAGACCCCTCGATCTTTGGCAACTACGCAGCCTGCGTGGAGCGGGCCGGCGGCCAGGTGGTCTGGCTCCGCCCCGGCGACGGCCAGGCCCCGGAGGCCATCCTGGACTCCCTAGAGGCCCTGCTGCTCACCGGCGGCGCCGACGTGGACCCCGCCTGCTACGGCGAGCCCTCCCTGACCTGTCCATCCCCCGCAAGCCCGGCCCGGGTACCGCAAAGCCCAGCCCCACCCATCCCTGGAGAACCTACCCACTGACATAATCATCGAGCAGTTAGACTGACAAAATCGCTGGACAACAACACAAAAACGAGTGCACTGATTTTGGGGAGTCTTGTTCGAGCTGAGGTCTCGACATTGAATGTGATTGGCCACAGGACTATGCTTCGGCCCGAGTGGGCTCGGAAAGCATCCTATACAGTATTGTTCTCAACCGAATACGAGCTTGAGGCAATGTGATCTTAAGGCAATATCCTTTCGGGGTTTGAGCTATCAGGTCCAAGATTGGGAAAGAAAAGAAGTTCAGCGTTACGACGATCTCATCTAAATCAAAGTCGCCCAGACCCCTCCCCGCTAGGCGACCCTTAATCTCCTCAGGGGTTCTCCCTACAAAGTCCAGAACTTCAAGTATCTGTATAGCCCTGTCAACCTTGCTCGTGGTTTCTGTGATAAAGGAGCGGACTTGAGCGAAGGCGTCCTCAGTGACCAACCCCTGAGTCTCAAACAGGACTTTGAGCAGGCTAGGTGGTATTGGAACTTCTCTATTTAGGTTCAAAAGTTCAACCAGCCGCCCTGATTCCCAGAGCGAGACTCCCTCAGCCCGTGCATCCTCAATCACAGCGGGCGCGAACTGAACACTTACTACCGCAGCAGATTGTGCTTCGTGTTCCCTTTGATGACGTTTGATTCGCGTAAAGTAAATCTGCGCGAGGGAGCCAGACGCAGTAGCTTTACAATCGACGATGGCTCGAAAGGGACTCGTTATAAGAACATCTGTCTGCCCAGGCCTTCCAAGTCTACTGGCCTCTAGTCCCAACTCCGAGAATACTCTTGCAACGGTCTCTTCAAAACGACTCGGATGATCGGAGTCCGTTGAGGAATCGACTAATGACTCTGCCAAATCTTTTGGGATTTGGCGATACTCCTCGACAGGTACTGCCTCGCGAGGTCTTCTTCCTACAGGAATAAGCTCTCCCAAAGTTGGTGCCATTGCACGACGGAGTTCGTGAGGGGCAAAGTCGTAACGATTCAGGAAATCAGTAACTTCAAATTGACCCTTCTTGGCGACCCTGAAGAACCATCTTTGGTTCTGTTCTCTGGCGAGAATCTTCCATTGTGTGGAGATAGGAACTGCGCCACTCACCATCCGCAGGAACTCTCCTGCCGGAAGGACGACTACCCTGGATTCGTCCCCACAAATAAAGAGAAGGTAAGTGCTTTGACTGTGGAAGCGAGCCAAATCGTCTGCCTCCACACCAAAGAAGTATGTATTAGGACCATGCCGTTTTGAGTATCGAAAGTACAGTATTGCCCTTGAATTCAGAGCATAAATGCTTTGGCCATGCAATCGGACTGGTTCGTAATATTGGCCGAGAAATTCCAACACACTGTCGCGTGGCCGATTAGGCATGAAACCGTTCCTTTAGCTACATGCTAGCCTCCCTTACAGCCTTCTCAACTCGATACGGTGTTCGTCACCTAGCAAGTTAATAACTCGCTGAACTCGTCTTGGATTCACCACTACAAAGCCAGTGAAATCCTCGAGTTCCTCCACATCGCGATCGAACAGGAAGACCTGGGACTCTTCATCCGCAGTCACGCTCCACAGTATACCACCCTTAATTTCAACCAGAATGCGAGACATAGCCAGCTCCTTTTCGAAATTCCTGACACTCTTGTAGCAAATTCGTTCTGTGTCGTCAACTCACAAGGCTGTTTGCCCTTTCCTCTCG
The DNA here is from genome assembly GCA_016190485.1 of Chloroflexota bacterium. Classification (GTDB taxonomy): domain Bacteria; phylum Chloroflexota; class Dehalococcoidia; order SHYD01; family SHYD01; genus JACPQN01. The sequence continues at coordinate 4,491 of JACPQN010000129.1, forward strand.
CCGCTCGAAATGATAAAATAGCCTCGATGACCACCTCCTCCCTCCTCCCCCGCATCGGCGTCACCCGCAGCCGCAGCGACCCCCGAGACCCCTCGATCTTTGGCAACTACGCCGCCTGCGTAGAGCGGGCCGGCGGCCAGGTGGTCTGGCTCCGCCCCGGCGACGGCCAAGCCCCAGAGGCCATCCTGGACTCCCTGGAGGGCCTGCTGCTCACCGGTGGCGCCGACGTGGACCCCGCCTGCTACGGAGAGCCCCTGGACCCCCGCACCATCATCAGCGAGAGCAGTCGGCTGCGGGACGCGCTGGAGGTCCCCCTGGCGCAGGAGGCCCTGCGACGGGACCTGCCCGTGCTGGCCATCTGCCGGGGCGTGCAGGTGCTGAACGTGGCTCTGGGGGGCAGCCTTTGCCAGCACGTCGAGGGCCACCAGGAGGCCGAAGACGGCTCTTCCGCCTTCCACAGCGTGGACATCGCCAGCGGCTCCCGGCTGGCGCAGCTCCTGGGGTTGCACGGCCAGGTGATCCTGAACAGCCGCCACCACCAGGCCCTGAAGAACCTTGCGCCCGCCCTGGCGGTGGTGGCCCGCAGCCCCGAGGGCATCGTGGAGGCGGTGGAGAGCGCCCGGCATAGCTGGGCCTTCGGCATCCAGTGCCACCCGGAGCGGGCCACCGAGGTGCCGGGGGCCTTCCAGAAGCTGTTCACGGGGCTGGTCGAGGCAGCAACCGTCCCCGCAGGGCGCGCATGATCACCCTCACCCTAGCCCTCTCCCATCCAGGGAGAGGGAACGCCCGGCCTAGGTCGCCGCTGAGAGCGCGGAGCGCACGCTGAGGGACCCATGCCTGGCAAAAGGGGCGCCTACGCTGCATTGGAATACCCGGACCTGTCCGGAGCGGCGATGGAATCTCCAACTGGTCGTTCTCTGCATCCTCAGCGTTCTCCGCGGTCATCCCGTCAGTAGGAGCACCCCATGGCAGAAGCCCAAGACCGCCTGAGAGACATCCGCATCGAGGAGGAGATGCGCTCCTCCTACCTGGACTACGCCATGAGCGTCATCGTGGCCCGGGCCCTCCCCGACGTGCGCGACGGCCTGAAGCCCGTGCACCGGCGCATCCTCTACGCCATGGACGAGCTGGGGCTGCGCCCCAACCGGCCCTACAAGAAGAGCGCCCGCATCGTGGGCGAGGTGCTGGGCAAGTACCACCCCCACGGAGACTCCTCCGTCTACGACAGCCTGGTGCGCATGGCCCAGGACTTCTCCATGCGCTACCCCCTGGTGGACGGGCAGGGCAACTTCGGCAGCGTGGACAACGACCCGCCCGCGGCCATGCGCTACACCGAGGTCCGGCTGGCCGCCATCGCCGAGGAGATGCTGGCCGACATCGACCGGGACACCGTGGACTACGCCCCCAACTTCGACGACTCCCTGCGGGAGCCCCTGGTGCTGCCGGCCCGCCTGCCCAACCTGCTGGTCAACGGCAGCGCAGGCATCGCCGTGGGCATGGCCACCAACATCCCGCCCCATAACCTCTCGGAGATCTGCGACGCCATCACCCACCTCATCGACAACCCCGAGGCCACGGTGGAAGACCTGCTGCGCGTGGTCCACGGGCCAGACTTCCCCACCGGCGGCACCATTCTGGGCCGGGAGGGCATACGCCAGGCCTTCGCCAGCGGCAAGGGGCGGGTCACGGTACAGGCCAAGGCCCACATCGAGGAGATGGCCCGGGGCGGGCGCTACCAGATCGTGGTGACGGAGCTGCCCTACCAGGTGAACAAGGCCTCCCTGGTCGAGCGCATCGCAGACCTGGTGCGGGAGAAGAAGATCGAGGGCATCAGCGAGCTGCGGGACGAGTCGGACCGCCAGGGGATGCGCGTCGTCTTCGAGCTGAAGCGGGAGGCCCAGCCCCGGCAGGTGCTGAACGCCCTCTACAAGCACTCGGCCATGCGCTCCGCCTTCCACATCAACATGCTCGCCCTGGTGGATGGCCAGCCCCGAGTGCTGGGCCTCAAGCAGGCGGTGCTCCACTTTGTGGACTTCCGCCGCACCGTCATCCGCCGCCGCTCCGAGTACGACCTGAAGAAGGCCCAGGAGCGGGCCCACATCCTGGAGGGCCTGAAGATCGCTCTGGACCACCTGGACGAGGTGATCCAGACCATCCGCCGCTCCGAGAGCGCTGAGACGGCCCGCACCAACCTGCGGCGCCGCTTCCAGCTCACCGAGGTGCAGGCCAACGCCATCCTGGACATGCAGCTCCGCCGCCTGGCCCGCCTGGAACGGCGCAAGATCGAGGAGGAGCTGGCGGAGATCCTCAAGACCATCGCCTACCTGGAGGACCTGCTGGCCAACCCGGCCAAGATCGACTTCCTCGTCAAAGAAGAGTCCGCCGACCTCAAGAAGAAGTACGGCGGCCCCCGCCGCACCCAGATCAGCGAGGAGGAGGCCGCAGAGCTCACCGATGCCGATTTGATCGCCCACCAGGAGGTGGTGGTCACCCTGAGCTTGCGTGGTTATGTCAAGCGAGTGCCCGCAGACACCTACCGCAACCAGCGCCGCGGCGGCCGGGGCATCACCGGCATGGTCACCCGAGAGCAGGATGCCGTCTACCGCCTGCTGGTGGCCGACACCCACGACTCCCTGCTGGTCTTCACCGACCGGGGCAAGGTCTACCAGCTCCGCTGCTACGAGGTGCCCGACGTCTCCCGCCAGGCCCGGGGGTTGCCCCTGATCCACCTGGTGAACCTAGGCCAGGACGAGCATGTCACCGAGCTGGTGCGGGTGGAGAACTTCGCGGCGGCGGACTTCCTGATCATGGCCACCAAGATGGGCGAGGTGAAGAAAACCCCCATCGAAGAGTTCGCCCAGGTGCGCAACGCCGGCCTCATCACCATGAACCTGGAGCCGGGCGATGAGCTGGTAGCGGCCAGGGTGGCCCGCACTGGCAACGACCTGATCCTGGTGAGCAGCAACGCTCAAGCCATCCGCTTCCCTGTCGACTCCCTCCGGTCGGCCTCCCGGCAGAGCGGCGGGGTGCGGGGCATCCGCCTGGAGCCGGGAGCCAGCGTCATGGCCATGGACGTGGTCGCGCCGGGCGCCGACCTGCTGGTGGTCTCCGCCAACGGCTTCGGCAAACGTACCGGCCTGGCGGGGTTCCCCAGGCACGCCCGCGGCGGCAGCGGCGTCATTGCCATGCGGATGAATGAGCGGAACGGCCCTCTGGTGGCCGCCCGGGTGGTCTGGCCCCTGCAAGAGCTGATGCTCATCTCGCAGCGGGGCATCGTCATCCGCACCTCGGTGGAGAGCATCTCCCGCCTGAGCCGCGCCACCCAGGGCGTCACGGTGATGCGGGTGGAGCCGGAGGACCGGGTGGTCTCCATCGCCTGCTTCAATGGTGGCCACGGCGGAGGCGCCACCCAGTTGGAGTTGCCCACCGCGCCACCACCCCCTCGCGGCGGCGGCCGTAGGAGGACATCGCCACCAGAGACGCCCACACCATCCTAGGAGGACCAGCTATGCTTTACGAGTATCGCGTCTACGAAGCCATGCCGGGCAGGCTCCCGGCCCTGAACGCCCGCTTCCGCAACACCACCCTGGGTTTCTTCGAGAAGCACGGGATCAAGGTGGTGGGCTTCTGGGAAGCCCTGGTGGGCACCAGCAACGAGCTCCACTATCTCCTGGCCTTCGAGGATATGGGGCACAGGGAGAGGGCCTGGGCCGCCTTTGGAGCCGACCCCGGTTGGGCGTCCGCCCGAGCGGAGACGGAGAAGGATGGCCCCCTGGTGGCCCGCATCCGCAACGCCTTCTGGCGGCCCACAGACTATTCTCCGCTGAAGTAAGCGCAAAAGGTCACTGAGAAGGCCCCAGGCTCAAGCCTGGGGCCTTCGGCTTGCCGGAGGCTGCTGTGCTCCCTGCGGCCGAGCTCTATTTCCTCGCCGGTATGCTATTGACTACAGTGAACCATGAGTTTAATATATCCTAAACTCCTTGCTGCAGGAGTACGCGTGGAAAATCGAGACCGACAGGACCTGCTGTACGAGGCCCATGCCGCGATCTGCAAGACCTTCGCTAGCCCCTGGCGCCTGCGGATCGTGGAAGGGCTGGGCGAAGAAGAGCGCACCGTGTCGGAGCTGGTGCAGCTCCTGGGCATCCCCAAGAGCAACGTGTCCCAACACCTGGCCATTATGCGAGAGAGGGGCATGGTGGAGTTCCGCCGGGCCGGTGGCCACGTGTTCTATCGCCTGTCCAACCCCAAAATCCTGGCCGCCTGCCGCCTCATGCGCGAAGTGCTACTGGACCGCCTGGAGCGGGCTGGTGACCTTTCTCGTGCCGGACGGGAGCGATACTGAACGCCCAAAACACCCAGGAGGACAGAATGTCCGAGGACACCAGCCAGAGAACCCTCATCATCCTGAACGATCCCCCCTATGGGACCGAGCGCTCCTACAACGGCCTGCGTTTGGCCACCGCCCTGAGCAAGGGTGAGACGGACGAAGTCAAGCTGTTCCTCATTGGCGATGCGGTGAGTTGCGCCAAGAGCGGTCAAAAGACGCCCACCGGGTTTTACAATCTCGAACGGATGCTGAAGAATGTCTCCCAGCAGGGAGTGGATGTGGCCACGTGAGGGACCTGCCTCGACGCCCGTGCCATAGGCGTCGAAGAGCTGGCCGAAGGTGTCCACCGGGGGTCCATGGACCAACTGGCTTCCTGGACCCGCTGGGCCAATAAAGTAGTTGTATTCTGACGCTCACACGAGGAGGCTCTGGTAATGGCTGGAAAGACTGTCCTGGTTCTCGGCGGAGGAGTCGGCGGCCTGGTGACCGCCAACGAGCTCCGCAAGCGGCTGGACAAGGAGCACCAGGTAGTGCTGGTGGACAAAGATGGCCAACACGTCTTCTGGCCGTCGCTGCTGTGGCTGCAAGTAGACCTGCGGCAGCCCAAGGACTTCGTGCGGGACCTAGCTCTCCTGGAGAAGAAGGGCATCCAGGTGGTGAAAGGACGGGTGGAGGCCATTGACCCTGCGCGCAAGGTGGTGCGCGTCGATGGTCGCGACCTCGGGGCCGACTACCTGGTGGTCTCCCTGGGCGCGCAGCTCGCGCCAGAGCAAGTCCCAGGCCTCCAGGAGGCGGGCCACAACCTCTACTCTCTGGAGGGAGCAGCCGCCATCCGTGACGGGCGCAAGAGCCTGGCCAGCGGCAGGCTGGTGGTCCTGGTGTCCCGGATGCCCTTCAAGTGTCCCGCTGCGCCCTACGAAGCAGCCATGCTGCTGGCCCACGACCTGCAAAAGCGCAAGGTGCGGGAGCAAGTCGAGGTGGCTATCTACACCCCCGAGCCGGGGCCCATGCCCGTGACCGGCCCAGAGGTATCCGCGGGCGTGCGCCGCCTCATCGAGGAGCGCGACATCGCCTACCACACCCAACACCAGGTGACTGAGGTTGACCCCGCGGCGCGGCGGCTGCGTTTCGCCAACGGCGCCGAGGCCCAGTTCGATTTCCTCGTCTATATTCCGCCGCACGTGGCGCCAGCGGTGGTGCGGGAGGCCGGGCTGGTGGGCGAGAGTGGTTGGGTCCCCGTGGACCGGACTACCATGGAGACCCGTTTCCCCGGCGTATTTGCCATAGGGGACGTGACGGGGATCCCGCTCCCCGTGGGGATGCCCCTGCCCAAGGCGGGCGTCTTTGCACATCGAGAAGGAGAGGCCGTAGCCCAGACCATCGCCGCGCAGATCGCGGGCAAAGGGGAGCCAGGCGCCTTCGACGGCCACGGCGAGTGCTTTATCGAGGTCGGAGGTAGCAAGGCCGGCTTCGGCCGCGGCAACTTCTACGCCGACCCTCGGCCGGCCATCAAGCTCTTTAACCCTGGGCGGCACTGGCACGCGGGCAAAATACTCTTTGAGAAGGAGTGGCTCTGGCGCTGGTTCTAGGCTCTTGAGTCAGAGCGTCGTTTCGTGAGCGTGTTTAATAACTCCCCACTGCAGGCTGAAGCCTGCAGCATAGCCACTCTGAATGCCTCAGGCTTGAGCCTGAGGTGGCGGCTTGATAAACACTCTCGTTTCGTATGTCGTGCCTGGGCAGGCAGGTGCTTCACGGAGCACGCCCTTGTCGAAGGGTTCAGCATGACAAGGAGCGGGCCAGATTTTTCAGTGAGTTGACGATAACGTCTGTCTGCTAAAAGTTCCCCCTGTGGTACTCCAGCACCAGCTCTTCGTAGTCCCGTTCCCAGATCGCGTCGGCCTTCTTGTCGAACTCGCCCGGCGCAAAAACGCCCCGGGACTCCAGTAGCTCAATGATAGCCCGCAGGCGCACCCGGGAGGCCACGGCGTCGTCCACCAGGCCCATGAGCGCCTCGGCATAGTAGTCCTGGGCCGTAGCGCCGGTCCCACTGGGCGGAGAGGGCGGCGCCGCCTCCGCCTCCTGCGGCTCCGTGGACTGCTCCTGGGTCGCCGCGCCGCCGGTGATGGCGTCGGTCAGCTCCTGGGTCAGGGTCTCGTAGTCTCGCTCCCAGACGGCCGAGGCTTTCTGGTCAAAGTCACCCTCGCCCAAGACACCCTTCTCTTCCAGCAGCTCGATGAGCGCCCTGGTGCGCACCCGGGAGTTGATCAGCCCCATCGCCAGGCGCTCGCAGGTCTCCTGGAACTGGGTGAAGAAGGGGGGAAGCTGCTCCATGGCCGCCGTGGGATCAAACCCGCCCATGTCACCCATCCCGCCCATGGGTCCGAAGCCACCCATACCGCCCATTGGCCCCATACCGCCAAATCCGCCCATGGGTCCCATCATGGCAGTCGCCCTTTCCATGCGTGATCTATGCTCGCGTGGCCTATGCTCCGGCTAGCGGGGGCATTATAGCAGCGCCAGGCAGGCGAGCACAAAGGCTGACGAGCAGCCGCCCTACCAGGAGACTCACGACTTCCACGCCAGGCGCGGCGCGCTACCCCCGGCGCCCCTGGGGCAGAAACCGCAGGAACACCTCGTTAGCCAGCAGCCGTCCGCGCGGCGTGAGCTTCAGACAATCGCCCGCTGCCTCCAGCAGGCCCAGATCACCCAGCTCCCGGATGGCATCCCCGTAGCGCTCCCACACCTCCACCCCGTGACGCGCCGCCACCTCCGACAAGCGCACACCCTCCGCCAGACGCAGGCCCAGGATCAGGGTGTCGCTCAGATCTGTCTCGGCGGCTATCGCCTCGATGCCCGCCAACGGGCTAGCCCGCCGGATGGCTTCAGCAGCCGGAATGGTGGCGCAGAGCTCGATGTGACCCGACATCTCCTCGTTCCCTGTCCCTTGTCCTGAGCGGAGCCGAAGGGCCTGTTCCTTGTCCCTCAGCCGTCTCATGTACTCCTGGGGCAGCAGCACGTTGTGGAACCGGTAGCCCCCGAAGCAGGAGTGGGCGCCGGCGCCCAGCCCCAGGTAGGGCTGGTTGCGCCAGTAGGTCAGGTTATGGCGGCACTCCTGGCCCGGCCGGGCCCAGTTGGAGATCTCGTACTGGCGGTACCCTGCCGCTTCCAGCGTCTCACTGGCGGCCAGGTAGTGGTCAGCCGCCAGGTCCGGGTCCGGCTCCGGGGTCTTACCCTGGCGCACCCAGTCGGCCAGGGGCGTGCCCTCCTCCACCGAGAGCGCGTAGAGGGAGAGGTGGTCGGGCGCCAGCTCCAGCGCATTGCGCAGGCTCTCGCGCCAGCGGGCCGTGGATTGTCTGGGCAGGCCGTAGATCAGGTCCAGGTTGATCCTGCCGAAACCGGCGGCCCGGGCCATGCCCACGGCTCCGCCGATCTCGTCGCGATCGTGGATACGCCCCAGCCAGCGCAGCTCCGCCGGGTCGAAGCTCTGCGCGCCGAAGCTGAGCCGATTCACCCCAGCGGCCCGGTAGCCTTCCAGCTTGGCGCCGTCCACGGTGCCGGGGTTGGCCTCCAGGCTGATCTCCACCTCCGTGGCAAAGGCGACCTGCTGGCGGCAGCAGTCCAGCACTTGGCGCACCTGCTGGCCCGTAAGCAGGCTGGGCGTCCCACCACCAAAGAACACCGTGCGCACCTCCCACTCCTGAAGCAGGGCGCTCCAGTTGGCCATCTCCCGTATGAGCGCTTCCAGGTAGGGCGGGATGAGGTGGGCCAGCCCCGCGTAGGTGTTGAAGTCGCAGTAGTGGCACTTGCGCTGGCAGAAGGGGATGTGGAGGTAGAGCGAGAGGGGTTGCTTCATGCCTCAACTATAGCATCTCTCGCACCCCTTGAACTGGTGCGACATCTCCGAACCATGGCTGATACGAAACCCCCTCCATCCCCTATAATGGGAGCACGGTACCACGTGAAGGGGGATAGCGTGCTCAAGACGCACACCTGTGGCGAACTCGATGGAAGGCACGTCGGGCGGAGGGCCACTCTGGCCGGCTGGGTGCACCGGCGGCGCGACCACGGCGGCCTGGTGTTTATCGACCTGCGAGACCGGGAGGGGATTACCCAGGTGGTCTTCAATCCCGAGCGCACGGCCGCTGCCCACGCTCTGGCCCGGGACCTGCGTAACGAGTACGTCATCCAGGTGCAGGGCGAGGTGTCCCGGAGGCCCGCGGGCACCGAAAACCCCCGCCTCCCCACGGGGGAGATCGAGGTGCTGGTGGACCACCTGACCATCTACAACCCTGCCAAGACGCCCCCCTTCTACATCAACGAGGACGTGGAGGTAGACGAGTCCCTCCGCCTCAAGTACCGCTACCTGGACCTGCGCCGCCCCAAGATGCAGGAGAACATCATCCTGCGTCACCGGGTGGTCAAGTTCATGCGAGACTTTCTGGACCAGGAGGGCTTCCTGGAGATCGAGACGCCCATCCTCATCAAGAGCACGCCGGAGGGCGCCCGGGACTACCTGGTGCCCAGCCGGCTCTACCCGGGCCACTTCTACGCGCTGCCTCAGTCGCCGCAGCAGCTCAAGCAGCTCCTCATGGTGGCGGGCTACGAGAAGTACTTCCAGATCGCCCGCTGCTTTCGAGACGAGGACCAGCGGGCCGACCGCCAGCCGGAGTTCACCCAGCTCGACCTGGAGATGAGCTTCGCCGGGGAGGAGGACATCCTGGACTTGACGGAGCGGCTCTACACCCAGCTCATCCGGGCCATCCACCCCAAGGCCAGGCTCATCACCCCCTTCCCCCGCCTCACCTTTGACGAGTGCCTGCTGAAGTACGGCAACGACAAGCCGGACCTGCGCTTCGGCATGGAGATAGCCGAGCTGGGCGACGTGGTGGCCGATACCCAGTTCGGGGTCTTCCGCAGCGCCCTGACCGAGGGCGGCTGCGTGCGGGGTTTCAGCGCGCCGGGCTGCGCCGGCTACTCCCGCCGGCAACTGGAGGAGCTGGGCGAGCTGGCCCGCTCCTACGGCGCCAGGGGGGTCATCACCATCGCCCTGGGCGCACCGGAGCAGGCGGGCGCCCCCCTGGAGTCCCTCACCCTAGAGGAGGTGCGCTCCGCCGCCGCGCGCTATCTCAGCCTGGAGCAGGTGCAGGAGCTGGCCCGGCGCACGGGCGCCAAGCCCGGAGACCTGCTGCTGCTGGTGGCGGGCCCCACGGCGGTGGCGGAACAGAGCCTGGGCCAGATCCGCGCGGCCATGGGGCAGCGCCTGGGTCTGGCCGACCCCGACTTTCTGGCTATGGCCTACGTGGTGGACTTTCCCCTCTTTGAGTGGAGCGCCCAGGAACAGCGCTGGGAGCCGGCCCACCACCTCTTCACCGCGCCCCAGGAGAGCACCATGCATCTGCTGGATACGGCGCCCGATCGGGTGAAGGCCCGCCACTACGACCTGGTCTGCAACGGCTACGAGCTGGGCAGCGGCAGCATCCGTATCCACGACCGCAAGCTCCAGGAGAAGGTGCTCACCCTCCTGGGGTACACGCCCGAGGAGCAGGAGGAGCGCTTCGGCCACATGCTCGAAGCCTTCGAGTACGGCGCGCCGCCCCACGGCGGCATCGCGCCGGGCATCGACCGCTTGGTGATGTTGCTGGCCCAGGCCCCCAACATCCGGGAGGTCATCGCCTTCCCCAAGAACCAGGCCGCGCTGGACCTCATGACCGGTTCACCCTCACCCGTCTCCCGGCGGCAGATGGAGGAGCTCCACCTCCAGGCGATGGCGCAGGAAGATGCTTAGCCACCCCCAGATGGTGGCTGGCGACCTTCTACGTGCCAGTAGCGACCGTTTATTAACTCCACACTGCAGGCTGAAGCCTGCAGCATAGCCGCTCAGAATGCCTCAGGCTTGAGCCTGAGGTGGCGGGTTGATAAACACCCTCCAGTAGAGAGTGTTTAAGAATCCGCTCACCCTGAGCTTGTCGAAGGGCGAGCGCCGTGGTTCGACAAGCCTGTCCTGAGCCTGCCGAAGGGCTCACCGCGGCCAAACACGTTGTTAAACACCCTCTTTCCAGTACTCTGTTGCATTAATTCGCGTGCATACCACCACCTGAATGTGCACCCGCGCTCGCCTCGTGCAGGGAGCGACAGCAACGCCGTGGCTAGGCATGCCCATGCCCGCCAGCCAGGTGCCGGTGGGCTGGATGATACTGGACATCGGCCCGGCCGCCAGAGAGGCCTACGCTATGGCTATCCTTGGATCAAAGACCGTGGTCTGGAACGGGCCGATGGGGGTCTTCGAGTGGCCCGCCTTCGCCGAGGGCACCAGGGCCGTGGCCCGGGCCCTGGCAACGTGTCCCGGCACCACCATCGTCGGCGGGGCGAGACGGCCCAGGCCGTGGAGTCCCTGGGGCTGGCGGACAAGGTGACCCACGTCTCCACCGGCGGCGCGGCCCTGGAGTTCCTGGAGGGCCGTGTGCTGCCGGGGGTGGCCGCGCTGCGGGGTACGTAGCTTGGCATGCCTGAGGAAAGAGGTCGGCGGCGGTCGCTGAGGCCGAGGCCTTGGCTCAATCGACATGGGACGTCCATAGTGCCCGAGAAGCTAAGCAAGTGAGTTCGTTGTGGCGCGCTCAGGGGGAGGCCGGGTTCGTTTATATGACGGAAGAAGTGAGTAGAAAATTCAACTTACGCCGGCGATGAGGTATTTCAGATTCTCCGTGGCCTGCTGTCGGCGGTACGGTCTGGTTGACAAGGCCGACATCTCGTACAGGAGACGAACCGAACGCCAGGGTGCTATAAACTCAGCGGCATCGGGCTTATCCTCACAGTACGCATGAAGCAACGCGAGGCGGTCTTCGTGCCTTGGCCAGCGGCAATCGATCGCGGGATGACCGATGTAGGCATCGCCGAAATCGATGAGGCCCGTGAACTCGAACGTATCCGGATCCACAAAAACATGCTCGGGGCCTGGGTTGCTATGCAAGGCTACAAGGTCGATCCTTTGTGGGATCGTGGAGAGCGCGCCAGCCGCTAAATCTGCGGGCGTAACGTTAAGCGGCCACAATGCGGGGGTCGCATGAAGCGCTTGAACCGCCTCTGCAAAGCCCACCTTCATTCGCTCCACAAAGGCATCACGGCTGCGCATTCCAGGGAAGAGCGGGCTGCTGTAGAAAGGGTCTTGAGGGATTGAATGAATCCGGCGGAGGGTTCTTCCTAATCGACGCAGGAGTTCCGCCCGCTTGTGATTGGGCAGGTCTACGGATCGCGCGGGGACTCCGCTCATCCGCGTCATGCAAATGTACTCAATCCCCGGCTCCTTCCCATATCCCAGGACGCGCGGGACGCTGATGTCCGGATGAGATGCGAGCTGTTGGAGAAAGAACACTTCCTTTTCCAGACTGGTGTTGGAGCGGAGCTGCTGCGGTCGTTGAACCTTCAGAATCACATCCTCGTCCACAGCATAAGCGCGGGCCTCACCACCCGACTCGTCCACTCCGGTCAGGCTTGTTGCCTGCGGCATATGGCGGCGGACTATCGACATGACCGTCCGCTCATCTAATACCGGATCGGGCGCATTGCGTTGATAGTAGACGTTGGGGGGAAGCATATTTTCTCCTCGTCTATAAGAAGTTCACGGACTGGTCCGCCAGTCCCAACCGGCGGCTTCCAGTTCCAACAGTGCTGCGAAGTGCCCACCATTCGCTGCGAGTTCTGAAGGCGGTCCTTCCTCGATGATGCGTCCTTTATCCAAAACGATAATCCGGTCCGTCTCCAGGGCGGTGGAGAGCCGGTGGGCGACCGTCAGCACAGCGCAGCCGGGTGGCAACACCGATTCTCGTAACGCCGCCCGGAATGCGGCATCGCTCGCGCTATCAATGGCGGCCGTAGCTTCGTCGAACAGCAACACCGCTGGTTTGTGCACCAAGGCGCGGGCTAGCGCCAGCAGTTGCTGCTGTCCCGCCGAGAGGTGGGTCCCCACGCCGCCACCGCTGCCGCTGAGCTGGGTCAGGAATCCCTGGGGCAACCCGCGGATGAAAGCATCTGCCCCGGCGATGTGCGCTGCCGCATATACCGCGGCCTCCTGGACCGATGTATCGGTGAGCGTGAGGTTCTCGAAAACAGTCCCGGAGAACAGGTGCACGACCTGCGGCACGACGCCCAGCACGTTGCAACGCTCTGCTTCGTGTAATTCAGCCGGATTGCGTCCGGCAACCGATACTGTCCCCGCCCAGGGCCGGTAAAGCCCCGCGAGGAGATGCAGCACGCTGGTCTTGCCCGCGCCGGTTCGCCCGACCAGAGCGACGTGTTCACCTTGCTTCACGTCCAGTGAAATGCCGTGCAGCACCGGCTGGCCTTCGGCATAGCCAAACTCGACGCCGCTCAGGCGAATCCGTGGTTGTCCTGTTCCGTCGGTTGCCGGAGACCCGGGCGGTGTCTCATCTGGCCGGAGCGCCAGCGTGCCCAAAATGCGCTCCGCGCCAGCCATGGCCCCTTGCACCGTCTGCCATTCTTCGCCCAACGCGGTGATGGGTTGGAAAAAGCGTTGGATCAGGAGGAGAAACGCGGTCAAGGTGCCCAGGGAGATGCCGAAGGGAGCCAGCGCCTGCTGGGTGCCAGCCCACAACAGCGCAGCGACCGCCACCGCGGCGAGAATCGCGGTGATTGGGGTGTAGAGCGACGAGAAGAAGGACGATCGGTTCGACGCCGCAAGGCCGCGGCTGAGCACCTGCCGGAACCCCGCCACAAATTCGGGTTCCCGCCCAAAAGCTCGGATTACCTCGGTGCTTCGCAGGTTCTCCTGGAGGCGAGCGTTGATGGCTCCCACGGCCAGGCGGTTTTCCCGCTCGGCCTGGCGCACCCGGACCTGCAAGAAGCTGGTGACTATCCCCAGCGGCGGGGCGACAAGAAGCGCGATAAGGCTCAGCGGCACACTGAGGGCAACCATAGCAATCGAAATCGTCACTAGGCGCACCAGGTTTGCGACCAACAACGAGACGTTCGTTGAAAACACGGTGTCGAGGGTATCGATATCGGATGTGCAGCGGCTAATGACATCGCCCATGGGCACCCGGTCGAAATAGCTGGTAGGCAGCCGCTGTAGATGCGCGAATAAGCTCACCCGCAGATTGCTTAACACACCCTGAGCTACGGTGGCGGCAAGGTAGTTGTACAAGAACGTTACTGCTTGTACGCCTCCGGCAGCGCTGAGGTAGAGGAACGCCAGTGTGAGAAGGCCATCGGGCTGCCCAACTGTCAGGTGATCATCCACGATGGTACGGATTATGAGGGGTGGGACGAGCTCAAGGGCGGCTGCAGCGAGCACCAGTACCACCACAAGCGCGAGCCGGACCCGCCATGGCCTCGCTAACGCAAGAAGGCTGCCTAGCACCGCCGGACTTTCTCCCGCTGCGCCTTGCGCGAACGCCAAACTGGTCACGTAACTGCTCCATCTACCGGCGCCATCTCAACAACGCGCTGTGCCCGATGGATCCGGGCATACAGGCCATTGGCGGCGACAAGTTCCGCGTGAGTCCCGGTCTCCGCTATCTCCCCATCTTGAAGTACCACCACCATGTCGGCATGAGGGAACGCCGCCAGGCGATGTGAGCACACCACGATCGTCACTCGCCGCTCAGGGGGCGCATCAGGGCCGAAAGCTTGCCTCAAGGAAGCCACGATGCGGGCCTCAGTGGTCACGTCGACCGCCGAAAACGGGTCATCCAGAACAAGCAATCCAGGGTAGCTAGGCGCTGCCGCCGCAATTGCGCGTGCCAGGCCGACCCGCTGCCGCTGGCCACCGGAGATCCGGATGCCCAGCTCGCCGATTTCGGTGTCGAGTCCATCAGGGAAATCCAGCACATCCTCTTCCAAGGCTGACAGGTGAACCGTCTCCATCAGAAACTGGTCTTCATCACCGGACCCGTTTGGTCTGAGCGAGATGTTTTCTCGGAGGGAGCCAGAGAACAGGAACGCCTCCTGCGGTAAGTACCCGATTAACCCAGCACGTTCGGTGCCGGAAAGCTCGATCAGCGGCCGTCCATCGATGAGCACCGTGCCGGACTCCACCGGGTAGATGCCCAGGATCGCGCGCGTCAGTGCGCTCTTACCCGACCCCACGGGGCCCGTGACGCCAACGAGGGAACCCGCCGGGATATTGAGACTCAGGCGACTCAGCACAGGGGTCGCGGCACCCGGATATCGGAAGGTTACCTCGCGCAGCGACAGCGCGACGGGCCCTGCTGTGCGGCTCACCCGAGAAGCAAGAGCACGCGTGACTCCTGGTAAGTGTCCCGCGTGGAACGAGGCCCAGGGAGGTTCGCCTTGAACCGAAAGGGCTGGCGCGAGAAGCGGGCGTAGCCTGGCGTAGGCCGCGTCACCGCTCTGCAAAGAGTTGGCGAGCTGCGGAATGCGATACCCGCGGTTCACGAATCGAAAAAACAGCTCCAGGTAGGCGACGAAGCCTCCCACCGTCATCGCTCCCGCGATGACCCGCTCGCTCCCCTGCCACACGATCAGCAACACACCGGCGGTCATCATGGTGGTGTAGACCGGCTGCAGACCGCCCTTCAGACGGACTACGCTGAGATTGCGCTGAGCGAATCGTTGCGAGAGGGCAGCCACCCGCTCCACCGAGGCGCTGGCGCGGCCGAACAGCCGCAGCACCCGAACTCCCGCCAGGTGCTCCTGGATAGCCGAGGTGAGGTCGGCATTTGCCTCGCGGGCCCTCGTCGTCCTCCCTGCAACCCAGCGGCCAGTAGCGTGGGCGAGGATCATGGCAACTGGGACCGGTATGAGCGCGAGGAGGGTGAGACCCGGGTCGTAGACGAGCATTGCTATCGCGAAAGAGAGCGAGAAGAGGACCGTATCCCACGTCTCGATGGTGAACTCGCGCACCCCGACGCCGAGTACCTCCACGTCGCCGACTATGCGGGCCATCAAGTCGCCGAGTGGCGTGCGCCGCAGGTCGGCCATCGGCCAGGCGAGCACGCCGCGGAAGGCGTCAGCCCGAACGCTCGACTTTATGCGGTTATTGGCGGTCATGAGCCACCAGCGTTTACCCATGCGCGGCACTTCGGTCAGCAAGGTGCCGCCGACAAATGCCAGCGCCGCCCAACCGACATCGGATGCGGTGGCCTCGCCTCGTTCAAGAGCCAGCGCGCGGTCGATGGCGCGCCCCAGCAAGATGGCCGGAAGGACCACAGCCGTGTTCATCACGATTCCCGCGACTGAGCCCAGAAAGAGCTGGCCGGCCACCTGCCGGAAATAGGGCCGCATCTCCCAAAGGAAATTAAACATGGAACCTTCCAGAAGCCTCGGTCATGGGCTACGGACATTCACTAGGCACGGAATAGGAGCAGGCCCGCAAGCCCAGCCCCGGCCACGAGGACGGGCTCCTGAAGGCGGAACTTCCACAGCAGTCCCAAGCCAACCAGCGCAATAAACGCGGTGGGCACGTCGAAAATGGCGCGCTGCCCCAGCACGATCACCGCTCCGGCAATGGCGCCGCTGGCTGCCGCCGTGGCGCCGCTCACGAAAGCTCGCAGCTGTGGATTATCGCGATGCCGCCGAAACCAGGGAGCTGGAACGATGGTAAAGATGTAGACCGGCAGGAAAATGCCAATCGCTGCCACAGCCGCTCCGGGGACGCCTGCAACCAGGTAGCCGATAAAGGCCACGGTGATGACTACGGGGCCGGGAGTGATGAGGGCTACCGCAACCGCGTCCAGGAACTGGTGGTCGTTGAGCCAGCCGAGGTCGTGCACCACGCCCTGCTGCAGGAAGGGCACGATGGCGAGGCCGCTGCCGAACACGAACGCGCCGGCCTTCGTGAAGAAGAGCAGGATCTGCAGCAAGACGTTGGTTTCGCTGCCCCCGAACGCATCGGCACGTAAGAGGAAAGTCTCCATGGCCCAGATTGCCGTGGCGCCGGCAGCGCATGCGGCGCCGATGATCAGGGCGCGCCGCACGCCAGGCCAGGCTCGCAGCAGAACAGCCGCCAGTCCGGCGACGAGGAACAGCACCGCCAGCTCCGCCTGGGAGACCACCGTTGCTGCCAGCAGTGCGGCAAAGATGCCCCACAGCACCGGGTCCTTCTTGTTGGTGCCTCGCGCCAGCCGGTAGGCTGCCATGGCGATGATGGCAATGATGACCGCGCCAATTCCGTAGAACAGCGCCTGCATCCAGGGAAGCCCGCCGTAGTTAACGTAGAGCCATGAGAGGCCGAGCACCATCAAGAACGAGGGGAGAATAAAGGTGAGTCCAACCAGGGTGGCCCCCAGTACCCCGCATTGAAAGTAGCCGATCGCGATCGCGGTCTGCGCCGCGAGCGGACCGGGCATGATCTGGGCCAAGGCGATGGAGAGGTTGTAGGTTGTCTCGTCTATGATCTTTTCCTCGTCCACCAGGTCCTTGCGCATGTACCCCACCAAGGCTGCCGGCCCACCAAAACCGATGGCGCCCAGCTTGAGGAAGTACAGCGTCAGGTCTCTCAGTGATACTGGCGGACGTTCTTCCATTGGGCGTTGCAGTGGCTGAGGGGAGTCCATCGCGCGCTGATCCTTTCTTTGTGAAACTAACAGATGTTATGTACTATAATGCTGTTCACCGAGGAGATCAACAAAAAAGTATGCTGCCGCCGGCGCTGCGCCACCTCGATTTCCGCCTGTTCTGGGCGGGATTGGTGCTATCCGCGGTTGGGACCCAGTTCACGACCGTCGCCATGGCATGGCAGATCTACGAGTTAACAAACTCGCCGTTACAAATTGGCTTCCTTGGCCTGGCGCGAGCGGTGCCGCAAATCGGCCTGGCGCTCTTGGGTGGCCTGCTTGCGGATGCTATCGATCGGCGTCGGCTTATGGTTTTCGCCCAGCTGGCCCAGCTCAGCGTCTCGCTTCTTCTTGCCGTGCTGTCCTTCGCCGGCGCCGTTACGCCAGAGATGCTGTACGCCGCCGCGGTCTTGTCCGCCTTTGCGGGCACGCTGGAACAGCCTGCCCGGCAGGCGCTGGTCCCGAACCTCGTTCCCCGAGAAGATCTAACAAGCGCCATGGCCCTGAACAGCGCCCAACGGAATGTGGGCATGACCGTGGGCCCTCCCCTGGCTGGCCTGCTACTTTCGATTGCGAGCCCTAGCTGGTGTTACGCCGCGAACGCCGCGACCTGGGTGGCGATGCTCGGGGTGCTACTGCTGATTAGGAGCAGGGCTCAAGCAATGGTCGGACGGGCCGGGGTATCGCTCAATGCTGTCAAAGAGGGGTTCGCATTTCTGCTTACGCAGCCGGTTATCCTCGCATTCATGGTGCTCGATTTTGGGGCTACCTTCTTCGGCTCCTCAACGGCGCTCTACCCCGTCTACGCGCGTGATATTCTGGCGGTAGGGCCCACAGGACTTGGCATACTCTACGCCAGCAACTCGATAGGGTCGCTGGTGGCCGCGCTCGCGATGGGCATGGCGGCCACACCACGTCGCACCGGGCTGTGGGTGCTGGTCCCGGTTACGTGCTACGCGATTTGCACCATGGTCTTTGCCTTTTCACAGGACTTCCTGCTGTCGGTGCTGATGTTGGCCGGAACGGGCGCAGGGAATATGGTGGGCTCAGTCGTAAGAGGCACCACGAATCAGGTTTTGACCCCAGATCAGCTGCGCGGCCGCGTCGCCGCGGTGAACAGTGTCTTTACGATGGGTGGCCCGCAACTCGGGCAGTTTGAGTCAGGCGTCGCCGCCGCGTTGCTGGGGACTCAGGCCTCGGCCTTCGTGGGCGGCCTCGGGGCACTGGCGGTGGTGGTTGGCGTGGCGATGGTGCCCCAGGTTCGTCATTTTAGCCTCGTGGAGGGGACCAAGACACCGGAGGCTGCCACATGAGACAACATCCCTGGTTGTTGCTCATCTATTCGGTGCCTGCCCAGCCCTCCCGGAAACGGGCTTTTGTGTGGCGGGAGGTGAAGCGGGTGGGGGCCGTCTACCTGCGAGATGGAGTCTGCGTGCTTCCGCAGACCGCCGGTACGGAGGTAGCCTTGACGGCCATAGCCCAGAGGATCCTTGAATTCGAGGGACGCGCCACGATCGTCCGCGACGCCCGCCTTGAGGCCGGTCAGGTGAGTGAAATCAGAACACAGATGCAGGCTGCGAGGGCGGCTGAATACACCGCCGTCAGCCAAGACGCGGAAGCTTTCTTGGAGCACATCCGGCGCGAGACTGATCATAGGGACTTCAGCTTCGCTGAACTTCAGGAGCTGGAGGCCGACCTGCAAAAGTTGCAGCGCTGGTATGAGCAGGTCCGCAGCCGAGATTACGTCAACGAAGGCGGCGATGCCAGCATTGACGATGCGCTCCGGCTCTGCGAGGAGGCCTTGTCGCAGTTCACGGAAAGCGCCGCTCGAGAGGAGAATACTCCATGAAGTGGGTGACCCGGCGGAACCTCCACGTTGACCGCACCGCATGTTCTTGGTTGATACGTCGCTTCGTCGACGCCGACGCCACCTTCGAGTTCGTGCCGGCCAGGACCGACCCGGCAACGGTTGACGGCAAGACGTTCGACATGCGCGGGGGCACCTTCAGCCACCAGGGTACAAAGTGCACCTTCCAAGCGATGGTCGAGCACTATGGACTTCAAAAAGATGAGGCTCTGGTTGAGCTCGGACGTATCATCCACGACGCTGATGTCCCGCCATCACGCACTACGCGCCGCGAGGCCGCGGGACTCGATGCTCTCATGCGAGGAGTACAGCTGGGCATACCGGACGACCATGCGAAGATTGAGGTCGCAAAGCCGATTTACGATGCCCTTTTCACCTACTGCCAAGCGAAAGTGGCGGCAGTTGCAAGCGAGCCTGGCAATCCGAGACCCAAGCTGAGCTATCGGCGTCGCCTGATAGTGCACTTAGATGACGACTGACTTCAACGTGAACAGCGCTAACTGCGGGAAGATGTCGGAAGACTCCCATTTTAAATGGCGGGCCAGCGTTGGGAGCTAAACATAGCGACTTAAATTATTGCGCATAGGCGCCGGAGTGTCGGCCCCAAACCTTGACAAACCTGTTAAAATAGTGCCGTGAAAGGTTGATAGGTTGATAATAGAAGAATGACGCGGCGGGCGTCCCTGCGGTAAGGAACCTGTAACCCAGGAGAGGTGGTCGTCCTCTCACAACCCAGGCGGGAATGGCCCCCGGAGCGAGGGTGCTCGAAGAAGAGGGTGCGGCGATGAGGAAGGTTCGATTGTTGTGCCTAGCCGTGGTCGCAGCGTTCCTGGCCAGTATGCTGCCGCTGGACGTGGCCCCGGCGCCGGTATCGGCTTCGGGCCACGATGGGTCTCCTGCCCGGCGGGTTGCGGTGTTCATCGCGTTCCACCAGCAGCCAGGCCCTGCCGAGGAAGCGTTGGTGCGCGGGGCGGGCGGCGACATCAAATATACCTACCGCAGCGTGGTGCCTGCCATCGCCGCCACGGTGCCGGCCGCGGCCATCCCCGGCCTGCAGGCGAACCCCAGGGTGAGGCGGGTGGAGCCGGACATCGAGGTTCGCATCGTCGACCACACCACCACGTCTGGCGACGCCGAACTGAATAACACCTGGGGCGTGAAGCACATCGGGGCGGGCGCCGTCCACGCGGCGGGCAACACGGGCGCGGGGGTCATGGTGGCGGTCCTGGACACCGGGATTGACACGAACCACCCGGACCTCGCCTACGACCCTACCTGCAGCAACGGGACGAGCTACGGCACCGTCGAGGACGGCCACGGGCACGGCACCCACGTGACCGGCACGGTAGCCGCACTTAAAAACGGGGCGGGCGTGGTGGGCGTGGCCCCCGGGGCCACCGTCTGTGTCTTCAAGGTCTTGAGTGATAGTGGCGGCGGCTCTTACAGCGATGTAGTCGCCGCTCTGGACTTCATCTCCACCTATAACCAAGGCAAGTTAGTCGCGGATCGCATTCGGGCCACTAACAACAGCTACGGCAGCGGCGGCGACCCCGGGCAGACAGTCAAAGCCGCCTTCGACAATCTCTATGCCGCGGGTGTGCTCCATGCGGCGGCGGCGGGCAATAGCGGCAACCCGCCGGGGAGCGGGGATAACTGCATCTACCCCGCCCGCTGGGACTCCCTCATCGCCACAGCGGCAACGGATGACAAGGACAAGCGGGCATCGTGGTCCAGCACCTGTCCGGAGCTGGAGCTATCGGCCCCCGGCGTAAGCATCAAATCGACCACGAGGGACGGCGGCTACGGCAATATGAGCGGCACCTCCATGGCCTCCCCCCACGTGGCGGGGACGGCCGCCCTGGTGCTGGCCTGCGGGTGCCTTACCGACGAAAACGGGGATGGTACGGTCAACCACGTGGACGCGCGCGTGCGGCTCCAGAAGACCGCCATCGACCTGGGCGACCCCGGGCGTGACACCAAGTACGGGTACGGCCTGGTGGACGCCGACAAGGCGGTGGCGGGAGGTGGTGGAGGCGGTGGCGGGACCAACACCGCGCCCACGGCGGACGGGAAGTCCGTCTCCACCAGCGAGGACACCGACGTCAGCATCACCCTCAGCGGCTCCGACGCTGAGACCTGCGAGTTGACCTTCAGCATCGTGACGGGCCCCAGCAACGGCAGCCTCGGCGCCATCAGCAACAACGCCTGCACCTCCGGCAGTCCCAACACCGACACCGCGAGCGTCACCTATACGCCCAAGGCCAACTTCAACGGGTCCGACTCCTTCACCTACCGGGTCAGCGACGGCAGCGCCACTGCCGATGCCACCGTCTCCATCAGCGTCAGCGCCGTGGCCGACGCGCCCGTGGCCAACAACCAGAGCGTGAGCACCCAGCCCAACACCCAGGTGAGCATCACTCTGACGGGCTCCGATGCCGACGGCTGTGACGGACAGACCTTCAGCTTCCAGGTCACCGGCGGTCCTAGCAATGGGACCCTGAGCGCGACCAGCGGCTCCATGAGCTGCAGCAGCGGCGCGCTGAGCGCCAGTGTGGCCTACAGCCCCAACGCCAACTTCACGGGAAGCGATTCCTTCACCTTCACCATCAGCGACGGCGCCCTCACCTCCAATACGGCCACCGTCTCCATCTCCGTGACGGCCGGCGATCCCAATAAGATGGGGGTGTTCGACATCTCGTGGAACTCCAGCAAAAACAACCTGGGGTTCATCGTGAACATCCGGCGGGACTCCGACGGAAGCGGCGCCCTCACCAGCGGCGACAGCCCGGTGGAGGCGGCGTCGGTGAAGGTCATCCTGATCCACGACAAGAACGGCGACGGCGTTTTCGACTGCAGCGTTGACAGCTGTTGGAGTTTCAGCGGCAACACCGATAGCAAGGGCAACCGCTCGTTCAAGCTCGTGGGCGGCGCACCCTCGGGCAACTACAAGGCCGAGGTGACGGGGCTGGCCCACGCCACATTCAGCTGGAACAAGGCGCTGGATGTGGATAACCCCGACTTCTTCACTAGGTAAGCCCGGGTCCCAGGGGGACGCAGTGTAAAAGGCGAAGCCAAAGGCGTTCCCTGAGGTTGTGTTTGACCAGGCACACACAAGCAGGGTTCCCGCCTTCAAAACGAAGGCCGCAGCCCTTTGGGGGCGGTGTTGCGTGGAACTACCAGACCGGTGAAGATCAGATCCAGCAGGCGCTCCGCTGGGGTCTCGCCAGCGATCTCCACCAGCGCAGTGAATGCGCTGGTGGAGATCGCTGCACACGAAGTCCGAGGGCATGGCGCCCCGGTAGCTCCCCACTGTTTGATACGCCGCGATGATCTCCGCCCCCCCCTCATAGTTTTCAACTACGGCGGTCCTCCGGCTCAGAGATGGGACTCCCATTTCCCTAGAACCGCAGGAACGCCGTTAACCTTTCACTCCTGCTGCGAGAGGTGGGAACTTTTGTTGGCCACCGTGGGTATTTTTACACGGCCACGGACAATCACCCCCTGCTCCATCCAGCCCCGTGCCAGCAGGGCCCTGAACTGACCGACCTCCCCCTGAGGGATGAGCACGGCCTGATGCGCCTTTGTTCCGCGGCGACCAGAGTGGGGATCCCATCCTCTCCCCGTTCATATCCGAATGGCAGATCCCCGTTATACAGCCCTTGCATGACGCGCGAGAGTGGGACTCGGTTGGCTGAGGACTTCGGCCTGCGGGACCTCTGAGGGCCACGTAGGGACGGGTTTCAAACCCGCCCCTACGTACGGTGATTCCCTCTGACGACCTCAGCGGTGACCCGCAGTCTTCGCTACTTCCATGCTCTTACTTGAGTTGAACCGAAGCGAGGCTGAAGGGACCATTCGCCACACCAGTGACGTTCAGCACTATAGTGTACGCCCCCGCGGCCAGACCCTTGGTGCTCAGATTGGCAATGTACTGGCTGCTGGTCGCGTCCCAACGGAACGAAGCGCAGTTGCTGTTAATACACACCGTGCCGGTGGCATTGGTGACGAGGGACCCGTTGTTTAACCGGAACTTGACCGGAATCGTGCTTCCCGCTTTGAACTGGCCCCTCCCCTGCCCAGACTTGACCAACGGAGGGAAGGGCCCAAAGACCGCGACGACCCCGTAAGGAGGGTCCTCGGTAGTTGAGTTATCGGCTTTGTCGGTGGCGTCTCAAGGAGGCAACCCATTGACCACCGACGAAATCGTGGTTGTGGTGGGCGGGCTGGCCCTCATGGCCGGCATCGCCTGGTTCTTCTGGGGGCCGCGCAAGGGAGGCTACCGGGCTGCCCTCGCCTCATCCGGCTACCAGGAGGCCATGGTGCTGGTGAAGGGCGGCTACACGCCGGACGTCATCCTGGTGCAGCGCGGCCGGCCGGTGCGGCTCCACTTTCGCCGCGAGGAGACGGCCTCCTGCTCCGAGATGGTGGTCTTCGGCGACTTCGGCAAGTCGGCCCGGCTGCCGGAAGGGGAGATGGTTCCCGTGGAGTTCCTGCCTGAGAAACCGGGCGAGTACGAGTTCACCTGCCAGATGGGCATGCTACGGGGAAAGCTGGTGGTGGAATAGGAGGCGCCAAATGGTGACGCAAACTCGGGAGAAGGAAGAAACCAGACCGGCTCCGGCCAGGCACCAGCATCACGCTGAGAGCTTGTGAGTCTTTGTCCTCCCTCCCCTGGTGGGAGGGAGCTAGAGGGAGGGGGCAGGCGTCGCTTCACCCTCTCCCTAACCCTCTCCCGTCA
>JACPQN010000126.1 GCA_016190485.1 Chloroflexota bacterium
CTTCGGGCGGAATAGCTTCCGCCAACCAGACCGGGACGAGATCGGCGTGGTCAGGGGTGTACGGATGGTAAGGTCGCATGCCTCATGATCCCGCACCTAAGACCAGATGGCAAGCCACTAAATAGACAGGCTCCTAGGGGGAGGAACAAGATACCCTCTCCCTGTGAGAGAGGAAGAAGGGGTCCCCTCCCTGGCAGGGAGGGGTTAGGAGAGGGTCGACACCGACAGTTGAGTGGAGCTGCGAGCGAAGCTCCACACCCCCTCCTGGCCCCGCCTTGCCGCAGGCAGGCTCCCCCTGGCAGGGGGAGGAATAAGATACCCTCTCCCTTGAGGGAGAGGGTAGGGTGAGGGTGGGAGCTGATGTAGGGGCGACGCGCTACAGCGGCTTGAGCCGGCCGGTGACGGGGACGAGCGCCTCGTTCACGGGGTCGACTCCCAGGAGCAGGCTCTCTAGGGTGACGGCCCCGATGAGGGGCCCGGTGCCGGGCGGGCCAAAGATGACGTCGACGATGTTCTGCAGACCCTGGAGGCGGACGGTGGCCTGGCCTATCTCGTACTCGGCCACCTGGCCGTTGGCGAGGGCGAAGGTGCCTCTCCTGGTCGGGCGGATGCCCAGCTCTTCCAGGATGGGTCGTGGGATGACCGTGAAGGTGGCGCCCGTATCCACCAGGCCCTCTAACCGCTGGAAGGTGGTTCCCGGGAGGTCGCCGATCTCGAAGGTGACGGTGAAGGTGGCCATGAGTTGGTGCGTTGGTGCGCTTGGCTGGGGACCGAGGATTCGAACCTCGCCATACGGATCCAGAGTCCGCTGTCCTACCACTAGACGAGTCCCCAACGGGCCTTACCCTGGTATTCTAGCATCCTTCTCCATGAACAGCACGTCGTACAGGAGGGCTGCCAGGGCTCCACCCAGGATGGGCCCGATCCAGTAGACCAGGTGGTTGGCAAAGAAGTCGCCCGCCATGCCCAGCGCCACTCCCGGCACCGCGGTGCCAAAGGAGCGGGCCGGGTTCATCGCGGCTCCCGTGATGGGTCCTGCCGCCAGGATGTCCATCGTAATGGTGAGGCCGATGGCCAGGCCCGCGATGAGGTTGGGGCCACGGGGGTCCACCGCGGTGCCGAAGATGACGGTGACCAGGAAGAAGGTGAGCACCAGCTCCACCAGCAGCCCGTTGAAGAACTGGACGCCCTTGGCCAGCTCTGGGTTGCCCAGGCCGGCTGCGCCCACGGCTTCCGGCGGGAGGAAGTAGACCAGGGCAAACCCCGCCAGCACCGCGCCGATGAGCTGGCTGACCACGTAGGTCGCGGCCGCGCCAGCCCCTATCCGGCCGGTGATGAGGAACGCGATGGTCACTGCCGGGTTGAAATGGCCGCCCGAGACCTTGCCCAGGGCCAGCACCCCCAGCCCGATGGCCAGGCCATGGGCAAAGGCGATGGCCGTCAGGTCCTGCCCGCGGGTGGCGATAATGGAGCCTGCCCCCATGAAGATGAGTCCGAAGGTGCCGATGAGCTCCGCGACGGCGGGCTTTATGCCAGCATTCATAGCACTCCTCCACGCGCGTGGTGATGGCGACGGCTTCACGCTGCCAGATTGACCCGGCAGAGCGGCGCGCCCCTCTCTCCCTTATAACACACAACTTCGGAGAATCGCACGCCTGAAAGCCCGTGAAGCTCGAGCACCCTGCTCTGAGTCCCTCGGCCAGCTCAGTACGAGGGTGTTGAATATCGCCCCCAAACCCCCTGCAAGGGGCCCTTCGGCTGCGCTCAGGACAAGGTTCACGGAACCCCTTCGGGGTTATTTGTTCGGGTGCACATCCCCTTCGACAGGCTCAGGACAGGCCCCGAACCCCCTGGCAAAGCATGCCCTGAGCCTGCCGAAGGGAGGCTGCGCCTCTCTGCACTCTCCCTTGTTAAACACTCGCCCAGTACCACGGTTCCTTTGCGCTCCAGGGCGGGGTTATAATCGGGAGTAGTGAGACAGAAATATACGTTGGGTGGCCGGACGGGGAGGAGTGCCTTTGGCGCCCATTCTTGAGCAGCTCAACGGTGTGCTGGTGGCACTGGGCCTGCTCTTCTTCGCGGGCTATCCGGTAGCCACGCTGCTCCTCCCCAACGAGGCGCGCCGCTGGTTCTGGCTCGCGACACCGCTGGCGGGGCTGGCCACGGCGTCGGTAGCCCTGGGCTGGCTCGGTATTTTCTTTCCCATGGCCGCGGCGGCCTGGGCGCTGCTGGCGCTGGGCGCCGCGGCCACCGTCGCCCTGGCGCTCAGGCGCCGCTGGTCTCCGGCAGGGCAGGCGTGGCGGGAGCAGGCAACCGTGGCCGGGCTGGCATGCCTCTCCCTGGCCCTGGGGTTGCTGCCCCTCTGGGGGCAGCCCGATCTGCTGGCCCTGGGCCCCAACTGGGACATCGAGATCTACCTACCGCTGGCCGAGTACCTGAAGCGCTGGCCGGCGGGGTTCTCCCTGGCCGAGCTGTCCGGGCGGCCCTTCGCCGACTACCCTAATCCCCTCCTGTGGCGGGTCAACTTCTTCGATCCGCGCTCGGCTGGGCTGGCCTTCCAGCAGCTCCACGCAGCCGTCGGCGTGCTGGCTGGCCAGGAGGCGCACCAGCACTTCGCTGGGCTGCTGGCGCTGCTCTACGCCCTCTCGCTGCCCGCCGGCTTCCTGCTCCTGAGGGCTGGGCTCGGCCTGAGCTTCCCCCACGCTGCTCTGACCACGGCGTTGCTGGCCATCAACGCTGCCGGGCTCTACATCGTGTTCTGGAGCTTTGGCCAGCAGACCATCTCCCTGGCCCTGCTGCCCTTTGCGCTGCTGGGACTGGCCCTGGCGTTACAGCGACCGGCCCGGCCCACGGTGCTGCTGGCCGGCCTCGGGCTGGCGGCGCTGCTGGCGGGCTTCGTGCCGGTCGCACCTCTGTACGGGGTGCTCCTGGTGGGCCTGATCCTTGTCAGCCTGCCGGGCCCTGCCCGCTGGGCAGGCGGGGCTGCCGACCTACTGCGGCCGCTGACTGTCGTAGCTGGAACCCTGGCAGTGTCGCTGGCCCTCGCGCCCTGGGCCTACCTCAGCGCGGCTCGGCGGGCCTACCACTTCTGGGATGAGCAGGGCCTGAGTGGCCTGAGCCGGGGGCCGGATGTTGCCCAGTTCCCATCCTTTGGTTGGGCCCTGGGGCTCTTCCGCTCGCCCGAGGGCGGACTGGCCGGCTTGCTGGATCCCCAGTCCGGCCTCGAGGGTCTCCTGGCGCCGGGCCTTCGGTTCCTCCT
Source organism: Chloroflexota bacterium (assembly GCA_016190485.1). Taxonomy (GTDB): domain Bacteria; phylum Chloroflexota; class Dehalococcoidia; order SHYD01; family SHYD01; genus JACPQN01. Next base: position 3,260 of record JACPQN010000126.1, read on the forward strand.
GCTGCTCCTCATGGCGGTGGGTGCGTACGTGGCCGTCACGCGGCGGCAGTTCCTCCTGGTGGCGGTGGGCGTACCGCCCTTGCTCCTGCTGGTGGGGGTGCGGTACCTCTGGCCCTACCCCTACGGGTATCTCAAGCTCCTGCCCTCCTCCTCCTTCCTGCTGCTGGCCCTGGTGGTAGCAGGAGGCGTCGGGCTGTGGCAGATGGCGGGCGAGCTACGGCAACCGCGGCTCCCCCGGGCAGGCATAGCCCTGGGAGCCGCCGTCCTGGCCGCTCTGACGGCAGGGAGCACGGGACAGCTCATCGGGAGCATCCGGGGCCAGAGCACGGCCGAGTACCGGACGCTCCAGGGCCTGGCAGAGGCCATCCCTCCAGGAGCTAGCGTGCTGGTCTCCGGTTACCGGGACTACCAGGGGCCCAAGGCCGGGGCCCTGGCCTACTTCCTCCGCAAGACGAACCTGTACGGCTACGTGCAGACCGGGTTTTCTACCTTCTTCCGGCTGCGGGACGACGGCGTCTACGACTTCGCGATCTTCAACGAACTGGAGGATAGCCAGCGGGAGCTCTACCCAGAAGGGCAGAGGGTCTGGCAGGGGCTGGGTCTAAAGGCCTACCGGACGCCTGAGGCCGTGGAATACTATCGGGACCTGGGAGCCGCCGTGGCGCCGCCAGTCATCGAAGCCAGCGCCGGCCAGGGAAAGGCCAGCGGCTTGCGCATTACCGATTGGACCGAGGAAGGATACCCGGAGTTTCAGGGGTGGTCCCCCCCACTGCTGGGCGTGCTGGCTGAGACGACGCCGCCCCAGGTGCACTATCCGGAGGTAGTGCGGCGGGGCAACCTGGACCTGACGGTGCCGCAGCCGGCCCTGGAGGCCGATGCTGCCGAAAGCCTCGGGGCGCGAGGCGGACGGCGAATGCGCCCGGAGCTCGCGGTGACCCTGGCCAGCTTCCGGGACCAGCGGGTGACCCTTGTTGTGAACGGCCAGCCCCACGCCCTGAACCTGACGCCAGGTCTCGCCTCCTACCGCCTGGGCCGCGTGGCTCTCCCCGCGCGGCTGACCTTGTACAACGAAAGCAACTTCCCCGTGTTCGTGAAGTCGCTGATGCTGCGGCAGACTGAGGAAGGCTCGGCGCGGGTCGAACGCTTCCCAGATGTGGTGCTGGTGCGGTGGGCCACCCGCCCGACGGAGGGAGGCCTCCGTCTGGCCGTGGACTACATCGGACCGGCCTGGCAGCCGGTGGTGGATATCTACGGCCTGGATGGCAAGCGGCACTACGGGTACTGGAGCTTGCCCAGCGGCCCGGCCAGCGTGGTACGCACCTATCGTCTCCGCCTGGACCTCCCCAGGCAGCAGACCTTCACGCTGCAGCGGGGCGGCGAGACCCGAGTTATCGGATGGCAAGGCGAGCGCGCCGAGGGCGACTACCGAGGCTACCTCTTCCTCTGGCAGGGCCAGAAGCTGGCCCAATCGGTACCCCTCTTCACCTTCACCCTGCGGGACAATCAGATCACGGGCATCGAGGAGGAGGCGGGAGAGCTCTTCATCGGCTAGGATCTACTCGATCCCCGCCATCACACTCCGTACCGCCTCCAGGGCTTGGTCGATGTCTTCCCGCTGGATTCCGTAGTGGGTCACCATGCGGAGCAGCCCGCCCCAGTAGTTGGAGATCTTGACGCCGCTCGCAGCCAGCCGCTGCATAAAGGCGTCCCACGGAATACCCTGCACCCGGAAGATGACGATGTTGGTCTGGATGGTCTCGGGTGCGATGAGCACGCCGGGGATCGCCGCCAGGCCCCGGGCCAGGTAGGCGGCGTTGGCGTGGTCATCCGCCAGGCGGTCCACCATGGTCTCCAGGGCCACGATGCCCGCCGCCGCAATGACGCCAGCCTGCCGCATGCCGCCACCCACAGTCTGCCGCCAGCGGCGCGCCTCCTGGATAAAGGCCCCGCTGCCGCAGAGGAGGGACCCCACCGGCGCGCTGAGGCCCTTGGAGAGACAGAACTGCACCGAGTCGGCCCCCGCGACGAGCACGCTGGGGCTGACCTGCAACGCCACCGCCGCGTTGAAGATGCGGGCGCCGTCCAGGTGCACCGACACGCCGTGGCCGTGGGCCAGCTCCACCACCTGCCGGGTGTACTCCGGCGTCAGGGCCTTGCCGCTACAGCGGTTATGGGTGTTCTCCAGGCAGATCAGGCGCGTCCGGGGAAAGTGGACGTTGTCCGGCCGGATGGCCGCTTCGATGACGGCCAGGGACATGGTCCCGTCCTCCTCGTTGTGGACGGTGCGCACGTGCACCCCGCCGAGCGTCGAGACTCCGCCCACCTCGTTCCAGAAGATGTGGGACTCGTCACCCAGGATCACCTCGTCGCCCCGCCCGCAGTGGGTAAGAACCCCCACCAGGTTGCCCATAGTGCCGCTGGCCACAAAGACCGCCGCCTCCTGTCCCAGGCGCTGGGCCGCCAGCTCTTCCAGCCGGTGCACGGTGGGGTCTTCACCCCAGCCATCATCGCCCACCTCGGCGCGGTACATCGCCTCCCGCATCGCGGGCGTGGGATGGGTCACAGTGTCGCTGCGCAGATCCACAACACCCATGGGCGCTCCTCCGGCAGTGCTGGCGCGATTCTAGCACCGTCCCTTGCCAAAAGTCACCCGCAGCCCCTAAGATGCGGCACAAGGAGGGCGGACGAAAGGTGCCCGAAGAGCGGATCAGCTTCCTGAGCGCGGTGGAGGGCGGCCCCACCCTGGAAGGTGTGCTCTACCTGCCAGGATCGGAGGGTCCCTACCCGGGAGTGGTGATGTGCCACCCACACCCCCTCTACGGCGGGAGCATGTTCAACAACGTGGTCTATGCCGTCTGCGACGCGCTGGCCGAGCAGCAGGTCGCCAGCCTCAAGTTCAACTTCCGCGGCGTGGGCGGCAGCGGGGGCCAGCACGGCGACGGCCTGGGGGAGCAGGAGGACGCCCTGGGCGCGCTGCGCTGCCTGGCGGAGCACCCCCGCATCGACCGCACCCGCCTCGGCCTGGCGGGCTACTCCTTTGGGGCCCGGGTATGCGTCGCGGCCGCCGAACAGGATGTCAGGGTGCGCGCCCTGGCCGCGGTCTCGCTGCCCACCCGGAACCTCGCGGGCCAGGGCATCCTCGGCGGCTTCCATCGACCCACATTCTTCATTGTGGGCAACCAGGACAGCGTGGTGGCGGTGCAGGAGCTGCGGCAGTTCGTCCAAAGTCTTCCAGGCGCCACAGAGCTGGTGGAGGTGCCCGGCGCCGACCACTTCTGGGGGGGCTTCGAGGCCGCAGTGGGCCCGGCCGTGGCCCGCTTCTTCGCCGGCGCCCTGGCGACGCAGCCCGCGTGAGCACCGAGGCTCCGCTGTCGCTGCCGGGCGTGCTGGACCGTGCCAGCCTTGAGCGGTGGCTCCGAGGGTCGCCGCCTATCGTGGAGGGGCTGCTGAACCCCGCGGAGCAGCTCCAGCCCAACGGCATCGACCTGACGCTGCGCTCCGTGGCCTGGTTCGGCTCTCTGGGGCAGCTTGGTGTCAACGTGGCGGAGCGCCAGCTCCCCAGCACGGTGGAGCTGGCGTTCGACCCGGAGGGTTACCTCCACCTGGCGCCTGGCCCTTATCTGGTCACCTTCAACGAGATCGTCCACATCCCCCTGGGCATGACCGCCCTGGCCTGGCCCCGCTCGTCGCTGCTGCGCAGCGGCGTGGTGGTGCACAACGCCGTGGGGGACGCGGGCTACCAGGGCCGCTTCCAGGGCCTTATGACCGTAGTGAACCCCCACGGCTTCCGAGTGGCCAGGGATGCCCGGGTGATCCAACTCGTCTTCTTCACCCTGGCGCAGCCCGTGACGGAGGGCTACCAGGGCATCTACCAGCAGGAGAACCTGTTGAGAGAGTTTAATAACCCTACACCCCCAGGCTGAAGCCTGGAGCATCCCAGCCCTGATGCTGCGGGCTTTAGCCCGCAGTGAGCAGTTGTTAAACATTCTCAGAACCGCTGACCGCTTCCGTATCCCTTCGTGCCTGTGCTACACTAGAAGGAGCACGAAGGAAGGCAGCGTTCCCTCTCCTGTGGCCCATCTGCAGCGAGATAACGTTCGGGTTGCAGGGCGTCTGAAGCGAGACGCTCTTTTTTTCCTCATCGCCGGGCTGGTCTTCGCCCTGGACCAGGGCACCAAGAGCCTCATCCGGGCCACCCTGGCGCCCGGCGAGTCGGTGCCGCCAGAGAGTTGGTTCCGCATCACCCACGTGACCAACACCGGCGCGGCCTTCGGTATCCTGCCCGACCAGTCGCTGCTGCTGCTGGTCACCACCGTGGTGGGCGTAGCCGCAATCGTGCTCTACTACCTCAACCCGCCGGTCCACAGCATCTTCCTCACCCTGAGCCTGGGGTTGCAGTTGGGCGGGGCTATGGGCAACCTGGTAGACCGCCTGCGCCAGGGCTATGTCACCGACTTCCTGGACTTCCGGGTCTGGCCCGTGTTCAACCTGGCCGATTCGGCTATTGTGGTGGGCGTGGCCATCCTGGCAGCTTTCCTGGTGCTCTCGGACCGCAAGCGGGCCACGTAGCCCTCCTTTCCCATGGCCGCGAGCGTGCCCAACACGGAGTTCTCGCTGACCGTTGAGGCTCCCGAGGGGCGCCTGGACAGGTTCCTGGCCGACCGCTCCGGCGTCTCCCGCAGCCAGGTCCAACGCCTGATAGAGCAGGGCAGAGTGCGGGTCAACGGTCGGGCCTGCAAAGCCAACTACCTGCTGGAGCCGGGCGACCGCATCGAGGCCCATCTGGCGCCGGCTGCCCCGCCGTCCCTGGAGCCCCAGGCCATTCCACTGACAGTGGTCTACCAGGACGAGGACATCCTGGTCATCGATAAGCCCGCCGGGCTCACGGTGCACCCTGCGCCGGGCCACCCCGACCGTACCCTGGTCAACGCCCTGCTGTCCCTCTGCCCGGAGCTCCAAGCGGAGGAGGGATCGCTGCGGCCGGGCATCGTCCATCGGCTGGACAAGGACACCTCCGGGCTGATGGTGGTGGCCAAGCACGCGGCGGCCCACGAGGCGCTGTCCCGGCAGCTCCAGGAGCGCTCCGTGACCAAGGTCTACCTGGCCCTGGTGGTGGGGCGGCTCGTGCCGGAGCGGGGCGCCATCGAAGCCCCCATCGGGCGGGACCCGCGGCGGCGTCAGCGCATGGCAGTGGTGGAGCGCGGGCGCGCCGCCCGCACCGACTACCAGGTGGAGGCCTACCTGGAGGGCTACACCCTGCTGCGAGTCATGCCCCAGACGGGGCGCACCCACCAGATCCGGGTGCACCTGGCGGCCATCGGCCACCCCGTGGTGGGCGACCGGGTGTACGGGCACGCGTCGGCACTGTGCCCGCGCCAGTTTCTCCACGCCCACGTCCTGGGCTTCCGGCACCCTGGGGACGGGCGGTACGTCGAGTTCACCGCAGCGCTGCCCGAGGACCTGCAGCAGGCGGTGGAGCGAGCGGGAGGGTGAGCTCCCCCTGTCACCCTGAGCACAGCGAAGGGTCTACTAGCCCCAGAACAGATGCTTCGGTCGCCTGTGGCGGACTCAGCATGACACAAGTCCCTATGGTAGAATCACGGGTGTAGCCCTCACAACCGAGAACGAAAACCATCATGCCCCCATCCTTCGACAGGCTCAGGACACCGCCCGTGCGCACCCGCTACGCCCCCAGCCCCACTGGCGAGCCCCACGTCGGCAACATCCGCACGGCGCTCTTCGCCTGGCTCTACGCCCGCCACACCGGCGGCGTCTTCATCCTGCGGGTGGAGGACACGGACCTGGCCCGCATCGCCCCCGGCGCACTGGAGGCCATCCAGGAGAGCCTGCGCTGGCTGGGCCTGGACTGGGACGAGGGCCCAGAGGTGGGCGGTCCCCACGCGCCCTACATCCAGTCAGAGCGCACCCGCCTGGGCGTCTACCAGGAGTACAGCCAGCGGCTGCTGGACTCCGGCTGGGCCTACCAGTGCTACTGCCCGCCGGAGCGGCTGGATGAGGTGCGGCGGGAGCAACAGCGCCAGAAGCTGCCCCCTATGTACGACCGCCACTGCCGCGACCCCCGGCAGCGGGAGGCCATGGGGCAGCAGCACCCGGGGGCCGGACCCGTGGTGCGCTTCGCCGTGCCCCAGGAGGGCCACACGGCCTTCACCGACCTGGTGCGGGACGAGATCACCGTGGCCAACGCCACCCTGGACGACTTCGTGCTCCTCAAGTCCGACGGCTTCCCCACCTACCACCTCTCCAACGTGGTGGACGACCGCCTGATGGAGATCACCCACGTGATCCGGGGCGACGAGTGGCTGCCCAGCACGCCTCGCCACATCCTGCTCTACCGGGCCCTGGGGTGGGATGCCCACATGCCCGCCTTTGTGCACCTGCCGCTGATCCTGGGGCCGGACCGGGCCAAGCTCTCCAAGCGCCACGGCGCCACCAGCGTCACCGACTATCAGCGCCTGGGCTACCTGCCGGAAGCCCTGGTCAACTTCCTGGCCCTGCTGGGCTGGTCTCTGGACGATAAGACAGAGCTAATGACAAGAGAAGACCTGGTGCAGCACTTCAGCCTGGAGCGCATCGGCAAGACGGCCGCGGTCTTCAACAAGGACAAGCTGGACTGGATGAACGGCGTCTACATCCGGGGGCTGGGCCAGGAGGAGCTGGCGGAGCGGCTGCTGCCCTTCCTGGAGCGTCGTCCTGAGCTTGTCGAAGGGCGTCCGAAGGCCGAGCCTGCTCGCCAGGGCGAGGGTGGCCTGCCGGACACCATAGCCCGACCCATCGACCGTGGCTATTTACACGCCATTGTGCCCCTCATCCAAGAGCGGCTGAAGCTCCTGAGTGAAGCGCCAGGGCTGGTGGACTTCTTCTTCCAGCAGGAGCTGACGTACGAAGACAAGGCCCTCAACGCGCTGAAGTCGCCTGAGGCGACTCGGGCGCTGGAGGCTGCCCTAGCCCGCCTGGAGCTCCAATCAGATTTCTCCCATGAGGCCCTTGAAGCCCTGCTACGCCCTATGGCCGAAGAGCTGGGCCTGAAGACGGGGGTCTTCTTCGGGCTGCTGCGGGCCGCCGTCACCGGCCGCACCGTTTCCCCACCCCTCTTCGAGACCATGGCGGTGCTGGGGCGAACCCGCTGCCTGGCACGGGTAAAGAGAGCGCTGGGGTTGGTACGTTAGGGGGGCGACCCATGCCGCGTGTGTGCAGAGTAGTACGGAACTCGGTCACGGGCAGTAAGGTGCTGTGGTGCAGGTGGCTGTTACTTATGAAATAATCCGGAGTGAGCAAGCAAACATAGGGAGCGTCAAGGGGTGCAGTTCACTCAGCTTACATTGGAGAACTGGCGAAACTTCGGCCGCGCAGAGGTGGAACTCCCACGTCGCGTCTTTCTAGTTGGTCCTAATGCTTCAGGCAAGTCGAACTTTTTAGACGTTTTTCGTTTCCTCCACGACATCGCTTCAGTAGGTGGTGGCTTTCAGGCAGCTGTAAATACAAAGCGCGGCGGCGTCTCAGGGCTTCGCTCACTCGCCGCTCGACGTTATTCAGACATCCTAGTGCGAGTATTCGTCGGAGACGAAGGGAATCCCAAGCTCTGGGAATACATGCTTCAGTTTAACCAGGATAATCGCCAACGGCCTACTATTCGCAAAGAACGAGTGGCTCACAAGGGCGAGACCCTCGTAGAGAGGCCTGACGAGGACGACAAAACAGATCCCGAGCTCACTACACAGACCCATTTAGAGCAGGTGAACGTCAACCGACTTTACCGAGACCTCGCGCAGTTTCTTGCTTCGGTGCGGTATCTTCATATAGTTCCGCAGCTTATTCGAGAGCCGGATCGCTCAGTGGGGCGTCAAAATGACCCCTATGGTGGTGATTTCCTCGAGCAAATGATGAGGACACCCGTCAACACAAGGGAGGCGAGGCTTCGACGAATGCGCGATGCTGTGAGGATCGCTATTCCTCAACTCAGAGAATTGGACTTGTTTCGCGACGACCGAGGCATACCGCATCTGCGGGGCAAGTATGAGCACTGGAGACCGCAGGGTGCGTGGCAGACTGAACACGAATTCTCGGACGGAACTCTGAGGTTGATCGGCCTACTCTGGGCAGTGCTAGATGGCACTGGACCACTGCTGTTAGAAGAGCCAGAGCTTTCCTTGCATCCTGAAGTGGTCCGTTACATACCCCAGATGTTCGCTAGGATTCAACGTCGCTCTGGACGACAGATCCTGGTAAGCACGCACTCTGGGGACCTGCTGAGGGACGAGGGCATAGGGCTAGACGAAGTGCTTCTTCTCAGCCCCGAAGCCGAAGGCGCATCCGTAAGATCAGCTGACGCATTCAAAGAGATTAAGGCCTTGCTGGACGGTGGTGTGAGCCTGGCCGAGGCAGTGCTTCCAAAGACTCGTCCTCCTCACGCCTCACAGCTGTCGCTATTCGGCGAATAATGGCGAGTGCCAGTTCCTTGGTTGTCACGGGAGCCGTAGAGGGTCCGGTAGATGAAGCTGTCCTGGGTAGCGTACTGCAATACGTCGGCCTGAATCTTGGCACCGTCTACGGGAAGAACGGCAAGGTCGCCCTCCTTCAAGCCCTGAATGGCTACAACAGAGCCGCCACGTTTAACCCTTGGTGCGTCCTCGTGGACATGGATCGAGATCAAAGGTGTTTTCGAGACATACTTCAAGACTGGTTGCCTGATCCATCTCCACTAATGCGACTGAGAATAGTTGTCCGAGAGGCTGAGGCGTGGCTATTTGGCGACTCAGAGCGGTTGTCGGACTTTCTGGGTGTCGCTGCCAGACGCCTTCCTAGCAATCCCGAAGGAATCGCCCAGCCAAAGGAGGAAATGGTTGGTCTGGCCAGGCTCTCCCGCCGTCGTGATATCCGTGAGGATATGGTTCCACGACCGGGAAGCGGGCGCAATGTCGGGCCACTCTATTCTGCTCGGCTTATCCAGTTCGTCAGCGATCCCGGGACGGGATGGCGCCCAGACGTTGCCGCAACCAATGTCAACAGCTTGCATCGCTGCATTACTCGCTTGAGAGAGTTCCTGAGCTAGTAATTGGGACGCGTGTCCCAACCACCCATCGTTCAGAGGTGTTATCCAGCTAGCACCCCTACCCCAGCGCCCCTCCCAGCCCCATGAGGCCCCGGAGGTAGTTGATCTCCCCCAGGTGCTGGTTGGCGTGGGCGGCAGGTAAGGACTATACTCTAGAGGTATTACCCATTTCATCCAAGGATATGCAATGAAGGAATACCTGTCCACGGTCACCGTGAAGGGCCAGGTGACTATCCCCATCGCCGTGCGGCGACTCCTGGGCATCGACCCTCACGCCAAGGTTGCCTTTGTTGTGGAAGACGGGACCGTGCGATTGACCTGCGCTGGAAGTGTGGTGCAGCGGACGGCGGGCGCTCTCAAGGGAGGGAAACTGGCCCTCAGCGCCGAGGACCTTCGAGCAGAAGCGGAACGGGCGATTGCAGAAGAGGCTGAGGACCGGTCGGGAAGGTAGATGCCCGTTCCCTTCCTGGACACCAACCTCTTCTTGAGACACCTGCTCGCCGATGACCCAGAGCAATCGCCACGTGCTACTGCCTACTTCGCCAAGATCGAGCAGGGGTTGATTCAGGTTTGCACCTCGGAGCTTGTCATCTTCGACACGGTCTTCACGTTGCAGCGGCGCTCTGGCCGGCCCAAATCCGTGATTAGAGATTCCCTGCTGCCTTTGATCGAGCTTCCCGGCATCCGGCTACCAGGAAAACGGCGCCTTCGCCGCGTGTTTGAGCTCTACGTTGACCAGAACCTCCCCTTCGCAGATGCCTACCACGTGGCGTTGATGGAGCGCCTGGGCCTCACGGCGATTGCCACCTTCGACCGAGAGTTCGACCGGGTGCCGGGGATAAAACGGGTGGAGCTTTAGGGGATGTCAAAGAAGGACTCTCCCGAGACCATGGCGGTGCTGGGGCGAACCCGCTGCCTGGCGCGGGTACGGCAGGCGGCGGATGTGGCGCTTTCAGCCAAGCAGGTCTAGCTGCACTGAATGATCTTCCACTCGCTTGGAAAATCAGATCCTTGAGCCACTCCAAAGTAGATTTGGGGCGGCACCGCCCCAGAAAACGCTACGTACGCGCTAATACTAGGGGAAAGCCTGTCTCCAGCGCCAAACCACTTAATTGAACCACCGTTTATTGCACCTTCCCCATCAATGCTCATAGTCTTCGTCCGCGAGATTGCGCCACCTCCCGAGGGGCCATGTCCCCATTGTTGCACGACGTAGCCTTTAGGAACTGCGAAGCGCCAGTACATCACTTCACGGAAACGAGGACGTACTTCAACGGCGCTGGCTGAACTAATGCCTCCATAGTTAGTATGAAGGCTTACTTCAAATTCATCTTGTCGTTCGACTGGAACATTGGGCTGGCGACCCTCAAGACCAGCCTTTACTAGCTCCGGCCAATTGGCATCGGCCAGGTTAACGCATAGCCGTATCCGCAGGGACGGAGGCACGTCCCCTATCCTTACTCCGTGCAATAGTCCAATTAGAGGGAATTGCTCGCCTTTCGCGTCCAAAGCACGTAGCAACGCGAACCCTAGCTCCTCCTTGCATGCCTCACTAGACAAACTGTTTGCAGTGAGCAGATAGCCCCACCCGTCTATCTTGCCGCTAAGAATATGCTCAGCTATTTGCTGCCACAGCCGTCGTCCTGGAATGAGTGCTCGTCTATCGTAGGTAGCTTCAACTTCAACCGTTGCAAGCCTCTGCACGAGGTACGAGAAGTCTCCGACATCATCGTCTACCCATGCATAGGTTATCCATATTCTGGGACTATTCATCGGCTCCACCTTCCCCTTATCCCAGCGCCCCTCCCAGCCCCATGAGGCCCCGGAGGTAGTTGATCTCCCCCAGGTGCTGGTTGGCGTGGGCGCTGAGCTGCCGCAGGATGGTCTGGATGGACCATTGGGGGAAGCGGTCGGCTCGGGGCTTCTCGGGCAGGGTCTCCCAGTCCAGGCTGCTCAGGTAGGCCAGGGTACGCACCCGAACCTCGTCGAGGTAGCCCCACAGCGTCTCCAGCGAGGGGATGGGCACGCCGCCCGCCTCCTCCGGCGTGAAGCCAGTGCCGATGCCCCGGCTCTCGTACCCGAACCTTTCCTGCCAGCCACTGCTCTGCCACACCTCGTCGCCCCGCCCGATGAAGCGCTGGACGAAGTTGTCCTCGACTCTGCCCACATGCCACAGCAGATAGCCAATGGAGTTGGCGCCGGGCGCGGCCTGCCAGCGGAGCTGCTCCAGGGTAAGGTCCTGAGTAGCGGTGCGCCGGCCCTCCCGGACGTAGGCCAGCTCCTCCTCGATGAAGTCCCGCAGCGTGACAGTCAAGCTATCCTCCTCGTCGCGATCGATGCGCCGGCGTGACCCTCGAGCCCCCTGGCCCTTCGGCAAGCTAAGGGTTTGTGGATTTTTGTCCTCCCTCCCCTGGTGGGAGGGAGTTAGAAGGAGGGGGACACTCGGTTTTCACCCTCTCCCTAGCCCTCTCCCATCGAGGGAGAGGGAATGATTCACAGCCTCTCAGAGCAGGCACGGCTGCGCCCTCTGCGCTTCCCCTATTCCTCGGTCTTCGTGGCCTGACCCGTGGGGCACAGGGCCAGGAGCGGGCAGCCGCGGCAGCGGGGCGTCACCCGGCAATGGTCCTTGCCGAGCTGCACCAGCTGGGCGTGGTGCTCGTTGTAGAGAGCCGGGTCTTCCGGTAAATGCTCCATGAACAGACGGCGGTAGCCCTCGTAGCTCCGCTCCTCCGGATGCAGCTCCAACCGCTGGAGGACCCGGCGGGTGTAGGCGTCCACCACGAAGGTGGGGCGGCCTGCAGCGTAGAGGAGGATCGCGTCCGCCGTCTCTTCCCCAATCCCCTCCACATGAAGCAGCCCTTGCCGTGTCATCAGCGCTATTTACGCCCATAGTAGCACGGGTGAGTCCTGGAATCGGGCGGGCGTACTACGAGGTCGGTGTATGGGTGCGTATGTCGAGCATCTTTCGGCTCTAGCTCAGGCCCGGGTCTAGCCCTTTGTCTCGGAAGGCGTAGCAACCGCTGGAGGGCGACGCGGCAGCCACTGCCTGACCAGCCTTGATAGCGCCCACAGGAACGCGAGGAGCAGCACCAGCCACCAGGAGAAGACCAGCGTTCGTAGAGCCGCGTCGGCCAGGGCGAGGGCGAACACCAGAGATTGCTCCCACGCCTGCTGCACCGACTTTACGGGCTGCCAGACCGGTCCGCCGCTACGGCCCGCGACCGCGGGCGTGAGGCTCACGACCACCGTTGCTAGGTCCGACGTGCGTTGGAGCAGGTTGATCCTGCCTTGCAGTCGCTCGATCTGGCCGCGCACCTCAGTAAGCTGGCTCCGCACTTTCAGGATGTCGTCGACGGTGTTCGCTTTGTTGAACAGTTCAAGTAGCTGGGCTTCGGCGGCCTTGGCGTTGCGCAGCTGGGCCTCCAGGTCCGTGAACTCCTCGGTCACGTCCCGGGCAGTGCTTTTGTCGCTCAGAACCCGCACCGCAAGCTTCTCGAGACGGTCTAAGACCTGGTTGTAGGTGCTGGCCGGCACCCGCAACGTCATGTCAGCGAGCATCTTATCATCGCGAAGGCGAGTGGACCGCTCCGCGACGTATCCCCCGACGCCTTCGGCGAGGTCCCGAATGCTCTTCATGGCGTCGCTCATGTCTTCCACTTCCAACGAGAGAGCCGCCGTGTATACGATCTTTCGGTCAGCTTGCTCGGGGCGGCTGCCGTCAGACGCGGCAAGGGGCGGCTGGCCCGACGATTGGGTAGCTCCACCGGCCTGACTCTCGTCGCGAGTGCGGGCAGCAGGTGCACAGCCGTTTAGCGCGAGATCAGACATCACCAGCAAGGGCAGCAGTATCAACACGAGGCGATTAGCTAGGCCAAAGACTCCACTGCTTCTCATGTCGCGACCCTCCCGCCTATCGGTTTTGCTGCATATTAGCACGTCTGACAACAGGCGAAGAGAAGGTAGCTATTTCTTATACGATGGGTGCAGTTTTGCTGCTCGCCTTGAGGCTGCCCACCGGACTTGTCCTCCGGCCAGGCAAGGTTCGGGACCCCTTATGCTAGGTTGACCTGCCCCGGCCTATTGCGCACACCTCGCGCAAGGGACACCCCTGGCATTTCGGCGTCGCCCGGCAATGGTCCTTGCCGAGCTGCACCAGCTGGGCGTGGTACTCGTTGTAGAGGGCCGGGTCTTCCGGCAAATGCTCCATGAACAGACGGCGGTAGCCCTCGTAGCTCCGCTCCTCCGGATGCAGCTCCAACCGCTGGAGGACCCGGCGGGTGTAGGCGTCCACCACGAAGGTGGGGCGACCCGCAGCGTAGAGGAGGATCGCGTCCGCCGTCTCGGGGCCGATGCCGGGCACCCGGAGCAGTTCCCGGCGCGTCATTTCCAGGTCACCCGCCAGCCGGGCCTGGGGGTCCTCGCCCAGCCAGGCCAGCAGCGCCCGCAACCGCCGCGCCTTCACCCGGTACGTCCCCGAGGGGCGGATCTGCTCCACCAGCTCATCGACAGACAGCTTTCGGAGAGGCGCCGGCTCCAGCAGGCCCGCCGCCTTCAGGTTGGCGATCGCTTTCTCCACGTTGCCCCAACTGGTGTTCTGGGTGAGCACCGCCCCCACGATGACCTCGAAGGGGGTTTCTGCGGGCCACCAGCGCAGCGGGCCGTAATATCGGTGGAGCCGGTGGAAGACCGCCAGAAGGTGGTCCCTCAGACTGCCGGCAGGCCCGCCTGCCGGACGGGCAGGCCCGCTCCCCCTCGCTCCCAGGGCTGAGCGCGCGTCCAACACCGCGGCGGCCCGGCTATCTCCAGACCCAGGCGGGCATCCGGACGCCGGGCGGCGCGTCATAGGGCGGCAGGTATGGTTTTATGTCGAGCACCGGCGTGCCGTCCGTGGCGTCCAGCCCCCGCACTCGCAGCACCGGGCCGTCCACTCCCAGCAGCGACACAACCGCCAGGCCCAGGGGGTTGGGGCGAAGCTGGGTGCGGGTGGCGAAGACGCCGACCAGCGGGAGATCGGTCCGCCCACCCGGGTGGTATTGACCACCCTTTCGCAGCTCCTGGGGCACACGGTGCATCCAGAAGAGCACGATGACGTGGGAGAAGCCCGCAAGTCCCTCCAGCGCCGGCGCCAGAGCAGGGTCGAGGCGCAGCTCCGACTCCACCGCTTCCCAGCCATGAGGCTGGGGGTCCGGCACCCCGTTCCGCACCAGCCCGATGGGCCGCAGGCAGTAGGTGTCGCCTTCGCCCTGGCCTGGCTGGGGGTGAGCGCTGCTCATGGCCCGGGGCTACCTGGGCCCGGGGGACAGGATGTCCGTGGGGCCACTGGCCTCCTGCTGGGCGGAACGGACCATCTCCTGGTTGGCCCGCCCGATGGCCTGCCGGATAGCGTCCTCGCTCACGGCGTGGGGGTCGTAGGTCACCGTGACCGTCCGGGCGCGCTCCACGATCTTGAGGTCCCTGATACCGGGAAGCTGGTTTACCTCACGGGTAACGTACTCGAATCAGCCCTTTCAGAAGGCTGCCGGCACCACCTCGGTGAGGGTCTGGTCGTCGGCGGGCATGCACACGCTCCTTGGGTCGGGATTATCGGGTTACAGAGGCATTGTACGCCTGCGTCGCGCGCCGTGAAAAGCGGCACCCACGGGGCCACGCACCGGCTTGCATCGGGAGCGGCAGCCAGGCTACCATGCTGTGCAGGGTCTGCCATCACTGTCGCCGAGGAGCGTCCATGGGCCACGCCGAGTTGACCGAGCTGTTCTTGGAAAAGCTGCAACTGGAGCTGCCACCGGTGGCGCTGACCTTTGTAGAGCAGCCGCCTCCTGATGTGCTGGTGATGGGTAAAGAGGCCCCCTCCTTCTGCACTCTGTGGCGCTGGGGCGAAAACGCCACCTTCTTCGCTTCGGCGGAGCAGCACCTGGGCTGCCTTGTGGGCGGGATGGTCTCCGGTTACGCCCTGAAGGGCGAGCAGTTGGAGGAGGTGACGCTGCTCCTGGACGAGCTCTGCCCCGCCGACGACCTGCCGCCGGACAAGATCGAAGAGGTGCCCAAGGTGGAAAAACGCCACGCGGGCGCCGTGTACGGCCCCCTCTGGAGCTGCGCCCTTGAGCCGGACCTGGTGCTGGTGTGGGCCAACATCGTGCAGGTGGCGGTGCTCCAGGAGGTCAGCAGCCCGGTGATGTGGCGGGGCAACCCCCAGGGCGGTGTCTTCCCCCGGCCCGCTTGTAGCGTCCTGGCCACCGCCCTCTCCTTCCAGAAGCCGGCCTACTCCCTCGGCTGCGTCGGCATGCGGGCCTACACCCAGGTGCCGCCGGAACTGAGCCTGCTGGCCATTCCCGGTAGTGCGCTGGGGCAGCTTGAACAGGGGCTGCGCTCTATCGAGGACCCCCAGGCCCGGATGCAGGTCTACTACGACCGCATCCACGCCGCCCAGCAGGCCCAGCAAGGGCAGGGGGCGCACCACGGGTGATCCGCAGGGAGTGACCAACCCCAAATTGGGTGTTGCACAGCATAAAAAGAACCGCCCCCTGGCAGTACACCAGGGGGCGGCTGTCGTCTCAAGGCTGACGGCTAGGACCCGGCCGGCTTGAACTTAATCAGGGTCCACTCCGGCGTCACATCGTCGAAGGCTACCT
Organism: Chloroflexota bacterium; assembly: GCA_016190485.1. Classification (GTDB taxonomy): domain Bacteria; phylum Chloroflexota; class Dehalococcoidia; order SHYD01; family SHYD01; genus JACPQN01. The sequence goes on from JACPQN010000126.1 coordinate 18,959, forward strand.
CCACCGGCATGTCCACCTTCACCTGGTCCGGCGGTACCCCCACGATGTTGGTCGCCATCCGCACCCCTTCGTCCAACTGCACCACCGCAAAGGTGTAGGGCGCCTCGTCCTGGAAGGCCGGGTGCGCCGGCTGATACACCACGGTGTAGGCGTGCACCCGCCCCCGCCCGCTGGCCTTGGCCCACTCCAGCTCCTGGGAGAAGCAGACGGGGCACTGCTCCCTGGGGTAGAAGATCCAGTTGGAGCAGTGCTTGCAGCGCTGCACCACCAGCTCGTGGCGCTTGGCCGCGGCCCAGAAGGGCTTGGTCAGCTCGATGTTCTCCGGTCGTGGTAATGGCTTCTTGTAGTCTGCCATCTCTGGTTGCTCCTACCGCTAGGCTCTTGTTAGAGTGTGGCCCCCGAACCGAGGACCGACGTCGCCATCTGCGACGGGCCACCGCCTCAGCCGTTCACCAGGGCAAGGTCGTGGCGGGCCACCTGGCGCTCTCCAGCCTGGCCCCGGATCTGGCGACAGGCCTCCACCAACTGCTGGGTGCCGCTGGCGCCCGCCGGGTTGAGCTGCCCGGCGGCCAGCTGGCCGCCGTCGGTGTTGATGGGGAAGGTGCCCTTGTAGGTGGTGTCGGTGCTCTCAAAGAAGGGACCGACCTCGCCCTTGGGCATCAGTTTCGCATCCTCGAGGCACACGGCCTCCAGGATGGAGTATCAGTCGTAGAACTCGGCGAACTGGATGTCCCTGGGCCCATACCCGGACATGTTGTAGGCCGCTTCGGCGGAGTAGCGGACCGGGGTCTCCAGGATGTTGGGGTTGTAGTAGCTGTTGGCGTAGCCCTGGGAGAGGCCGATGCCCAGCAGGTACACCGGGGGCTGCTTGAGCACCTGGGCCCGCTCTGCGGTGGTCACCACGTAGGCGATGGCGCCCGCCACGGGCATGACGCACTCCAGCAGGTGCAGCGGGTAGTTGACGTAGCGGGAGTTGAGCACGTCCTCCACGGTGATGGGCTGGTCCCGGAAGGCTGAGCGAGGGTTCTTCTGGGCATTGAACCGCTGGTTCACCGGGATGCGGGCGAGCTGCTCCTGCTTGGTGCCGAACTCGTACATGTGGCGGGTGTACAGCAGGCCGTAGGTGTTGTTCGCCGCGATGGTAGGCCCGTAGGGGTTATAGAACTCCGACTGCATGCTGGGCGGGCCACCCGCCGGGCCGCCCATGTAGATGGAGGCATCGGGGTTGGAGGGGTCCCGGGCGCCCCCTCCCACGAAGATGACGTTCTCCGCCATCCCATTGGCCACCGCGTTGGCGGCCAGCGCCAGGGCACAGCCACTGCTGCCGCCCATGAAGCCTGCGCCCACACCGAAGTGCCGGGCCTGGATCCCGATGTACTCCGCCATTGGGCCGGGGTACACGGGCCCGCCGTAGGTCATCAGGCCATCGATGTCCTCCCGGCGCAGCCCTGCGTCCCGAATGGCCTCCGCCGCGGCCTCGGCGCACAGACCGAACATGCTCCGGCCGGGCCAGACGCGGCGGTGCTCCGTCTCGCCGATGCCGACGATGCACGCTTTGCCTCTTAGGCTCATACTCTTTCACCCCCTTCGGTCTGGCCCCAGGGAGGAACACGCACGCTCCAGCCTGCGGCCACGCTTAGTATAGAGCATGGTGTCAAGGGCATAGGGAGTTGTATACGAGACACATCTAATGCTATATAATTGCGTCGCCATGCCGACGACGATGACGGAGGCGCAAGTAGGAGCACTCCTGGCCGAAGACAAGGTGATAACTGCTAATCTTTCTTGGCGTCCTTGGGGAAGGCGTGGTTCAAGGCTTGAAGCCACGGTGTTAGCTAAGGAATCAAACATCCGCCTCAAACTTTACGGCTACGTTGGACCCCGCCAACAAAGTTTCTCTCTCCTCTACGAAAGCATCGACATTCGTCGGTTATGCCTCAGCAACAACGCTAGGCACATTAACAGAGACAAGGAGCGCTTCGAGGGTGTTCACAAGCATCGCTTTGACGAAAGCGTAGCTCAGTCCCGGGAAGCCTATCGCCCGAACGGCATACAGCAACCCGTGAGCATTGACGACGCCTTCTTTGCCTTTCTCCAAGAGTGTAAGATAATTCTACAGGGTGCTTACCAACAGCACCTGCAGCTAGGGTAGTTATGGTGAGAGCAACTGACACGGAATTCTGCAGGTCGCTAGTGGCGGAGTATCTGGAGACACTGCGAGGAGATTTTGTGACTTCGGACAACGAGTCCGGGTGCGCTATCCTCACACCGTTCATTCGCCCTGATGGGGATTCCATTGAAGTACTAGCTGAGAGGCGCGACGATGGTCGTGTCATTCTCTCTGACGGGGGAGAAACCTTTGCATACCTGTATCTCAGCGGTCTGTCGCTCAGCCGCAAGTTACAGGACGATGCGCGTCGGATTAGCGAACGTTACGGAGTTGATATTGACATCAATGAGCTAGTTGCCGAGATTTCCAGCAAGGGTCAGGTAGGTGAGGTATTTCACGGATTAGTGCAAGCCATCCTGAACGTCTCTGCGTTGATTGAGAAGCGCCGCCCTTATATCAATCTTAAGTTTGAAGAGGAGGTCGAAGGTACGATCATAGGACAGGGCAAGCGATACGACCCCGACTATACTATTAGGGGTGTCACTGGCAATCATACAGTCAAATTTCACGTAGATTCAGGCCTGCATTTATTGATCCAGCCACTTTCACAATCAAACGAGTTACAGGCTACGCACACCGCCCAACGGTGGTACTACCACTTCGATGACATCAAGAACGTCGACGACCGGTGGTCATGCATCGCTGTACTAGACGACAGAGGCGAGCGCGCTTCTGTTTGGACTGATCACGCGCGAGCACCAATCGAGGCCGTGGCAACCGTCATTCCGTGGAGCCGTCGGGAGCGACTTGTCGATGCGCTCGAGGGACTCGATTCTCTACAGCTGTAAGTATCCGCACGAGGACGCCAGCGTCTCGCTATGGCTCCTCACCTTCGAGGAGTCAAGAGCGAGATTAGGAGGGTGTTTAGCAACGGAGTGTCCATAGGACCAGATCCCTCTTGCCAGAGGGTTGGGGATGCTGCTAAACCGTCGCCCCGGGAACAGTCGCCCCGGGAACGCTATGCAGCAGCGGCCACCTCTGCTATACTGAGTCACGGCCTTCGCCACCTGAGGGACTGGGAGCGAGGCCGTGTCTTATTGTTTGGGATATGCAGGGGGTGGCGCCATGCCAGCCATCGTTGTCGTCGGCGGACACTGGGGAGACGAAGGAAAGGGGAAGGTGATCGACCTGCTCTCCGAGCAGGCCGCCATGGTGGTGCGCTACTCCGGCGGCCATAACGCCGGGCACACGGTGGAGAACCCCCTAGGCCACTTCGCCATGCACCTGATCCCCTGCGGCATCTTCCAGCCCAACGCCACCTGTATCATCGGCAACGGGGTTGCCGTGCACCCCAGGGTGTTTCTGGACGAGCTGGCGATGGTGCAGAAGGCCGGCGTCATCACCGATGGCCGCCTCTTCGTCAGCGACCGCGCCCACCTCATCATGCCCTATCACGGCAAGCTGGACGGCCTGGACGAGGACACCTGGGGCAACGGCGCCATCGGCACCACTCGCCAGGGTATCGGCCCGCTGTACACGGACAAGGCCTCGCGTCTGGGCATTCTGGTAGGCGATCTGCGGGAGCCGGAGGCCTTCCGGGAGCGTCTGCGCTTTGTGCTGGAGCACAAGAACCGCCTGCTGACCAGGGTCTACGGCGTCGAGCCCTTCGACCTGGAGTCCGTCTACACCCAGTACCTGGAGTATGGCGAAAAGCTGGCCCCCTTCATCGCAGAGACCGGATCCATGATCCGGGAGGCCCTGGCCCGTAACCAGGTGGTGCTGCTGGAGGGCGCCCAGGGGACGCTGCTGGACGTGGAGCACGGCACCTACCCCTACGTCACCAGCTCGGCCCCCACGGCCGGGGGCGCGGCCCTGGGATCGGGCATCCCGCCCACCAAGATCGCCAAGGCGCTGGGGGTCTTCAAGGCCTACACCACCCGGGTGGGCGCGGGCCCGCTGCCCACGGAGCTGCTGGACGCAACGGGCGACCTGATCCGCACCCGGGGCAACGAGTTCGGCACCACCACGGGGCGTCCCCGCCGCTGCGGCTGGTTCGACGCCGTGTCAGGACGCTACAGCGTGGAGGTCAACGACTTCACGGGGGCGGCCCTGGTGCGCCTGGACGTGCTGGACGCCTTCCCCACGGTGAAGGTCTGCGCCGCATACCGGCTGGACGGTGAGGCCATCAATCGGTTTCCCAGCAGCGTGCGGGAGCTGGAGCGGTGCCAGCCGGTCTACGAGGAGCTGCCGGGCTGGCAGACCTCTACCGCCGGCGCCCGGCGCTTCCAGGAGTTGCCGCGCCAGGCCCAGGCCTACGTGCGGCGGCTGGAGGAGCTGCTGGGCTGTCCCTTCGATCTCATCGGCGTCGGCCCAGCCCGAGACCAGAGCATCTGCTTACGCCCGCTGCTCTAGCCAGACTATGGTCGCCGCGGCCGACGCCTGGCTGCACCTGGTTGCCAGCGCCGTTTGGGTCGGCTCTCAGATCTTCCTGGTTCTAGCGGTAGTCCCCGCCCTCCGGGCCATCCAGGACCCCGCTGCGCGCAAGGCCGCCCTGACGGTGCTGACCCGCCGCTACGGCGTGGTAGGCTGGGTAAGCCTGGTCGTCCTGGTGCTCACCGGCCTCCACCGGGCCTCCGGCGTCATCCCGGCCATGGGACTGCTCAGCACCACCTGGTACGGCCAGGTGCTGTTGGCCAAGGCCGCGATGGTGGGCGCCATCCTCCTCCTCACCACCCTCCACACGGCGCACATCGGCCCCCGGTTGCTGGAGCTGATGCCGGCTACGGCGGAGGCCCCACCCCCGGAATACCTGCGGATGCGCCGACTCTCTCTCGTGGTCTCCAGCGCGACCCTGGCCCTGAGCCTGTTGGTGCTGGCCGCGGCGGTGGTTCTGCGGATGGCCCCCTTCTAGACCGGGACGTTGACAGCGAGTCGCACCTGCTCCATCCTTGGGCCAGCCCCAGGTACCCACCAGGAGGAGACGATGCTATCCGCAGAGGCCTTAAACTTCCTGAATGCCCACCGGCTGTGCGTCTTCGGGTACGCCCGGGAGGACAAGCCGCCCTCGCTGTCGCCGGTATACTACGTCATGGACGGCGAAGACCTGCTCATCTCTACCATGGCCTCCCGGGCCAAGACCGGGGCGGTCCGCCGCAATGCCCAGGTCTCCCTGTGTGTCCTCCACGAGGAGCCACCCTTCCCCTTCCTCACGGTCTTCGGACGGGCCCAGGTGGAAGAGACGGGCGTGGTAGAAAGCATTATGCGCATCCGTGGCGCCATCCGCGGCGTACCGGTGCCAGAGTCAGAGCGGCCGGCCATCGAAGAGCAGGCGCGCCGGGAGGAACGGGTGATCCTGCGAGTGACGCCGGAGTCCGTCTACTTCACGCCTCCCCGCCCGCAACCTCCGCGCTAGGTAAGGGACCTGACGTGGCGCCCGGCGCGCCCAGCCAACGCGGCATTTCCTAGAGAGGGGCCTTAAGGGCCTCCTCGTAAGCGCCGGGAAGCGTAATCACGGCGAAGATCACCAGGGGGACCAGCAGAATCAGCGCAATAATCGCCACCTTTGTGGCGCTAACCCCGCCAAAGGCCCCGAACATTGCCAGTAGAAGGCCGGCGAGCAACAGGATCGGCGCGATCAAGAAGCCAGGCAGCAGGGCCAGAAGAAAGAACCCCAGGGGCATCAGGAGGACAGCCGGAACATGCTTCATTACGTCCGGTTGCGTGAAATAGAGGATCGGAAGACCCACCGTCAGGTAGCTGAAAAGGGCAATAGCCAGGGAAAGCCAAGCGGCTATCTCTTGGCCTAGCTGCACTCGCTGTTGTGCGTCATGGCCTTTCATCGATTAGGAGCCTGTCCGTTTTGGTTGGGAGTGATGGCCGACGGTGCCTCCCTCACCCTGCCTGCTCCCAACGGGAGAGGGCGCTCCAAACACGCTACGGGATGAACATCTCGTTCAGAGCGCTCTGGGAGCCGCCGGGGGTAGGCCCGCCGCCGATGACGTAGACGCTCCCGTCCACGGCCGCCGCGGCGTGGCCGTGACGGGGGGTGGGCATGGGCGCCACCCCTCGCCAGCTATCGGTAGCCGGGTTGTAGACCTCGTTCTCTTTGAAGGTACCGCGGCCTTCCTCGCCGCCGGAAACATAGACGAGGCCAGCCACGGCCGCGGCCGCGATGCCGCTGCGGGCCGTGGGCATGCGGGCACGGGCCCGCCACCGGTCCGCGGCGGGATCGTACTCCTCCACTACGTCCAGGTTCCGGTCGAAGCTGCCCAGGCGCCCACCGAAGGCGTAGAGCTTGCCGGACACCTCGGCCACCGCCAGGTGGTCGCGGGCCGTGGGCATGGGCGCCAGCGCACGCCAGGTGTTGGTGGCGGGATCGTAGGCCTCGTTGGCGCTCAGGTCTCGCCCGGCGATGCCTCCGATGGCGTAGACCTTGCCCGCCACGGCCGCTAGGGCCAGGGCGCCGCGCACCGTGGGCATGGGCGGCAGCGCCTGCCACTGGTCTGTGGCGGGATCGTAAGCCCAAGCGCGCGCCAGCGGCTGGCCCGCGGCGTCGAAGCCGCCCGCCAGGTAGAGCCGGCCCCCCAGAGCCGCCATGCCCGGATGGTGGACCGGCGCCGGCAGGAGATTGCGAGCCCGCCACGTGTTGGTAGCCGGGTCATACTCCTCAAGGGCGGCGCTGACGCCGCTGGCCAGGAAGCCGCCCACAACGTAGACTTTGCCGTTCAAGACCGCGCCCGCTATCTCGCTACGGGGAGTGGGCATGGCCGCGCGCCGCTCCCAGCGGCCCGTACCTTCAGCTTGGCCAGTGGGCCGGGGCGCGACGGTGGGCGTAGGCTCCACCACCGCGGGCGCCGCCGGGGTCTGCGGTGGCGTGCCGGACGTGCCCGGCCCACCGCAGGCCGCGGAGACCCCCATGGCCAGCAGGAGCGACAGCATCCCCCGGCGGCTGGACAGCCCTGCCGTGGATACCGGTCCGCGACGCTTCACGCTACTTGATGGCCCCCATGTCCCGTAGCTCCTGGATGCGCGCTGCGCCGTAGCCCAGCTCGGCCAGAAGCGCGTCGGTGTGCTCCCCCACCTTGGGCGCGAAGCTGCGGACCGCGCCCGGCGTCTCCGAGAGGCGCGTGGCGATCCCCACCTGCGGGATGACGCCCAGGACCGGATGGCTCAGCTCCAGAAAAGCGCCCCGCTCCGTGAGCTGGGGGTCTGCCCTCGCCTCCTCCAGGCTGTAGACCGGCGCACCGCAGATGTCTCGCTCCTGAAAGAGGCGCCACCACTCATCTCGCGTCCTGGTCAGGAAGCGCTGCTGGAAGCGCTCACGTATCTCTGGCCACCGCTCCACCGAGCTCTGATGGGGGATGTACTCCTCCAGCTCCAGCAGGCGGCACAGGTTCTCGTAGAACCAGGACTCGTTGCAGCCGACGCTGATGTACTTGCCGTCCAGGGTGCGGTACGCCTGGTAGTAGGGCGCCCGGCCTGTGAGCCGTGTCTCGCCCACCTCTGGCACGTAGCCCGAGGCGAAGTAGTCCGAGTAGGCCATGGCCATGAGGGCCACCACACCGTCGGCCATGGCCACGTCCAGGTACTGGCCCCGGCCGGTGCGCTCCCGGACCAGCAGCGCCATGAGGATGCCGATGGCGGCCTGCTGGCCACCGGCCGCGAAGTCACCCACCAGGTTGCTGGGTGGCGCGGGTGGCCCGCCGGATGGCCCGATGATGCCCAGGGCGCCGCCCAGGGCGATGTAGTTGATGTCGTGGCCGGGCAACTGCCGGTAGGGTCCCGTCTGGCCGTAGCCGGAGAGGGAGCAATAGACAATGCGGGGGTTGATCTGGCGCACCGTGTCGTAGTCCACACCCAGGCGGGCTACCACGCCAGGGCGAAACCCTTCCACCACCACATCGGTTGAGGGGCAGAGCTTGTAGAAGACCTCCTGCCCTTCGGCAGTCTTCAGATTCAGGGCGATGCTGCGCTTGTTGCGGCCCAGAACATCGTGGGCGGCGCGCCGCTCTGCCACTAGGGGGTCCACGTCGTCGGGCGCGCGCTCGGCCCGCAGCCGGGAGGCCGGCTCCTCGATACGGATGACATCGGCGCCCATGTCACCCAGGAGCCAGGTGCAGAAGGGTCCCGGCGCTCGCAGCGAGAGGTCCAGGACGCGGTAGCTATCCAGGGGCAGCATGGGCCTTACCTCCGGCGTAGGGTGGGGCGGGCGGCGAGAACGCGGCCATTCTAGGTAGCACGACCCAGGAGCGTCAAGGTGCGACGCTCCCAGGGCCGCCGGTGGCCAGGCGTGTCCTCAGGGCGCTGGCCAGCAGGCGCGCCTCCGCCGGCCCGATACGCGCCAGCGCTCCCAGGTAGCCCAGCGCCGCCGCCAGCAGCGCCAGCGCCAGGGAGAGGGCCAGCGCCGGGGCGCCTGCCGCCGCATCCGGTGGTATGAGCCATCCCGCGATCCTCAGCGTCGCCAGCATCACGCCCGAGGCCGCCAGGCTCCGCAGCAGCGTCGCCCGCAGGCCCAGGCCCTGCAGCCCGCCCAGGCCCCGGTGGGTCAGCAGCAGCATTACCGCCATGTGCGCCACCCACTGGGCGGAGTTGGCCAGGGCCAGGCCGGGCATACCCAGGGGCGCCAGCAGCGCCAGGCCCACCGCAAGGTAGACCCCCACGCCCATCACGCCCACCAGCACCGGCTGGAGCGTCTGCTGCCGGGCGTAGAAGCCGCTGATGAGCACCTGGTCCACAGCAGCGGCGGGCAGGCCCGGCGCGTAGGCCAGGAAAGCGACGCTGGTACGCTGGGCTGCGGTAGCGTCGAAGGCGCCACGCTGGAAGAGCAGCCGCACCAGGGGCTCTCTCAGCGCCAGCAAGCCCAGGGTGGCCGGGATGATGGTGACCAGCACCAGCTTCAGCCCCTGGGCCAGGGCCTGCCGGTAGGCCGTAAGGGCCGTGTCGTGGGCGCCGGGGTCCCCCGGCGTGCCCAGCGCCTCGGCGTGGCGGGCCAAGTCCGGCAGCATCGCGGCGCTCACCGCGGCGGCCACCAGGCCCAGGGGGAACTGCACCAGGGTGGTGGCGAAGCCCATGGCCGCCAGGTTGCCCTCTCCCGTGCGAGAGGCCAGGTTAGTGTCCACCGCGATCCCCAGGGTAGACACCACCAGCCCCAGGGCCACGGGCAGGTAGAGTCGCAACACCCGGGCCACGCCAGGATGCTGGAGGTTCAGGGCCAGCCGGACCGGCAGCCCGCGCAGGTCGGAGGCCTGGAGGGCCATCTGCAAGCCCGCGCCCGCCAGCACGCCCAGCGCCAGGCTGAAGATGCCCATGGCGCGGTAGAGCGCCAGGCCCGCAACCACCACGCCCAGGTTGTAGGCCATGAGCGCCAGGGCGGGCAGGCCGAAGTGCCGCTGGGCGTAGAGCAGCGCCATGAGCAGTCCCGAGAGCCCCATGAAGACCAGAGAGGGGAGGAGGAAGCGCAGCAGCTCCACGCTCAGGTCTCGGACATCTGGAGGATAGCCGGCCGCCAGCACGTCCACCAGCAGCGGAGCCGCCAGGGCCAGCGCAGCAGCGGCGCCCGCCAGAATCAGCAGCGCCAGCCCCGCGAGGCTACCCCACAGCTCACCCAGCTCCCGTCTGCGGCCCGCCGCCAGGTAGCTGGAGAAGACCGGCACCAGGGCCGAAGACACCATGCCGCCAACCAGCAGATCGTAGAGGGCCAGGGGCACCCGGGAGGAGACCCGAAAGGCGTCGGTGGCGGCCACGGCGCCGAAGAGGCCCGCAATGACCTGCTCTCGGGCCAGGCCCAGGATACGGCTGCCCACGTTCCCCAGGGAGAGCACGAGGGCAGCGCGTGCCAGGGGAGGGCCGTTCACGTTGTGCTGGCGGGCGAACAGAAGCGCTCCACTACCGTTTCGATGATCTTGGTGGTGGAGAAACCCTCCTGAAAGGGGAGCAGCACCACCCGGCCTCCGTGGGCCTCCACCGCGGGCGCCTCCGGCGGAGGGTCTCCCCTACCCGCCCCGTAGTCGCCGCCTTTGACGTAGACGTGAGGACGTAGCAGGGAAACCAGCCGTTCCGCGGTATCCTCCGCAAAGAGCACCACGTAGTCCACACAGGCCAGGGCGGCCACCACCTCGGCCCGGGCCTCCTGCGCCACGATGGGCCGTCGAGGGTCCTTGGCGCGGCGGGCTGTGGCATCCACGTTCACGCCCACCACCAGCAGGTCGCCCAGGGCCCTGGCCTGCTGCAGGTAGCGGGTGTGTCCAGGGTGCAGCAGATCGAAGTAGCCGTTGGTCAGGACGACCCGCTTGCCGGCTCCGGCAGGTCCCCGGAGCAGGTCGTGCAACGTCTCCAGCGACACGACTGAGCCCATGGTCAGCCGCCCGCCGACTGGAGGAGCAACAGAGCCGCCAGCACCACCGCCGTCACCAGCAGGAACTCCACCCCTATCCACAGGCTGAGCCGACCCTGTAAGTGGTGATGCATGAGGCCGGAGAGAAGGTAGAAAGCCAGGAGCAGGATCAGCCCGGTAATGATCCTGCCCATGGGCAGATACTGGAGCGCCCAGCTCAGCTCGGTGACCAGGAGGGCCAGTACCAGAGCGTAGAGCCCTTCCCGCCAGGGCCGCTCACGCCCCTCCCGGAAAAGCTCCAGCGCCAGGAGGCCGCTCATGCCACCCAGGACCAGGGTGCCCGCTAGCTGTCCGAGGCCGCTGTTCAGAATAGCCACAAAGAGCAGGAAGGCCGCGAGGTAGATGGCCCAGTGAACGATGAGCCGGGCCTGGGGTGGCGGCGCGGCGCCCGGCCCTGCCCGTCCGGCAGGCGGGGCGGCCAGGAGGTATTGGCAGTAGAGCACCAGCGCCACGCCCGCCCCTGTGGCCAGCATGCCCGCCCAGGTGAACGGACCTCCCAGGAACTGGAGGGTGAAGGTGGCGCCGCCCAGGGTCAGGCAGGCGGGTGTGATCCAGTAGAAGTAAGCAGCCGGCTGGCGGAGGTAGTAGCGGTAGCCCTGGTGGGAGCGCACCAGGAGGTGGGCGCCAAATCCCGAAGCCACTACCGTCAGGCCGAGGAGGGCCCAGGAGCGTGGGGCCTCCAGACCCGGGCTCAGCAGCAGGCCTGCGGCTACCAGTCCCAACACCACCCCATACCTGAGGATGAACGGCCCCGCCACCATCAAAGGGATTGTAGGGGGGAACCCCAGCAGTGTCAACGCTTAAAGGAGAGTGCTGAATAAAAGGGGCGAACACTTACATTGCACCCTCTGGGCGAGTGTGCCGCCGTTTGTTGAGGCTCTCGAAACCATGTCCTGAGCTGGCCGAAGGGAAACGGTGGCGGTGCCTTCGAGAGCCTCAGGCAACGCCGCTCTTGTCTTATTCAGCGCTCTCGTTAGGAGCGGCGTGACGCGGCCGCGGCTGAGCTAGCCCGCCTGCCGCGGGTCGGGCACGTTGACTACCATTGCGTCGGTGGCGTTGCGGGCCACGATGAACTCCACTGGCTCGGTATCGCTCAGGTTCTCCTCCACGTGGACCGCATTGGGCGGCACGTAGAGGAAGTCGCCCGGCTCCGCGACGAAGGTGTGCTCCAGCCGGTCGCCGTAGTAGAAGCGCACCTGGCCCCGAAGGATGTAGATGGCGCTCTCCGCCTCGCCGTGGTGGTGCGCGCCGGAGGACGTCCTGGGCGGCGTGGAGACGAACCCCACCCACAGGCCCTGCGCGCCGCACACGTCGGGCGCGATGCCGGCCTGGCGGACCATGCCGGGCGTCTGGGCAGTGTTGGCGCTGCGCTGCTGTGGCTTTATCTGTAGGATGGCGGACATTTCTCCTCCGATAGACTGGTCTATTATTGTGTGCACATCGGGAGGGGACACAACGGATGCGGGATGTCACCCACCCGCGCCTTCGGCTACACGCTATGCTCAGGCGATGACCTGCGCCGCTATGTACTGAGCGATCTCGTCCTCCGAGAGCGCCAGGAGGTCTCCGAACACCGCGGTGTTCTCCTGGCCAAGCCGTCCGGCGGGCCTCCGGAGCTGGCCTGGCGTCGCCGACAGCCTGACCGTCATGCCAGGATGCTCCGTGAGGCCAATCTCGGGGTGGTCAATGGCGACGACGTAGCCACGGGCACGCATATGGATGTCACGCCACAGGTCCTCGCCCGACTGGACTACCCCGGCGGGCACCCCAGCCCGTTGGAGCAGCCGCATGGCCTGGTGCGGGGTGTACTGCCGCGTCCAGGCCGCGATGAGGCCGTCCATCTCGTCATAGGCAGAGCGACGGGCGGCCGCCGTGGCGAAGGCTGGGTCCTCGGCAAGCTCCGGGCGACCGACCAGAGCAGCCAGGGCGCGCCAGTGCGCGTCCGTCGCACAGCTCACCACGCACCAGGCATCGTCTCCCCGGCAGGGGTAGCATCCCTGCGGCACGTGGTTGACATCGCGGTTGCCGCAAGGGGCGGCCACCACGCCGTTGGCAAAATAGTCAAAGAACGCCACTTCCATCAGGGCTGCGGTATTCTCCACCTGGGCGATCTCAATGAGTTGCCCTTCCCCGGTGCGGTCCCGGTAACGCAGGGCCGCCAGGATGGCGTTGGTCAAGGTCGCCGCCGCGATGTAGTCGGGATAGGCCATCTTGATGAGGGCGTTGGGTGGCGAGCCGGGGTGGGCCCAGAGCAAGCCCATGCCGGTATAGGCAAGGAGTGGCCCCCCGTAGCTGGCAAAGTGGCTGTGGGGCCCGCTCAAACCGAAGCCCGGCATCCGCACCATAATGATATCCGGACGCACCTGGCGCAACTGTTCGTACTCCAGCCCCTGCTTGCCCATCACCCGCGGGCTGAAGTTTTCCACCACCACGTCGCTCAGGGCCACAAGGCGCTTGAGCAGCGCCTGCCCCTGGACCGACTGGAAGTCCAGGGTAATGGGCCGCTTGTTGCGGTTGATCTCCGCATAGGAGGGGTCATTGGGGCGGCGGCTATCCGGAAACTTGCTGGACTCCACCTTGATCACGTCGGCGCCGAAGTCAGCCAGGTAGCGGGTGCCATATGGTCCCGCCCACACGCGGGAGAGGTCCAGGATGCGTACTCCCTCCATGGGCAGACGGCGCCGGAGACGCCCTGCCGGGGGCCGTGCTTTGTAGTCACGACGTGGGAAGTCGGCGAGGACCTCGGCCTGGTGCTCGCCCAAGCGGGGCGCCGGACGCTGCGCCACCAGGGGAGAGGCCGAGGCGCGAAAGATGGCGCCCGGCCCACGAAGCCGCCCCAGGGGGGGTTGATCCCTTTCCACAAAGAACGCGCGCTGCTCCAGGTGTCGGTTGGCTGCCAGGTCGGCCAGGGTGCAGAAGGGCGCCACCGGGATGCCCCGCTGCTGGGCCTCTTCGGTAAAGCTCCAGCGGTCAAACTGGAGGGTGAACTGCTCCAGCAGCGTATCCACCAGGTCCCCCTGTGCCCGCCGGTAATCTCGCTCGCGAAACTCGGGGTTCAGGAGCACGGGGTCCTGCACCCACTGGGCCAGGGCGTCCCACTGGTGGGGAAAGAAGAGGGAGATGAAGGCGAAGCCGTCCTGACACCGGTAGTAGCCGTTGGGCGGCAGGGGATTCAATGCTCCGGGCCGCCTCAAGATCTCGGCATCGTAGGCGTAGCGCACCAAGTTGAAGTAGACGTGAGCAACGACCTCCTGCATCGAGACATCCACAAGCTGACCCAGCCCGCTGGTCGCCCGCTCCCGGAGCGCCAGTAGCGTTCCAAAGGAGGCGTGAAGGTTGGCCAGGTGCAGGCCCTGCTCGCAGGGAGACATGCAGGGAGGCTTCTGATCGTCGCCCTGAATGTACATAAGGCCACCCATAGCCTCGGCGACGATATTGTTGCCCTGATAGCTGGCGTACGGGCCAGTGAGGCCGAAGGGGGTGATGGAGGTCCATACGAGGCGTGGGAACTCCTGGCTCAGCCGGTCGAGGTTGATGCCCTGGCTCTCCCACTGTTCCTTGGTGGCCGTGCTCAACACCACATCGGCAGCTTCGGCCAGGGCGCGGAAGCGCTCCTGGTCGTCGGGACGGTCCAAGTCAAGGACTATGCTGCGTTTTCCCACGTTATCGTGAACAAAGGGCAGCGCCAGAGGGCCGGCCGCCGTAGCTGCAAAGGGGGCCAGGCGCCGGCTCACGTCTCCCTGGGGTGCCTCGACCTTGACCACATCCGCGCCCATCTCGGCCAGCAGGCGACCGGTGTAGGCGCCCAGATGGTCGGCCACGTCCAGGGCGCGGATGCCCTCCAGAGCGGCAGGAACGCTCATAGCTCCCCGATCCTCCGAAGTGTGGTAGGCTGGCCCTATCGATCACGGCCTGTCGGTACGCGTTCGTTACTCTAGAGTGTGCGCCTGGGGGTGTCAAGGGATTCCGGTGTGTGTCCATAGTCGCCCCCTCGCCAGAGGACTCACCCTTGTGGCGCACCGCCGGATGGTATACCCTGCCCTCGCGATGTTCGACCCGCCCGACTACTCCATCATCGAAGGCACCGAGGCCGCCGCTCGCGGCTTCTTCCCCCGGCCCGACTGGGCGCCACCCCCGCCGGGCGCCACCGATTTCATGGTGGCGGTGGCGGAAGGGGTGCAGGTGGGCTGCCGCATGTTCCCCGGCGACCGGAACGGCCCTTCGCTCCTCTTCTTTCACGGCAACGGCGAGACGGCCTGCGACTACAACGACATCGCCCCCTTCTACACCCGCATGGGCGTCAACCTCTGCGTCGCCGACTACCGGGGCTACGGCTTCAGCGGCGGCAGCCCTTCCTTCCCCACCATGCTGGCCGACGCCCATGTGCTCTTCCGGGCCTTCCAGGAGGTGCTGGCCGCCAACGGCGCATCGGGCGCTCGCTACGTGATGGGCCGCTCCATGGGCGCGCACTCCGCCGTGGAGCTGGCGGCCCACTATCCGGGCGAGCTACGGGGCCTGGTGCTGGAGAGCGGCGCCGCCTCCGCGGGGCGCCTGGTGGAGTACCTGGAGTCCGCGGGCCGCGGCGCTGAGGCCAGGGAGCTGGAGCGCCGCCACACCGAGAAGGTACGGGCCGTCGCCCTGCCCACCCTGATGATTCACGGGGAGTGGGACGAGCTGATCCCCCTGAGTCGGGCGACGGCGTTCTTTGAAACCCTCACCATGGCTCAGAAGCGGCTGGAGGTCATCCCCGGAGCGGGCCACAACGACCTGCTGTGGGTCGGCCTGGAGCAGTACATGGCCGCCATCCGGGCCTTCCTCCTGGAGCCAGCCCAGCCGACTCCGTAGCAGGCTGCTGGAAAAAACCGCTCATGGTGAGCCTGTCGAACCATGAGCCGCTCGTCCTGAGCGTGTCGAAGGACGAGCGGAAATACCTTTGTCGGCAGCCCGCCAGACCAGCTAGATGGGGAGCTGTTGCGCCTGCGGGTTGGGATCCACCTCAAAGGCGTTGAGGGGCACGGCGATCATGAAGAAGTAGCCCACCGTCGCCGCCAGCTCCACGGTACCCTTGACGCCGAAGTGATCCATGGCCGCCTTGTAGGTGGCGTCCTTCACGTGGTGGTTGCCGGAGCAGAGCTGCTGGCAGAAATCGGCCACGATCTGCTCCTCCGGCGAAAGCGACGGCAGGGCCCGACGCTCTCGCACCGCGTCGATGATTTCGTCCCGCACGCCCGCCCGCTGCGCCTGTCCCGACCATGCCGCCCACTCAAAGGGGCAGTCCAAAGCCCGCGAGGCAATGATGGCGGCGAAGGTCCGGACTGCCACCGGCAGGATGGATTCAAACCGGATGTACGCGCCCACGTCGGCCACCCGCGCCGCCAGGTCTGCGCTGTTCAGCAGCACGGTGAAAGGCCCGGAGATGTCTCCTCTGGTCTTGGTGATGGCATCGTAGAAGCGATGCTCCTCCGCCGGCAACTGCTCTTTCTTGACTGGGGCTAACCGCGCCATACGCTCCTCCCTCTCTTTAGTGAACACGCTCAGCTTTCTTGTGCATGCGTCCCGCGTACCGATGGCACTGTACGTGCAGGCATCCCCTGTGTCAACCGCGGCCTCCACGGGGTAGCTGCCTTGAAAATAGCCTTTTCATCCGCGGTGGTGGCCTTTGGCCATGTCCTACTGTTCAGACTTGCGGAAGCGAGCTCCACCCGACCACCCCGCGACCCTCACCCCCTGACCTCCTCTTCCTGGCCAGGAAGAGGGGGAAGAGAGAAATCTTTCGAGGGGACACTCCTTCGGCAGGCTCAGGACAAGCCCTCGGGCTCCCTGGCAAAAGGGCTGCCGCCCTTCTGCACTTCCCGCGGGGCGCTGCCGAGGGTCGGCC
>JACPQN010000011.1 GCA_016190485.1 Chloroflexota bacterium
CTTCCACGATAGGGTGAACCATTCGGCGCAAGTCTACGTGAGTGGGGATGTCCACACGAACACAATGGAGGGCTTTTGGTCCCTGTTGAAGCGCGGGATCGGCGGCGTATACCATGCTGTCTCCGCTAAGCATCTTCAGGGCTACCTAAATGAGTACGCTTGGCGGTATACCCACCGCAACGACGAGACGCCGATGTTTGAGACGCTACTTCTTCGAGCTGCCCTCCCGTGACGGTTCCTTCGGCGTCACGGGGGTCGCGGCCTTCTTTACGAGCTGCTCGAACTCGACTTCGGTCGGGACGGGTATCTCGTATCCCTTCGGCGTCTTTTGTGTCGGTTCCTTCTTGTCGTCCTTCATAGTCTGAGTATACATCATGGCCGACAGATTGGTTGGGATAACCGCTAAGATTAAACGGGCCGAAAAGCACATCAGAGAGCTTGAAAAGGCGAGCAACGCTTTCTTCGAGCTTAACCCCTATGCTGTTATTTCCGGCAACGATACTGATGGGAACTATGTTTTTGTTCTGCAAGGGAAGGGCCAACCCCCTGTCGCTATCAGTACAGTAATCGGAGATGTTATCAGTAACCTCCGTGCGGCACTTGACCATCTCTACACCCAACTGATGGACAAGAACGGATGCATTTCTGGCCCTGGTGATTACTTCCCCATCGCCGATACCTCCGCGAAATTCAAAGCCATGATGCCACGAGTAGAAAAGAAGGTCGGGCATGCCGCGATGCTGCAGCTCTCGGCGACCGAGAGTTACCAGGGAGGGGGCGGGGATGGCATTTGGCAAATCAATTATCTGAGCAATACTGACAAACACCGACTGCTTATCCCAGTCGTAGGTTCGATGATGGGAATACACATCCAGCCCAACGATCCAGCTAGCCCAATCGAATTTCGCCGCGTTCGGATGAAGTTGGAACACGGCGCAATACTCCACCAGATTGACAAGATGGTCGATAGGTCGAAGATGGACATGAATCCAACATTTACCTTCGAGATAGCGTTCGGCGATCCGCAAATCACTCAGGGTGAGGCGATCGCGCCAATCCTTTTGTGCTTGCTTAATTTGGTCAATGCTACGGTTGAGCCATTCGGGGTGCTCCTCACTTAGAGATTCAGCGTTGACATCGCCCTTTGATTGTAGCATAGGTTCGGCAGTCATGGTATAGTTACCGTCGCTATTACTGCCCCTTTCGCAGACGTTGACGACATACTCAAAGATTTCTACGTAGGCATTGATAGAGTCCAAGTGAGGGTATACCAATGCCCCGTGAACCCCTGCTAAACTACGGACTCTTCACAGTTATGGAAGAGAGGATCTAGGGGGAAACAATGCTGGTGCGCATCGATAAAGAGGCGGATGTCATCTACGCCCACTGGGGTGCAGCCGCAGGCAAGTTGTTTTCAAGAGAGGTGGCGCCGGGCGTGTTCCTGGAAGAAGACGAACAAGGCGCTGTCGTCGGGATCGAGGTCCTGTCTGCTTCCTCAAGAACGCAGGCCGGCGCGCTGGATCACGTGGATGTCGAAATTTTCTCGAATGAGCTAGCCAAGAAGTAACGTAGCTCCATGCCCCGTGAACCCCTGCTGACCCCCTGACGCTCCGGAGGGCGACCCGCCGGCGGCCGGTTGACCCGAGGGTTCTTGTGTGGCACTATGTGTGTGCATAGCCGTGTGATTCGTGCAAAATGGAGCAGTTGCCCATGCGGGCCCATGTTGTCCTGCCCGAAGACTTGATCAGGGAGATAGACCGGACGGCGGGGAAGCGCCGGCGCAGCCAGTTTGTGGAGGCCGCGATCCGGGAGAAGCTGGTCCGGGAGGCGCTGGGTCGCGCGCTGGAGGAAACGGCAGGCATTCTCGACCTGCGTGATCATCCAGAATGGGATACCCCAGAAAAAATCTCTGCCTGGGTACGAGCAAGTCGTGAAGAGGACGATGCCGCATTGGAGCGGAAGCTCGGCAGACTGAACGGGTGATGGCCCGCTACCTTCTGGACACAGACGCGGTCATTGACTACCTCCTTGGCATTCCCTCAACGGTTCAGCTCATTCAGGCTCTGTACGAACAGGGGGACACCATCGGTGTCTGTGGGGCAGTGGTGGCCGAAGTCTACTCTGGATTGCGGCAAGAGGAGCAGGTAGGAGCCTCCCGGCTGCTGGAGCACTGCTCCTACCTTGTCACCGGGCTGCACGCTGCGCGGCAAGCGGGGATCTGGCGTCGGCTGTACCGGCAGCGGGGCCAGTCCCTCGCAGTTACCGATGCGCTGATCGCGGCGACGGCCCGGGCTTCCAGCGCGACCCTCATTACCGGCGACACCGCCCTTCGCAGCATGCCAGAAGTGGAAGTCCTTCCCCTGCCCCGCGTCGGCAGGACAGGGTAACGGGTACCATGCCCCGTGAACCCCTGCTGACCCCCGACGCTCAGGAGGGCGACCCGCCGGCCACCGCTACGGCGGAGCGGGAGCTGCTGTGGAGCCTGCGGCCCCGCACCCTGGCGGAGTACGTGGGCCAGGCGGAGGTGGTGGAGAACCTGGGGGTGGGTATCACCGCCGCGCGCCGCCGGGGGGAGCCGCTGGACCACGTGCTCTTCCACGGCCCGCCGGGGCTGGGCAAGACTACGCTGGCCCACATCGTCGCCACCGAAATGGGCGCGCAGATCACCCATACCTCCGGCCCGGCCCTGGAGAAGCCCGGGGACATCGTGGGCCTCCTCTCCAACCTGGACCCGGGCGAGGTCATCTTCATCGACGAAATCCACCGCCTCTCCCACACCGTGGAGGAGTACCTCTACTCCGCCATGGAAGACTTCAGCGTGGACCTGGTGACGGGCCAGGGGCCCAGGGCCCGCTCCCTGCGCTACCGGCTGGAGCACTTCACCCTCATCGGAGCCACCACCCAGGCGGGGCTGCTCTCCGCTCCGCTGCGAGACCGCTTCGGCATCGTCTGCCACCTGGACTTCTACAGCGACGAGGAGTTGGCCCAGGTGGTGCTGCGCTCCGCCCGGCTGCTGGGCGCCCCCGCCGGCGAGGAGGCGGCCCAGGAGCTGGCCCGCCGGGCCCGGGGCACGCCCCGCGTGGCCAACCGCCTGCTGCGGCGGGTGCGGGACTACGCGGAGGTCTACCACGGCGGGGCCATCACCCTGGCGGTGGTGGACGCCGCACTGGCCCGGGAGGGTGTGGACGCGCGGGGCCTGGACCGGCTGGACCGTCTCTACCTGGCGACCATCCTGGAGAACTACAACGGCGGCCCCGTGGGCCTGGAGGCCCTGGCTGCCACCCTGAACGAGGACCCGCGCTTGCTGGTGGAGGTGGTGGAACCCTTCCTGCTCAAGCTGGGGTTCGTCAACCGGACGCCGGGTGGCCGCCGGGCCACCGACCTGGCCCGGGAGCACCTGGGCGTCCCCGCCAAAGGTGACCAGCCCCGCCTCTTCGGCTAGCTACTCGCCCACCTCACGCCGCAGAACGAACTCAGCCACATCAATGGCCCGGTCCCGCAGGGGGCTGGGCTCCCGGGAGCGCAGCTCCGTCAGCAGGTCGCCCCAGCCGAGTTGGACGTCCCGCCGCTGGTAGCGCCCCAGCAACGCCCGCAGGTCCCGCAACAGCAGCGCCTCGCTGGCGATGAGCCACCGCTGGTCGCCCAGGAGCCGGCGCTGGTTGATGTAGGCGTAGAGCTCCTCCACCAGCTCCTGGAGCGCCCGCTCCTTCAGGTTCACCGCGGCCCGCTCCCGCAGGATGTTCATCCGCTGGTTCACCAGGATCTCCCGCACCATGTCCCGGATCTCCTGGAGCACCCGCAGGACCTGCTCGTCCTGGTTGCGCGCCTCCACCTACCCTCCTCTTCAGAGGTACCGGAGCCAGACGTAGATACTGGAGATTACCAGAGAGGCCAGGGTGACACAGAGTCCGGGAACGAGGAAGTCCCGAAAGGTGATGGGATAGCCACTGCGCTCCGCCAGGTGCACCACCGTCACGTTGGCAGAAGCGGCTATGGGGGTGAGGTTTCCGCCAAGACAGGCTCCCAGGGCCAGGGACCACCACAGGGGCTCCGCCGGCATGTGCATCCCCAGCTCCTGCACCAGGGGGATCATGCTGGCAGTGTAGGGGATGTTGTCGATAACACCGGAAAGCAGCGCGCTGAGCCACAGGATGAGCATGGCAGCGGCACCAACGTCCCTGCCGGAAATCTCCAGGGCGCGCTCGGCGATGAGCTTGATGAGCCCCACGTGGACCACTGCCCCCACCAGCATGAACAGGCCGACGAAGAAGAAGAGGGTCGGCCACTCCACCTCTCGCAGGGTCTCGTGGGGGTCCTGCCCGCCCACCAGCATCAGCACTGTGGCTCCCAGGAGCGCCACGGTAGCAGGCTCGTACCCCAGGGGGCCGTGCAGCAGAAACCCCACCATGGTCAGCGCCAGCACCACCAGCCCCTTCCGGAGCAGGTCCAGGTCCGTCAGGGCTTCTCCTGCCTGCATGCGCATGATCTCGGCCCGAACGGCCTCGTCGACGTGCATCTGGTCGCGGAAGAGCAGCCACACGATAGCAAGAAACGCGGGAAAGATGATGAGCGCCACCGGCGCCAGGTTCAGGAGAAAGGCCACGAAGTCCAGGTTCGCGGCGCTCCCGATGAGGATGTTGGGTGGGTCGCCGATGAGGGTGGCCGTACCGCCGATATTGGAGGCCAGCACTTCGGCCAGTAGCAGGGGGCGAGGGTCCATCTGAAGGATGGAGGCCAGAAAGAGGGTGACGGGCGCTACCAGCACCACGGTGGTCACGTTATCCAGGAGAGCCGAGAGCACCGCGGTCAGCGCCGCCAGCAGCGTCAGCACGTAGAAGGGCCTGCCCTGCGCCAGCTTCCCAGCCGTGATGGCCAGCCACTGAAACACCCCTGTCTTGGCCAGCATGTTGGCCAGCATCATCATGCCAGCCAGGAGGAAGATGACGTTGAAGTCGATGGCTGCAAAGGCTTCGTCCTGACTCAACACCCGCAACAGGATCACCGCGACCCCGCCCAGGAGCGCGATGACCGTCTTGTGCACCCGCTCGGTGATGATCAGCGCGTAGCTGGCCACAAAGATTCCTGTCCCTGTAACCAAAGGGTCCAATAGCTCCCCCAGGTAGAAGAATGTTGGGCGGCCGCAGGGCCGGTGGGCTGCTAGGTGAGCATGGCCTGAAGAAGCTGGCGAAGGCCGAGATAGCCAGCTACTCTCCCCGCTGCGTCCAGCACCGGCAGCCCCTGCAGGCCAGCCTGATGGATGCGGTGAAAGGCCTCCCTGACCGACGCGGTGGCCAGCACCGAGGCCGGGGGCTGCATCAGGTCGCCGACGGTGTGGGCATGCTGCTCCCTGAGGAGATCGATCGCCTTGTCGGGCTCCCGCAGGTCCGCCAGGAACTCCTCCGGCATGACGCGCACCAAGAGGTCCCGGATCACGCTCTCCACCGGGATGACGCCCACCAGCAGGCCCGAGGCGTCCACCACGGCAATGGTCTGACACTCTGGGTTGGCCAGAATGGCGCGCGGCAGATCACCAACGGGTAGCTCCGGCGAAAGGACTATGGGAGCCGTGGGAAAGCGCCGGCAGACCTCCTCCGCTGTTGACGACACGGTGAGGGATCCGCCTTGCCCGAAGGATGACTCCATGGCGGTGCTCCGCACTCAGGTGCCCCTAGCTTACCATATCCAGGAATCCCGCCCCAGGCGGCAGCCGCCCCGGCGCGTGCCATGGCCGTGCTATACTGGGGGCGCACTCCCGAGTGAGGACCTATCTTGAGCGCTGGTTCCATCGCGATCCCTCCGGCGCAGGGGCCACTAGATGCTACCGTCACCCTGCCCGGCTCCAAGAGCTACACCAACCGGGCGCTCCTGGTGGCCGCCATGGCCGTGGGCGAGTCCCTCCTGCGGCAGGCGCTGTTCAGCGACGACACCGACTACATGGCCGGGGCCCTCCGCGCCCTGGGCCTGCAGGTGGAGGAGGACCGAACCAGGGCTGAGTTCCGGGTCCGGGGCCTCGGTGGCCGCATCCCCTCCGCCGAGGCCACCCTCCACGTGGGCAACGCTGGCACGGTGGCCCGCTTCCTCACCAGCTTCGTCGCCCTGGGCTATGGCGTTTACACCATCGACGGCGTGGAGCGGATGCGCCAGCGGCCCATCCAGCCCCTGCTGGACGGGCTGGCCCAGCTAGGGGTGCGGGCCTACGCCCAGCGGGGCAACGGGTGTCCCCCGGTGCTGGTGGAGGCCGACGGCCTGAAGGGTGGCCATGCCCGCCTGCGGGGCGACATCAGCAGCCAGTACTTCACCTCCATCCTCCTGGCCGCGCCCCTGAGCGCCCAGGGCGTGGAGCTGGAGGTGGAGGGCGAGCTGGTCTCCAAGCCCTATCTGGACATGACGGCCAGCACCATGCGGGCCTTCGGGGCGGAGGTCACCAACCAGGAGTACCGGCGCTTCTACGTGGCCGGAGGCCAGCACTACCACGCCCGCACCTATGACATCGAGCCCGACGCCTCCAGCGCCTCCTACTTCTTCGCCGCGGCGGCAGCCACCGCTGGCCGGGTGCGGGTGGAGCACCTGGGCCGCGGCTCGGCGCAGGGCGACCTGCGCTTTGTGGACATCCTGGAGCGCATGGGCTGCGTCGTGGCACGCGGGGATGATTACACCGAGGTGACCGGCCCGCCCCAGCTCCTGGGCGTAGAGGCGGATATGGCCGACATCTCCGACACGGCCCAGACCCTGGCGGCGCTGGCGCCCTTCGCCAGCGGCCCGGTGGCCATCCGGGGCATCGCGCACACCCGGGGCAAGGAGACGGACCGGGTGGCGGCTCTGGTGCGGGAGCTACGGCGCATGGGGCTGCGGGTGGAGGAGCACCGGGACGGCCTGACGGCCTACCCCGGTCCCGTCCATGCCGCGGAGATCGAGACCTATGACGACCACCGCATGGCCATGAGCTTCGCCGTGACCGGCCTGCGGGCCCCCGGCCTCCGGATCAAAGACCCCGACTGCGTCAGCAAGACCTTCCCCGACTTCTGGGAGCGGTTCGGGAAGCTGACGGCGTAAGCGCGTGCCTCAAGGTGATGGCTTGAGAGGTGTAGCGACGTGCGTACAAGAGACCGGATCATGTAGGCGCTTCGGGAGTAGCCACTGGGGGTGACTGTTCCATTAGGTGGCGTCTGTCGGCGTCCGCTCATGGTGAGCCCTTCGGCAGGCTCAGGACAGGCTTGTCGGACCATGAGCCGCTCGCCCTTCGACAAGCTCGGCACGAGCGGAAAGAATCTGCCCTCCGCTGGTAAAACAGACACCACTGGGGGTGCCTTGTGGAAAAACTAATCGAGTACCTTAACTCGGTAGCTACCGCCTACAACCTGGTCCGGCTGAGCCGGCTGCTGCTGCCGCCTGAAGTCGGAAAAGCGGCGGCGTAATGGCGAGCGGTACCCGTCCCCATCGCAAAGGGTGGCCTCGGAGATGCTATAGCGCGCGCCAGAGACCGACCGCCAGCACCAAAACCCAAGAGAGAAAGGGTATGGTCAACCATCTTCAGTCCCCTCCGGGGTCAGCACCCCTTTCTTCCGCAGCCTGCTAGTGGAGAGGACAGGGATTCTATCCTGGAGCCCACTTCCTTCTTCTCGGACCAAGGGGAGGCGGATGATGAAGGTGGCTCCTTTACCGATCTCGCTTTCCACCCGCATAAAGCCCTTGTGCTCTCGGATAATGCCTTGAGAGACGAATAACCCCAGGCCTGTTCCATTCCCAACCTCTTTAGTCGTGAAAAAGGGTTCGAAGATGCGGTCCAGGTGATCCCGCGGAATCCCAGGGCCCGTGTCTGAAAAGGCTAGCTCTACGTGGCCATCCCTGGCCTCAGTGGAAATGGTGAGGACACCACCTTGAGGCATGGCGTCTTTTGCGTTGAGGAGAAGGTTGATGAACACCTGCTTCAGTTTGCCCGGGTTACCCGTGACCTGAGCGGGAGCAGCTTCGTAGGCTTGTTGCACTGTGACATCAGAGAGCTCGAGGTGGTACCCTATTAGCGTCAAGGCTTGGTCTATAGTGTGATGGATGTCCACCAATTCAGAGGACTCTTCCAGGCGGGAATAATCAAGAAGTTCGTTAACGATCTTTTTCACCCTCTCCGACATTTCCAGGATGGCTTCAACTGCCTCCCTGGCCTTCGTCGACTTGAGGTGCTTTTCGGGCTCTGTTCCTAACAACTCTGCCCATCCTGAAATGACATGTATCGGGTTGTTTATCTCATGGGCCACTCCCGCGGCCAGGGTACCTAGAGACGCTAGTTTGGTCGATTGGATAAGTTGCGCTTGGGAGAGCCTCATCTCCTCCATCTGGGCCTCTAAGCTCTGATTTAGTTGGCTGTTCTCCTGCAGCAGGAAATACACGATCAGGGTAGGGATTACCATCAGTGCGACGCTCCAGGGCTCCTCTTGGGCCAGCAGGACACCCACCAGTCCTAGCACAAAGAGGGTAGATTCCGACATCAGAGCCTGTTTTCTATTGATAAGCCACAGCCTGAACGGGTTGTGCCCCGAGTAGAGAGCTCCGGCCAGTGTCACAGCGCCGCTAGTCGTCATATACATGGCAATGGCCGAGAGAGGTAACGCAACCAGGGTAAGTGGATCGGAAAGGTTTAAGGGTACCGTCTGAGGCGAGACATTATGGAACACTAGGCTACCTACTCCCACAGACAGCGCGTTCTGGGCCATGTTGAAGAAAACGTTGTAGGGCTGGCGTCTGAGGAGTACGTTCGCTATTCCCACACCAAGCGCTGCCACCGTCATCGCTTGAGGTGGCTCCAGAAGGAGGAGGGCGGCGTACAGAGGGGCTGAAGTGACCGGGACCTTGATTTTAGGTGCTATCGGGACGGGAAAACGGGCGGCAATGGCAGTTAGGACTGCAAAGATCCCTACCCAAAGCAGGCGCGTGACACCCCACTGACTTGGCCAAGTGTAGAAGAGGTAGCTAAAGAGCCCTGCCCCAACAAAGCACGTAAGATAAAAGTATATCCAAAACTCCACTGGTCTCTTCATAACTTCCTCTAAGTGGAGTAAAACTCTAGCCTTGATCATGTTCCGCCCGTTACTCTGTTACATTAGGGTCCCTCACTGCGCTACTTGGGGAGATTTACTTGTAAGGTGAAGGGAGTGCCTCCCGCTCCTGTCTTCACCTCCTCGCTCGTCTCGGTGGAAACTGTCAAGAGGACTGGGAATTGCTGACTCGTCGTGGGCACATAAACCGTGACCTTTATCGGAATCAAGTTAGGAGACCCGTTCACCGCGTTGGACGTTACTATTGTAGTGGTCACTCTGATCCCGGTATAACCGCCATGGGGATACTTCAGCCCTTTATCCTCCTTGATGACTGAGACCTCCACTCCCCTCGGCACTTCTACAGTAATGGTGGCATCGCTGTTGGCCGGGACGGATGGTACGGCAGAAACGGGAATTTGAATGAAAACGTTGGTCCTGACTCCGCCGATGAGCAGAATAGGATCATCACCACAGAAGTCCTCGGCGTTAGCAGTCAGGACTGGTACTAGGACTCCAAGACTGACAACAAGCAGGACAAGGATCAAGCGCGCTTTCATGGTAGTCTCCCGAGATAAGGGGCATGATTACCATTACCTATGACAATACCATAGATGAGTATCTGGTGAGGAGAGTGTGGAGACGGTGTAAATTTGGTGTGATACTGGTGCTAGCCACCAAAGATAGCCCATCGAGCCTACGCTCACCGTCATCCGCGTTAACTGGATGCGCATGAGATACCTCCGTCGTTCGTCAATGTCATCTCGTCGTCGGCTGGCATCGTCCCCTCAGTAACCATACTGCTTTCGGTAACATTTTAGATGAGTGAATACGGAGAGTGCATCCAATACCCGGCCTTTATCAGGAGCTAAACCCGAAACAACAGTGGCGACACCAGAATCGCGGAGCGTCATGGGTCAGGACCGTTGCACTCCGTATTCTATGGTCCGTGTTGAATGGGCGGTGCGTGACCGCCAGGACCACCAAAAACGCCGACGACCATATTGATGATGACCAGCAGGATCGGGACGAGGGCGACGATCCCAAACACCGACAGCCAGCGTGGTGCGGCCGCTGTCGGTCCGATGTCGGCCCTCACCCCGGTATCGTCCCCGGTGTACGTCAATGGGCTGGCGCGATGAATGAGTTCGGCGGTCGCGACGAACAAGATAGCCCAGGCGATCGCCGCAAGCGCCCAGACCAAGCCGAGACTCGAGCTGGCAGCCGGGAACGCCAGCGAGGCGAGACCGAGCAGGGCTGCCAAGAGACCGGCGACCCACGCCGTGAGCCTCCAGCCGTCGGGACGGAGGCTAGCCAAGAGGCCTACCCCGATGACGGTGAAGCTGAAGGCGGCCATGTATCCGTAGTGACCCTGGGCGGCATGGTCGTCGGTGACGGTCCTCTGCAGCCCGATGTTGGTGGCCGCGAAGGCGAGCAGCGGTACGGCCGCTATGATGACCAAGGCGAGCATGGCCCGATTCACTCGCAAGACGCTGAAGGAACTGAAAAGGTCGCGCCCAGTTGGGTGAAGAGCTGTTGCAAGGAGCGCTAACGCGCCGAAAATCGGAACGAAGGGAGGACGGAGGAGATCGACCAGGATGTTTCCGAGGGCGAAGGCCAGCACAAACCCGGCCCAGGGAATAAGCGCCATCAACTGACCGGCGATGTTCCTCGACGGCGTCCGGAGCTGGGCGAGCATCCCCACTGCGGCCGTCCCGAAAAGGAACGAGTATGTGAGGTCGTGCATGCGATGGCTGAGGGAGCTGAAGTGGCCCATGGCGGCGATGGCCGGGATTAGCCCGCCACCGAAGAGCATCAGACCGATAAACCCGAAGAACCCAAGAGTGACCAGCACGACGAGTGCGAACACGGGCGAAGCCCGAAGCGAGTGCATTAGTTCGATCCTCCTAGCCGCTTAGACCTGGCGGCGTCCTCAAGATTTTGTCGGCATCGGTCAGCGGGCGCGCATGAAGGCGAAGTCCTTGTGGCGCGTGGCGATGGTCTCGACGTCGCTGAACCCAGCTTCCTTCAGCATCAGCGGTAGCTTGTGGACCATGCCCTCGCCGCGGGCATGCTTGTCAACGATGCTCTCGCCGCCGGCATGGCCGAGGCCGAAGACCGAGAGCAAATTGCCTAGTGGGAAATGGGGGCTGTGCCCCGCGGCGAAGTCCGTCACGAGGAAGCGGCCGCCTGGGTTCAACACTCGCCGTATCTCCGCGAGGCCAGTGCGCTTGAGGTCGTCCGGCAGGTGATGGAGCATGAAGCTGCTCGTCACGAGATCGAAGGAGGCGTCAGGAAACGGGAGCGCCTCGATCAGGGCTACCTGGAAGTGGATGTTAGAGCCCACTTTCGCCGCCTTCTCGTTAGCGACTTCGATCATCTCGGGGGAGGCGTCGATGCCGTGCACGTCGCCCATTCGCACCTTCGACTTGAGAACGATAGCGAGCGTCCCGGTACCGCAGCCGACGTCCAGCACGTTCTCGCCTGGCGCCGGAGCGGCCAACTCAACGAGGTGCTCCCGAATGGCTTTGTCTCGCCCGAGGGATACGAATCTGGTGAAGAGGTCGTACCAACGCGCCTGGTGGAGGACGCGGCCTGCCGTTTTCGGAGTGTCAGCAGTTTTCTCCATCTTGGTCACTCCCTTGTTCGCCGAACTGTGGTATAATATGGAACAAAGTGTTCTATTTCTATTCTGCCGTAGGCCCATTGCCACGTCAACAGACAATACATAGCATTAGTTCGGTAGCGAACGGTCGGAGAAAACTGTTCGGAAACTGCCAGTGGGAGGTTGTCCTGTGAACGGTGACCATGAGGACCGGCGCGTGCGTCGCACCCGTCGCCTGCTGCGGGAGTCCCTCCTGGCGCTCATCCTCGAGAAGGGCTACGACAAAGTCACAGTACAGGACGTGCTTGACCGCGCCGACGTGGGCCGGGCGACGTTCTACGCGCATTTCCACGATAAAGACGACCTCCTCGTCAGTGGCATCGAGGAGCTGGTTGCATCCCTGAGACAGCACCTCGCTGTCGCGGCAAGGGCTGGCAGCCATGAGTCGCACGCAGGGTTCGATCTCGCACGCGCGCTGTTCGAGCACGCCGCAGCCCATCGTAGGCCGTACCGGGCACATGTCAGTGGGCGGGCTGGCGCGGTGCTCAGGAAGTACGCTCACGAGCAGTTCACCACGCTGCTGCGCGAGCACCTCCACGATGTCGCCTCCACGCACGGTGCGACGCCGGTTGTTCCTCTGGAGGTGACCGTTCAGTATTTTGCGAGCGCGCTCCTGGGCGTGCTGACCTGGTGGCTCGACAATGAGACCCAGTACTCGGCTGAGGAGATGGGCAACATGTTTCTGCATCTCGCCAAACCCACCTTTGCGGCCGCGTTCGCTGTAACCGCTGACATACAAAAAGGTGTGTCGAGCGATGCGGTCACGTTTGGCAAGGAGTTACCTCACGCCGTGTGATCTTCGAGCGCGGCATAGGTCGGCGCTTCACCTAAAGCGCCCGATGACTAGGACCTAGCGTCTTCTGCCCCTCCCGCTGCCTGGCTGCTGTGCGAGCGTGCCTCCGCCGCCACAACCAGACCCCCACCACCTGTCCGACGACGACCGCGATGACGGTGAGGACACCGAGGAGCGTGTAAGGGGATGTCATCCGTAGCAGTGCCCCGTAGAAGAACACATGCAGGGTGACCAGCGCGAACAAGGTGTAGTTCAGACGCTGGAGGTCCTTCCAAGTCCTGGCTTTGAGTTCCCGCAGGGTGGCGTCGTTGGAAAGCGCGAGCAACATCACCACGATCACCAGCGCGGCAAGCCCGGTCCAGTTCCCCAGGCGAAAACTATTGGTCAACGGCATGCCATCGCGCGACACGAAGTAGTTGAGCATGGCGGAGATCTGTCCGCCGCCATGCAGCTGCAATCCGAAGATCATATGGACAACGCTGAAGATGGCAGCCCACGTCCCCACGTCACGGGTCAGATAGCTCGAGATGGGATTCCGCCTGCGGAGCAGGAGGTTGGCCGGCCCGATGAGGAGCGTCAGCCCGAGGAGCCCGATGGCGACATAGCCGGTGGCGGTGGTAACCCGCGACATGAAGAAGCGCCGTTGGCGCCCCCCGCTACCGTTCATCGGTTGGGTTTGGTCCCCGCTGCTCTCCATCTGTCCGCCTCCGCCCATGCCGTCATCGTCGTCCATATCCATTGGCCCGCCATCCATCTGTCCTTGTCCACCCTCGAACATCTGGGGCAACACACCAGGGCCCATTGATGTCTGAGGGTATGCTCGGGGGTCGAAGGGCGAGAGGCTCATGGTTCCCTTCGGCAAGCTCAGGGTAAACTCGGCTCACCACGAGCGGCCAAACACGTTATTAAACACCCTCGAATACGAACGCTTGACTTTTCTCCCTCCTGCCGCCTATGCTGAGTACGCCTTATGGGACGCCTGAGGCTCGATACGTTACTCGTGGAGCGGGGCTTTGCAGCAACCAGAGAGAAGGCCCGCTCTTTCATTCTGGCCGGGCAAGTGCGAGTGGCGGGCCAGGTGGCCGACAAGCCCGGCAGGCTGATGGCGGCCGATGCGCTCATTGCCCTGGAAGAGCCTCCACGCTATGTCGGCCGCGGGGGCATCAAGCTGGTCCATGCCCTGGACGCGCTCCACGTGGACCCCCGCGGGCTGGTGGCGCTCGACATCGGCGCTTCCACAGGCGGCTTTACCGACTGCCTGCTCCAGCGGGGCGCCCGCCGGGTCTACGCCATCGATGTGGGCTACGGGCAACTGGACTACCGCCTGCGCCAGGACCCCCGGGTGGTCGTCCTAGAGCGGGTGAACGCTCGCTACCCCCTGAGTTTGCCAGAGCTGGCTGACCTGGCGACGATGGACGTCTCCTTCATCTCGGTGACACAAGTGATCCCTTCAGTGGTACACTCGCTAAAGCCGGGAAGCCCGCTGGTGACGCTGGTGAAACCTCAGTTCGAAGTCGGCAAGGGCAAAGTGGGCAGAGGTGGCGTGGTGCGCGATACCAGGCTGCACGCCGAGGTCCTGTCGCGGTGCATCAACTGGGCCATCGCCCATGGGCTCCGTCTTGGGGGGCTGACCCCCTCGCCCATCCTGGGCGACGCCGGCAATCGAGAGTTCTTCCTGCTGCTGCGGACCGAGCCATGAGCAAGCTCATCGGGATCCTGTACCACCCACGGCTGTCCGAGGCCCTGGAGCTGTCCCGGCAACTGGCTCGTGCCCTGGAAGAGCGGGGATACCAGGTCTGGCTGGCCTCGGCCTGGGAAGAGGCCCACGTGAAAGGGCTCATGGCCGGCACCGCCACCGTGGTCAGCGTGGGTGGCGATGGGACCGTGCTGCGGGCGGCGCGCGCCATTCTGCCGGCGCCCATCCCCATCCTGGGCGTCCAGTACGGCCGCCTGGGGTTCCTGGCAGAGGTCACGCCGGCGGAGGCCCTGGAACGAGTCCCCGCTCTCCTAGAGGGCGCCGGCGGCGTGGAGGAGCGGACCATGCTCCAGGCCAGCTGCGCGGTCACCCCGGTGGACGCCGCGCTGAAGGAGAAGCACCATCCCCTCATGGCGGAGGACCCCTGCTTCCACGCCCTGAACGACGTGGTGGTCGCGCGGGGCGCCGTCGGGCGGCCCATTGACCTCCAGGTCTCCATAGACGGCCAGCCTTACGGCGCCATCCGAGGAGATGGCGTGATCGTCGCCACTGCCACCGGCTCAACGGGCTACACCCTCTCCGCCGGAGGGCCGGTGCTCCACCCCACCGCTACCTCCTTTGTCCTTACCTCCCTGGCGCCCCACGCTACCCTGAGCAACCCCCTGGTGTTCAATGCCGAAGCAACCGTGCAACTGGCAGTGCACTCGGACCACGGCGCCATCCTGAGCATCGACGGGCAGGTGGATATCCCCCTGGAAGATGGCGAGACCGTGACGGTGCAACGCAGCCCCCACAGCACTCGCTTCCTGCGTGCCCATCCCGGTGACCACTTCTACGCTCAGCTCCTGTCTCGCCTCCGGTTCAGCGAGCCGCTAGCCCCCTAGGAGCCTGTCTATTTAGTGGCTTGCCATCTGGTCTTAGGTGCGGGATCATGAGGCATGCGACCTTACCATCCGTACACCCCTGACCACGCCGATCTCGTCCCGGTCTGGTTGGCGGAAGCTATTCCGCCCGAAG
>JACPQN010000127.1 GCA_016190485.1 Chloroflexota bacterium
CGCTGGCCAGGCGAGGTGACATCGGGCAACGCCTCCACCTGGAGGAGCTTGAGCTGCCGTGCCTGCCAGCGGGTGTACAGGCCCGGCCACGGTTGATAGGCCTGCGCCTGCCGGGCGATCAGATGCGCGGGCTGGGACCAGTCCACCTGCCCGTCCGCCTTCGTCAGCAGGCGGGTGTAGGTTGCTTGTGTCTCGTCCTGGGGCTGCGGCCGCAGCTCATCCCCCACCCAGAGAGGGATGGTCTCGCTCAGCAGCTCTGCCCCCACCTGGGCTAGCCGTGTGGTGAGGGAGCCGGAGGTGTCCGCCGGCCCGATGGCGACGCGTCGCTGCGTCAGGATGGGTCCGGTGTCCATCCCTGCGTCCATGAGCATGATGGTCACCCCCGTCTCGGCGTCGCCGGCCAGGAGCGCGCCCGCGATGGGAGACGCGCCGCGGTGTTGGGGCAAGAGGGAGGGGTGGACGTTCAGGCTTTTGTAGCGGGGGATCTCCAGTATTTCCTGGGGCAGGATGAGGCCATAGGCCGCCACAACCAGGAGGTCGGGGGCCAGTTCCCGCAGTTGCTGCAGCTCGACGGCGGCCCGCAACGAGCGGGGCTGGCGCACCGACAGCCCGTGTCGCAGGGCGGCGCGCTTGACCGCGCTGGCCGTCGGCGCGCCGCTGCGTCCGGCCGGCTGGTCCGGGCGGGTATACACCCGCACGACGTCGTAGCCGTCGGCCACCAGGCGCTCCAGACTGGGCACGGCGTACTCCGGCGTGCCCAAGAAGAGGATACGGAGCGGTGACCCGGTCATGGGATGGGGGGCGGCGCGCCCGACCTACGGCCCAATGGCCCCCGCCTCCCGTAGCCGGATCAGCTCGTCCCAGGTGTAGCCGGCTTCCAGCAGCACCTCTTCGGTGTGCTGGCCGGTCTCTGGGGCCGGCCCCCGGGCATGGACCTGGCTGTCGCTAAACTTCAGGGGCGTATCTACCGTCTGGAAGGGGCCGTAGTCAGGGTGCTCCACGGTAGTCAAGTAGCCGTTGGCGGCGACCTGGGGGTCGGCCATCACGTCCGAGAGCCCCTGCACCGGCGCCCAGATCAGCCCGTGGGCATCCAGCCGCTGTCCCCACTCCGCGCGGGTGGCTGTGGCGAAGGCGCTGTCCAGCAGCGCCACCAGCTCTCGGCAGTGGGCCTTGCGTCCCTCGGTGCTGCTATAGCGGAGGTCCTCGGCCAGCTCCGGTCGCCCGATGGCCTGGCACACCCGGGGCCAGTAGGGCTCAGGGGTGGGCATCACCAGCATCAGCCATTTGCCGTCGCCGGCCTGGTAGATGTTCCAGATGGGATTGGGCGCCTGGGATCGGGGGTTCCGGGTCGGCTCCTGGCCAGAGACCAGGGCCGCTTGGAGGTCTGATCCCAGCACCCAGAGGCCCATGTTCAGGAGCGAGCCGCTGACCTCCTGTCCCCGCCCGGAGCGCGCCCGTTCGTAGAGGCCGGCCAGCACCCCGGCCAGGAGCAGCGGCGCCGTGGAATGGTCGCCCATGCCAGTCCGCTGGAGCGCCGGGGTCAGGTCGGGCTCGCCTACCAGGGACATGATGCCGGAGCGGGCCCAGAAGGCGGCAAAGTCGAAGCCCAGCCGGTCGCGGTCGGGGCCGGCGTTGCCATAGCCGCTGAAGCCCAGGTAGACCAGGCGCGGGTTGCGGGGCGAGAGATGGGCATAGGTCAGCCCGAAGCGCTCCCGCCGGGCCGGCACCAGGTTGGTGAGAAAAACGTCTGACCCCTCCGTCAGCCGCCGCACGGCCGCCTGGCCTTCAGGCCGCTCCAGGTTGACGGCGATGCTGCGCTTGCCCCGGTTGTCCACCTGGAACATGGGGTTGCCGGGGAAGGTGGTGTCCATGCCGATGGAGCTGAGCTGGAAGTTGCGCCAGGGATCGCCGCTGGGCGGCTCCACCTTGACTACCTGGGCGCCCATGTCCGCCAGGAGCGCGCCGGTGGCGGGCACCGCCAGCCAGTTGGCCACCTCCAGCACCCGGATGCCCTCCAGAGGAGCGCTCATGCGGTTACTCCTTGCCTTTTGCCCAGCCTTCTGCCAGGGGGTATTATACCAGTCGAGGGAACGGCGCAGCGTGCTTCGTTCCTGGTTCCCGCCTCCTTGTTCCTGATGTGGCAGTGTGGTACCATACGGACGATCTAGAACACGTGTTTCTAACAGCGCTGAGGAGCAAGCAGATGTTGAGTGAGAAGTCCAAGGCCCTGCAGGACGCCATCCTGCGCATCGAGAAGGAGTACGGCAAAGGCTCCATCATGAAGCTGGGCGAGGCCGCGGCGGACCGGGGGGTGGAGGCCATCTCTACCGGCTCCCTGGCCCTGGACCTGGCCCTGGGTATTGGTGGCGTACCCCGGGGCCGGGTTTCCGAGATCTACGGTCCCGAATCGGCCGGCAAGTCCACCCTGGCGCAGCACATCCTGGCGGAGGCCCAGGCCGCCGGCGGCATGGCCGCCTACATCGACGTGGAGCATGCGCTGGATCCCAGCTATGCCGCCCGCTGCGGCGTCAACGTGCAAGAGCTGTACATCTCTCAGCCCGATACGGGAGAGCAGGCCCTGGAGATCACTGAGGCCCTGGTGCGCTCCGGCGCCCTGGATGCCGTCATAATAGACAGCGTGGCCGCGCTGGTGCCCCGAGCCGAGCTGGAGGGAGACATGGGTGATCCGCAGATGGGTCTGCAAGCTCGCCTCATGTCCCAGGCCTTGCGCAAGCTCACCGGGGCTATCAGCAAAGCCAAAACGTCCGTGATCTTCATCAACCAGCTCCGGGAGAAGGTGGGCGTGGTCTTCGGCAACCCGGAGGTGACTCCCGGCGGGCGGGCGCTGAAGTTCTACAGCTCCGTGCGCATCGAGCTGCGCCGCAGCGAGACCCTGAAGCAGGGCACCCAGATCGTGGGCAACCGGGTCAAAGCCCGGGTTGTGAAGAACAAGGTGGCGCCGCCCTTCCGCACCGCGGAGTTCGACATCCTGTTCAACCACGGCATCAGCAAAGAGGGCGACATCATCGACCTGGGGGTGGAGCTGGGGATCATCAAGAAGAGCGGCGCCTTCTTCAGCTACGGCGAGGAGCGCCTGGGCCAGGGCCGGGAGAACGTGCGGGACTTCCTGGTGCAGCACCGGGAGATGGCCCAGGCAATCGAGCGGATCATCCGGTCCAACGGCGCCAGCGCCACCAAGACGGCCGTCGTGGCGGAAGAGCCGTAGCAGGAGCGGTTATGGGCGTCTTCACCAAGCGCGTCATCTTTGCTAGCTGGGACCGCCGGGCGGTGGCAGAGGTGGACGCTGTCATCGACACTGGCTCCTCGCCTTGTTTGGTACCTGAGAGCCTTGCGCAGTTGCTTGGCCTCGAACTCGTTGGAACAGGCGAGTTCGTCCTAGCAGATGGCAGGGTCACCACTTTCCCGGTTGCGGGGCTCCGCGTGGAACTCGAGGGAAGAGTCGGTTTTGTGACCGCTGCAATAGCGTCTGACACGACGCAACCGATCTTAGGCGCTGCGGCGCTGGATGCACTCGGGCTGGGCGTGGAGCCTGGCACAGAAAAGCTGATCCCTGAGGTCATCCGCCTGCTGACCATGACCGGCTGGCGCACGATCTTACTGAACTTGAGCCTGGCTTTTCCCTTTGTCGTGGCTAATCCAGCGCCAAGGGCTTACGGAGCCAGGTGGTCAGCAAGTGGTCAGATGGAGAAGAAGCCATGGAGCAAAATAAAGAAGAAGCACCACTGCTCACTATCGAGGGAGAAAAAGTGGCACTGGGGCCTCCTGACCGCAGCCACTTGACACGCTTTGCCAAGTGGCGGAACGATTTCGAGATCACGCGGGGCCTTGCTGCCTCCTGGCGCATCACGAGTTGGGCGGCCACGGAAAAATGGTTTGAGAGAGCTAACGAGGGTGACACAATAGTCAGGTTTGTTATTTACGAACAGTCCACCAAACGGCCCATTGGGTTCACGTCTTTGATAGATATTGACCGCTTTAATAGAAGAGCGGAATTCGTCATCGCCATTGGCGAAAAGGACTGTTGGGGTAAGGGATATGCCACCGAGGCGACAGCTCTGATGCTGGATTACGGCTTCAACTGGCTCTGTCTCCACAATATTCGTCTGCGGGTCGCCTCCTTTAATGAGCGAGCCATACCGATCTACAAGCGCGTGGGGTTCCAGGTAATCGGCACTTGGCGAGAAGCGCAGTACTTGGGCAATCGAATGTATGACGAGATCCTCATGGATTGCCTGGCCACAGAATTCAGGAGCCCGGTCGTTCACCGGTATCTGCCTGACGGGTAATACTGAGCACGGGTAAGCTGGTGTCACATCGATGCACGAATATATCCCAGCGTCGTCGTCGGTCTATCTGACTCCCCAACTACGATTATTCTCAGCCAGGAGCTTATTTCATCACGCTCTGCACGGATAACAGACGGTCTATCTTCGGGGCAATCATTGAAGACGCCATGCTGCAGAACCAATTCGGGGAGATCGTCACACAGGTATGGCTCGCTATCCCAGGCCATTTTCCACAGGTCATTATAGATGCCTGCGTTGTCATGCCCAACCACATTCATGGCATTGTGGTAATCACCGTAGGGGCGCAGCATGCTGCGCCCCTACCCAAGACACACGGCCTGCCACCGGGATCATTAGGGGCGATTGTTCGCTCCTTCAAATCGGCTGCCACCAAACGTATCAATGATCTTCGCAGTATGCCGGGACAACCCGTCTGGCAGCGTAACTACTACGAGCCCGTGGTCCGTGATGACTTCGACCTGGATCGCATCCGCCAATACATCACGGACAACCCTGGCCGTTGGGAAGAAGACAATCTAAACCCGACCAACATGATCAGGAGCCGCCCGTCGTAGGGGTACAGCATACTGCACCGCTACAAAGGACGCTCAACATCCCCGCCTGGTTATTAGTGTGGGCTAGACCAGGAGACAAACTCGCTATGGAAGCCGCACGGAACAGGGTTGGTCTATCTGGATTGAGACGGAGACGCCGGAGCAGAGTCCCCTTCTATCCCCTCGTGCGCTTTCTCCGGACCAAGCCCCTGGGCGTTGCGGGCGGCGGCCTGATCTTGCTGCTTATCCTCACCGCGATCTTCGCCCCCTGGCTGGCGCCCTACGATCCCTACGAGCTGCGGGTGGATCACCTCTTTGTGCCGCCGGCCTTCGCCGCTGGAGGGCAGGAGTTCCTGCTGGGTACGGACAACTACGGGAGGGACCTGCTGAGCCGGCTCATCTGGGGCGCCAGAATCTCCGTCTACGTGGGCTTTGTATCTGTGGGCGTAGGTAGTATCATCGGCGCGCTCTGGGGGCTGTCGGCTGCGTACCTGGGGGGAAAGTTCGACCTGATCACCCTTCGTTTCGTCGACGGCATGCAGGCCGTCCCCGGGCTGATCCTGGCCCTCACCATCATGGCGGCCCTGGGCCAGAGCCTGACAAACGTCATCATCGCCATAGGCTTCCAGCTCATCGACAATCAGTGCCGGGTGATCCGCTCCGCCGGGCTCGCCGTGCGGCAGACCATGTATGTCGAGGCCGCCCGGGCCATCGGGGCGCCCGACCCTCGCATCCTCCTGCGCCACATGCTGCCCAACTGCCTGGCCCCCTACATCATCCTGGTCTCCGCGGAGCTGGGTGGGGCGATCCTGGCAGAGGCTTCCCTCAGCTTCCTTGGACTGGGCACACCTCCCCCCAATCCCTCCTGGGGCGCCATGCTCAGCGGCGGCGCCCAGCAGTTTGTCCAGCGAGCGCCCTGGATGGCCATATTCCCGGGGCTCACCATTAGTGCCGCAGTGTTCGGCTTTAACCTGCTGGGGGACGCGCTGCGCGATGTGCTGGACCCCCGGCTGCGCCGTAGCTAACGTTCATGCCCACCGTCACTGCCCTGATCCCACAGCCGCGCCGGCGAGGGCGGCTGACGCTCTTCCTGGATGGTACGGTGGCCTTTCAGCTCCACCGCATCCTCGCCCGTGAGGTGGGGCTGTTCATTGGCCAGGAGCTGACGCCCGAGGGAGTCCAGGCGCTCCAGGAGCGGGAAGCTTTCCTGAGCGCGCTGGACACAGCCTACCGCTTCCTGGCCAGCCGGCCGCGCAGCGAGGCGGAAGTGCGTCTCCGGCTGCGCCGTGGGAAGATCCCGGGAGAGCTGGCCGACCGGGTGGTGGAGCGGCTCAAGGAGCAACGCCTCCTGGATGACGAGGCCTTTGCCCGCCAATGGGCGGAGCAACGGGCCGTGGCCAGCCCCCGCAGCCGCTCTCTCGTGCGCTGGGAGCTCCGGCAAAAGGGGATAGGGTTGGAGCAGGCCCAGCAGGCGGTGGAGGAGCTGGATGACGCCGAGGCCGCCTATCAGGCGGGCTTCCGGCGGGGCAGTCGCTTCAAGGCAGGTGACTACCAGGCCTTTCGCCAAGTGCTGTGGGACTTCCTGCGGCGCCGGGGTTTCGGGTACGGGGTGATCGCTGCTACTATTGAGCGGCTGTGGCGAGAGCGCTCCGAGGTGGCGACGGACCCCGCGTTCTAACCGTTCCAGCACCGGACTTTACGTCGGAGGGACTGCTGTGGCACATACAGAGCGGATTGGCCTCACCCTCCCGGGTGGCGAGGGCATCGGGCAGCAGGAGCAGCTAGAGCTGGTCCGGCTCGCTGAGAGGCTGGGGTACGACTCCGTATGGGTCGGCGAATCATGGGGCCCCGAGGTCTTCACCACCCTGGCCTGGCTGGCGTGCAACACCTCCCGCATCAGGCTGGCAGCAGGCATCGCCAACGTCTTCAGCCGCACGCCCGGCCTCATGGCCCAGACCGTGGCCACCCTGGACCAGATTTCCGGCGGACGGGTGATCCTGGGCCTCGGTACCAGCGGCCGGGCGCTAGTGGAAAACTGGCACGGCGTGCCCTTCCAGCAGGGCACCCAGCGGCTGAAGGAGTACGCCGAGATAATGCGGCTGGCCCTGGGCGGCCAGCGGGTGGACCACCAGGGTGAGGTCTTCCAGTTGCGGGGCTTCCGGCTCAACATGGAGCCGCTACGGCCCCGGGCGCCCATCTTCTTTGCCTCCATCACGCCCGCGGGCCTGCGCGCGACCGCCGAGGCGGCCGATGGCTGGTTGCCCATCTGGACTGGCCCGGAGGAGATCACCCGGGGAATGAGGCAGATCCAGGCGGCGGCGACCGCGGCGGGCCGCACCCTGGAAGGCTTTGAAGTTGCCGCCGAGGTCCACGGCGCTGTCTCCACAGACCCGGCGGTGCGGCAGCGGGCAAAGGCGCAACTGGCGCACTACATCGGGAACATGGGCGTCTACTACCACCAGCACGTGACCCGCCAGGGCTTTGGCAAAGAGGCCGACGCGATCCAGGCGGCCTTCGCACGGCGGGAGCGGGAGCAGGCCGCAGCGCTGGTCACCGACGAGATGGTTGACCGGCTGCTCCTCATCGGCGATGCGGCGGCCTGCCGGGCCCGGCTGGCCCAGTACCGGCAGGCGGGCGTAGCGCTGCCGCTGCTCAACCTTCTGGGCGGCCTCAGCAAGGCGCAGGTCATGGAGAGCCTGGAAGCCCTGGCGCCAGGAAGGGGCTAGGGGACCGGCCATGCCGCGCCCCACCAAGATCGACGTGCACCCGGAGGGATTCTACATCTCCTGGGACGACCGCCACGAGTCCATGTACCCCAGCCGCTACCTGCGGGGGATGTGCGGATGCGCCGTGTGCGTCTCGGAGTGGACGGGGCAACGTCAGGTGACCGAGGAGATGGTGCCCGCCGACGTGACGGCGGTATCGGTCCAGCCGGTGGGCAACTATGCTATCCAGATCGCCTGGACCGATGGCCATGCCACCGGCATCTACCCCTTTGAGCGCCTGCGCCAGATCTGCCCCTGCGCGGCGTGCCGGAGCACGTAGCAGTTTCCGAAGGGCCTACAGGAACGCGATCCCCGCGGCGGTTCCCACCAGGAAGACCGCCAGAGCAAGGAGGCAGGGCGCCCGGTAGTCCCTCAAGGCGCCGGCCACCACCAGCAGGCTCGGCAGACTGACGGCCGGAAGGGTCAGCAGCAACGCGGCCGCCGGGCCGGTGAAGCCATCGCGGATGAGCGGCGCTGCCAGGGCCACCTCGGTCCAGGTGGGGATCATCAGCAGGGTCCCCAAGGCGGCCGCAAGGAGCACGCCCGACGCATCGTTGGTGGCGGGCACACTGCCCGCCAGCGCTGCGCCCAGCACGGCGCCCAGGAAGAGCACGGGAACCGCGACCCTCGCGAGACCCCAGGAGCTCTTTGCCCACGCGGCGATCAGCGCCCCGGGGGTGTCTGCGGGCGGGCCTTCCAGCAGCTTCTCGAAGCGGAACAGGTCGGTGAAACCGTCGGCCACCCTGGACAGAAGCGCTGGAGTGGTCGCGGGCATGAGGCCGGGCTGCGGCGCCGCTGCCCACCGGGAGGCCAGCCGGGAAACCGCGTAGGTCGCCACCACGGCCAGCAGCACGCCGCCGATGATCCGGAGTAGGGCGTACTCCACCGGCAAGAGCGCCAGGGCCAGAACCACAGTGGTCAGGTTACACATTGGGGAAGCCACCACAAAGGCGAGAGTCGGCCCCGGCGCCGCGCCGCGCCGCAGCAACGTGGCGCCAACGGGCGCTGCGCAACAGGAGCAGAAGGGGTAGGGCAGCGCCAGGAGCGCTGCCCCTAGGTGTGACAGGAAACGCCGGCTCATCAGTACCCGTTGCACCAGCCCACCCGCCAGGACCAGGAGCAGGCCGCCGATGAGGATGCCGAGCGTCGTGGCGTGCCATACCAGCGCCAGGTAGTTGGCCGCTTCTCCCAGGGGCCGCAGCCACACTGGGAGGCCCGCCAGGGGGAAGACCTGCCCGACGCTGGCGCTTCCCGCAGCGATAATCCTGGACGCGGGTACACCTCGGTAGGTGAACAGGTCTATCACCAGGAGCGCCATAAGGGCCGTTCCCAGCAGCGTCCGCATCTGCCGTAGGTTCACCGGGACCGTACCGCTCCGCTCCAGGTCCGCCAGGGCCCGGTAACTGAACAAGACGCCGAAAGCACCGACCAGTAGCAACGGAAGATGGCGCAGATCAAGATAGAGGATTGCCGAAGGAGCACCGACTCTTACGTAGTCTCCCAGCGGGAAGAGGATACCCCGCCGCATCTCTACGAGCGTCAGCAGCAGGACTGTGAGAAAAGCGAAGAAGCTCAGGAGTCGCAGCGAGTAGGACCGCTGGAGGCGTTCCTGAGCCAAAGACAGGCTGGTCATGGGTTCTCCCTCTCCAGAAGTAACTCCTGGGGATCCTCAAAGGCCACGGCTACCGTGACATCCTACTGAAGGGTCATACATACTGCAAGTGCTTATGCTAAACTAGCATGCGATGGACATCGAGCGCCTGCGCACCTTCCTGGCCGTGGCGCTGCGCGGCACCTTCTCCGCCGCAGCGCATGAGGTCTCCATGAGCCAGTCGGGCGTTAGCCGACAGGTCCAGCGGCTTGAGCAGGAGCTGGGTGTCGTCCTGTTTGACCGGACTGAGATACCCCTGGCGCTCACTCCCGCCGGGGAGAAGCTTCTGGCTTACGCCCAGAACGTCCTGGGGCAGCACCAGGCGCTTCAGGTTGCGCTGAAGCAGCAGCAGCCAGCCCTCTCTGGGGACCTGCGCATCGCCGCGAGCACCACGCCCGGCGAGTTCCTGGTGCCTCGCCTGGTCTCGGCCTTTCTGGAACGCTATCCGGAGGTGCGGCCCTCGGTCCGTATCCTGGACTCGGCAGAGGTGGTGGAGCTGTTGCAGGCCGGGGCTTATGAGGTGGGTTTTGTGGGCGCACAGGGCAGCTCCACCCTGGAGTATGTGGAGGTGCTGGAGGATGAGATCGTGCTGGCGGTGCCGGCTCGCCACCCCCTGGCGCGCGGCGCCGCTGTAGAGCTGGAGGAGCTCGCGGGTCAGCCCTTCATCGAGCGGGAGGGAGGCTCCGGCACCCTGCGCAGCGCCTACGAGGCCGTGGCCCGGCGGGGACTGGTGTTCCCGTCCCACCGCGTGGCTATGGTGCTGGGGAGCACCGAGGCCGTGGTGTCTGCCGTGCGAGCGGGACTGGGGATCGGCCTGGTGTCCAGCTTGGCCCTCCAGGGGCGCTCCCGCAAGGAGGTGCGGGCCGTCCGGATCTCCGGGGTGCCCCTGCTACGACCGCTGTACCTGGCCTACAGTCCGTCGGTGGTTCTTCAGGCCACCTCCCGGGCTTTCGTAGACTTCACCTTGGAGCACCGGATGGCTGCAGGGCGCTCAGGGCTAGGGAAGAAACAGCCAACCAGCAATCTTTGAGGCCCTCGAAAGCAACGCCGCGTGCTCAACAAAATAGCATCATCTCAGGGCATACGAGCAGCGATAGGAGGGGTTTCTATGGCCGCGGTGGTAGTGCAGGTGTGTGTGGATCATCGGCTGAATCATGAGCTGCTGCGGGCGCAGGTGCGGCAGCGGCTGGAGCGCCTCGGCGCCGCTGCGGAGCGCATCTACATCCTGAACGAGGTGGGCGGCAACGTGGGGGCTAACTTCGGACATACCCTGGACCTCCTGGCCCGGGGGCGCGAGCCCGTGGTGCTCTGCGCGGTGCTGCACCACGACGACTGCCTGGCGGAGCGAGAGGGGCTGCGGGAGCCCCTGGAAGTCAGCACGCGGCGCGTCGAGGCGCTGCTGGCCCAGCGCAAGATCACCTGCCGAGTGCTGACGGGAGCCATCCGCACTGAGCACAACCATCTGCTCTGGTCCGACGAGCCGGCGCCCCGCTACCAGCCCTTTAGCTTCGGTGTGTACTAGTGGTCTGTCACTGATAAATTGCAGGCTAGCCTGAAACATCCGCTCATGGTGAGCCTAGTTTACCCTGAGCCGGGCCGAAGGGAACCATGAGCCGCTCGCCCTTCGACAAGCCCTTCGGCGTTGCTCAGGACAGGCTCAGGGTGAGCGGATAGGTGACCACTCATTATAAGAGTGACAGACCACTAGCCCTCCACCAGGGGCTTCCCGGAACGCTGGCCCACGGTGACGATGAAGTCCATGGACCCCCGATAGGGGATGCGCCAGCGCCGCTCCTCGTTCGGGGCCATCTGATAAGTGCGGAGTTGGTAGTACGCCTCTCTGCCCTGCGCTCCGTAGACCAGCACACCGATCCCTGCCATCACTGCCAGAAACGACGTAACGAGCCCCAGGAAGTACCAGAGCAGGAACCCCAGGATGGCCAGCGCGGTCCCCGCCGTCATGAGCCGATGGCTGGGTTGCCGCACCAGCTCCACCGATT
Source organism: Chloroflexota bacterium (assembly GCA_016190485.1). Lineage (GTDB taxonomy): Bacteria > Chloroflexota > Dehalococcoidia > SHYD01 > SHYD01 > JACPQN01. Next base: position 11,278 of record JACPQN010000127.1, read on the forward strand.
GCAGCCGGATGTAGGGCAACTCCAGCGTCGCAGCTCCCTGGGAGTCGTCGGCGCGCAGCACTCGGTGGGTGGTGGCATAGAAGGGCTCGCAACGGGCCAGGATCTCCTCTCCGGGCGTGAGCTGGTCAAGGACCGTCATGGCGGCCTCCTCCCCCACGTCACTGGCCCAGGGCCTCTCGGAGCTGGGCGGGCCACTGGCGATAGGCGTCGCTCTCCGTGTCGCCGATACTGCGGATGGTCCTGGTGTAGGAGCCAATGGTCTGGAGGGGCGTCCGCTCGGGCCGCCAGCGCCAGGGGTGGCCGTTTCGATCACGCAGGATGGCCGATGCCAGCTCCGGTGTGAAGCCCAGCGCCCGCGGGAACTGCCGCGAGCGAGCATCGCCCTTGAACACCCAGAATCCGTTCCAGTAGGCCGGGTCTGCCTGGGCCCGGCGGACGTGCGCGTTGGCGCCATAGATGCTCAGGTCTTCCCGGCTGAGCGGTCCACGAACCGCCCGAAGGACGCTGGCCACCTCCAGCATCCCCACCAGGTAGAACCCCGAGTCGCCGGTGAACCGGCCCTCCCAGCGCCAGAGATGCGCCAGGAAGAGGAGCAGGTCACCCCGCTGCACCAGCCTCAACGCGGCGGCCCGGGGAGCCCGGTCGGGGTCGTCGCCGTAGGTACAGGTGATGAACTCCGGATCGTGGTGGCAGTACCGTGACAGGTAAGAGCTGGGCATCCGCGTCAGTCCTCCACCTTGCCAGGGCGTGGGGGCCAGGACCTCCTGGTACCGCAGCATGGGCGGGCCGGGTCGGGGCACTCGCTCCGGAATGGGCAGCAACTCGAAGGAGCCATCCGTGAACAGGGGGCTCTTCACGGGATGGCTGGCGTTGGCGCCCACGTTGATGAGGTAGATCCCAGCCAAAGAGGGCCGTTCTGCATTAAAATCCCCTCTTCCCCGAGGGCGGGGTGAGGGTGAATCTGTTCCAGGTCTTCACCCGCGGTTGTGGCAGAATGTCGCGAGGGAGCGTGCTTCACGCCTTGGTAGCGCCGCGGAGCGGCAGACGCCCCAGTATGGCATTGCCAGCGCCACGAAGCAATCCCAGGCGCTTTCGGGGGGAGGGTTTGACACCCTCGATCCTGCCTGCCTATGCTGGGGCGAGCCTGGCAGAGGAGGACCTGGGTGCGTGCACTGGTAACCGGTGTTGCGGGCTTCATTGGCTCGCACATCGCGGAACGGCTGGTGGCTCTTGGCCACCAGGTGGTCGGCGTGGACTCCTTTACGGACTACTACCCGCCCTGGATCAAGCGTCGGAACCTGCTGGGGCTGCGGGAACAGCCAGATTTCACGTTTGTGGAGGGAGACCTGACGGAGCTGGACCTGGCACCGCTGCTTGCCGGGGTAGACTGGGTCTTTCACCAGGCGGCGCAGGCAGGAGTCCGGGCAAGCTGGGGCAGCAGCTTCTATGTGTACTTGAGGGATAACGTGCTGGCCACCCAACGCCTGCTGGAAGCAGCCAAAGAGGTCTCCTTAGCAAAGCTGGTCTACGCCTCTTCGTCCTCCGTCTACGGCGACGCGGAGCGCTTGCCGACCGCAGAGACTGCGCTTCCCCGGCCCGTCTCTCCCTATGGCGTCACCAAGCTGGCGGCAGAGCACCTGTGCCACCTCTACTGGCGTAACTACGACGTTCCTGCCGTGATGCTCCGCTACTTCACCGTCTACGGCCCGCGCCAGCGTCCCGACATGGCCTTTCACATCTTTGCCCGAGCGCTGTGGCGGGGCGAGCCTATTGGCATCTTCGGCGATGGCCTTCAGACCCGGGATTTCACCTACATTGACGACGCTGTCACTGCCAACCTGCTGGCGGCGGAGCAGGGTCCCCCGGGCGAGGTGTACAACATAGGCGGCGGTTCACGCATCACCTTGAGGGACGCGCTGGCGCACCTGGAGCGGGCCACCGGCAGAGCGGCTATCGTGCAGCCGCTGCCTGCGCAGAAGGGCGACGCTCGCCACACCGCGGCAGATATCCGCAAGGCCAAGAGGCAGCTCAGTTACCGGCCGACGGTGGGGATAGACGAGGGGCTGGCCACCGAGGCCGCGTGGGTCCGCGACCTGCTTCTTGACACCCTGGGAGACGCTGGGTAGTATACAGCCACCTTCACGCCTTGGGCTCGGGACGGGCAGAGGCCAAGGCCGCATCGGGGCTTTGCTCTGGCGCGTGGCGTTTCCTACTACCGGTAGGGCTTTGACCGGGCGTGCCTCCTCCTTTACAATTGAGATCAGAGGGACGGCGCTGTGGCGACGGAGTTTGAACGGCAACTCGAGGAGCTGCTCAAGAGCCTGGGGGACATTGGCCCCAAAGAGACGGCGTGGCAGCGCTTTCGCCGAGGGGCAGCGCGCCGCTGGAGTGCCTTCCAGAGCTGGGTGCGGAACTTGCCCAGGGCCGTCCCGGCGGACCAGCTCATGCTGGCCGCCATCATCGTGATCATCGCAGCCTTCTTCCTTCGGTTCGTGCTTCCCTCGGCGGCCCGGTTCATCGGCCTGGCTGGGCTGGTTCTGTTCATCGCTGCCTTTGTCTTCTCCTTTAACCAGCTCATGCGGCGGAGCCACACGGAACGGCGGTGGCGAGGCCAACCGGTGGATACCCGCTCGTACCAGCCCAGCCTCCTGGACCGCCTGGTGCTCTGGCTCCGGCGAAAGCGCCGCGGCTACTAGGCAATCCCTAAGGCTGCAAAGTGGGGGCCGAAAGCCTCTTTTTTGTGCCTGGCAAATGTGACCGCCCTCAACTCAACCCCCTTCCTTGACAGGGCCTGGCCGTGGGTGTAGCGTGCGCGTCGAGCTGGCACAGCGGTGGGGCCTGGCCGCCGTCTGGCAGGCGGGCCTGTGTCTGCGGCGGGGGGGTTGGTGATGCGGCTGACCCTGGAGATCCATCCGGTCACCGAGATGCGCGTTGGCGACGCCACCGCGCTGCAGGGGACGGCGCTCTCCCTGGAGCGCGAGGAACTGCGGCGCTCCCTCCTGGAGGACCAGCGCCTCCATGCCGTGGACCTGGAGATCGTGGCCCCGGGCGAGGCGTGCCGCTTCGGGGTGGTCTTCGACATCCTGGAGCCCCGGGCCAAGGAGCCGGGCGCCGGCTCAGACTTCCCCGGCATTCTTGACCCCATCACCACCGCAGGGCGGGGTCTCACCCACGTGCTGCGGGGCGCCGCCGTCACGGTGATAGACGAGACCGCGCCGCCGGCCACGGGCAAGATCGTGGAGATGAGCGGCCCGGCGGGGGCGGCGTGCCCCTACGCGGGCCTCCACCACCTGATCGTCGTGCCCCACCTCCAGCCCGGCCTCTCTCGTCCCACGGTGCGCCATGCCCTACGCCTCGCATCGGTGAAGACCGCGGTCCACCTGGCGCGGGCTGCCCTGGGACAGGAGCCGGCCTCCACCGAGGTGCTGGAGACCGCCGGCCCCCTGGAGACGGAGCGCCGCGGCCTGCCCCGCCTGGCCTACATCGGCCAGGTCCACTCCCGCCAGATGGTCGCGGAGGTGAATGAGCAGATCTTCTACGGCGCCAACACCGACGGGATGGTGCCCACGCTCCTTCATCCCAACGAGTGGCTGGACGGCGCGGTGGTGGCAGGCTACTTCAACATGGGGGTGGAGACCTACTTCTACCAGAACCATCCGGTGATCCTGGAGCTCTATCGCTGGCACCAGGAGCGGCGGATCACCTTCGTGGGCGCCATCGCGACGGTGGCCGCGTCGGACAACGAGGACCGGGCCCGCAACTGCATGATGGCCGCCCAGCAGGCCAAGTGGGCCCTGGGCGCGGACGGCGTGGTGCTCACCAAGTACGGCGGCGGGGCGCCCCACGCCGACATGGCCCTCACCGCCCGCATCTGTGAGGAGCTGGGCATGCGCACCGCGGTCCAGGTGAACGACATGTCCCGTGACCGCAGCGCCGAGTCGGCCCTGCTCTTTAACTATCCGGAGGTGGATGCCATCGTCTACACCGGCGGCAGCGACACCGAGTGGGCGGCGCCCGCGGTGGCGCGGGCCATTGCGGGCAGCGGGACAGCCGCAGAAGCGTTAGCGGCGCCCCAGCAGCTCGCGGCCACCCGGGTCTGTGGCGTGACCAGCCAGCAGGGCATGGCGCGACTACGCTCCTTTGTGTACTAGTACTCAGTGTCCCAAATTGGCGTTACAAGACCAGCCCAATCCCACTCACCCTGAGCCTGTCCTGAGCAACGCCGAAGGGCTTGTCGAAGGGTGAGCCGCTCATGGTTCCCTTCGGCAAGCTCAGGGTAAACTCGGCTCACCACGAGCGGCTGATAATCACGCTCTTTTCCGAAAGTACTAGGCGCCGACATGTGATGGGAAGCGCTGTCACGTCGGGTTTCATTGGCAGGGGGGAGGTATAGAGGATGCGCATCGTCCACTATCTGAACCAGTTCTTCGGAGGCGTGGGGGGCGAGGAGCGGGCCGACATCTCGCCCCAGGTGCGGGAGGGCGCGCTGGGGCCGGGCCGCCTCCTGGAGCAACTGCTGCCCGGCGCCCAGGTGGTCAGCACCGTGGTCGCGGGTGACAACTACGCCGCCGAGCGGCTGGACGAGCTGAAGGCGGCGGTGCTGGCGCAGGTGCGAGACGCCGGGGCGGAGCTGTTCGTCGCCGGGCCCTGCTTCGAGGCCGGCCGCTACGGCGTGGCCGCGGGCGCGCTGTGCGCCGCGGTGCAGGCTGAGCTGGGGATCCCCGCCGTCACGGCCATGGCCCGGGAGAACCCCGGAGTGGACCTCTACCGCCAGGCGCTCCACATCGTGGACTCTGGGACAAACGCCGCCGCGATGCGGGAGGTGGTGCAGAAGATGCTGGCCGTGGCCCAGAAGCTGGCCCGCCACGAGGCCCTGGGCAAACCCGCCGAGGAAGGCTACATCCCTCGGGGCGTGCTGCGGGACGAGTTTGTGGAGGAGACGGCGGCCCAGCGCCTGGTCAAGATGCTCTACGCCAAGACCGTGGGCGAGCCCCACGAGTCGGAGTTCACGGCGGCCAGCTTCCCGCCCATCCCGGCGCCCGCGCCCGTGGCCGACCTGTCCCGGGCCACGGTGGCCATCGTCACCGACGGAGGCCTGGTCCCCCGGGGCAACCCGGACAAGATCGCGCCCAGCGCCGCCACCAACTGGGGCGCGTACGACATCACCGGCCTCAGCGACCTGCGGGGCCAGGACTACGAGGTCTCCCACCGCGGTTACGACACCCGCTACGTGGAGCAGGACCCGGACCGACTGGTGCCGGTGGACGCCCTCCGGGAGCTGGAGAAGGAGGGCGTGGTAGGCAAGGTCTATCAGCGCTTCATCTCCACCTCCGGCCTGGCCAACCCCCTGGCCAACAGCCGCCGCCTGGGGCGGGAGATCGCCCAGAAGCTCAAGGAGGAGAAGGTAGACGCGGTGATCCTGGTCTCTGCCTGAGGCACTAGCACTCGCAGCGGCGCTGCGATCACTACTGAGTTGGAGAAGGCCGGCATACCGGTGGCCCAGATCACCTCGGTGGTCCCGGTGGCCAAGATGGTGGGGGCCAACCGGGTCATCCAGGGCCACGGCATCGTGCATCCTCTGGGCAACCCGGAGCTGGCGCCCGCAGAGGAGAAGCGCCTGCGAGAGCAGATCCTCCGCCAGGCCCTGGAATCGCTCCAGAAGGAGGCGGGTGGCGAAGCGCCGCAAGGGTAGGCGCCGCCGTAACTGGGCTATGGGCGTGTGGGGGCCCGGCTCGACCTGAAGGGGTGGCGCAAGGCCACCCTTTCTCAATAGCGTCTTTCGCCTGAGAGGAGGCCTGGGTGTTCCGCTTCTCGCCGCGCCCTAACCGGGCGCACCTCGTCCGTTGGCGGGCCTGGGGCCAGGAGGCCTTTGAGGAGGCCCAGCGGCAGGACAAGCCGGTGGCTCTCTTCATCACCGCCTTCTGGTGCGGCTTCTGCCAGCGCATGGACGAAGGCTCCCTCTCCAACGACGAGGTCATCACCCTCCTCAACGCCTTCTTCGTGCCCATCCGGGTGGAGGAGTCCCAACGGCCCGATGTGGACATCCGCTACAACCAGGACGGATGGCCCACCATCGTCTTCCTCACCCCCGGGGGAGACCATCTGGCCACGGTGAACTACATGGCCCCCGAGGCCTTCATCAACCTGCTGGTGCGGGTGGTGCGCTCCTACCAGGAGGACAGGGCGGCCCTGCTGGCCAGCGTCGCCCAATCCGCTGCGCCCTCCGGGGAGACGGCCACTTCCCATGAGTCAGCGCCCCTCAGCCCGGAGATCGTGGCCGAGATCGCCGGGATGGTGGAGGGCCTGGCGGACCCTGTCCACGGCGGCTACGGCGTCGGCGCCAAGTTCTTTCACACCGAGGCCAACGGCTTCCTGCTCTACCTCTTTGAAACGACGGGCGAGCGCGGGTACCTGGAGCACGTGCGGCTGACCCTGGACACTATGCGCCGCAGCCGGACCTTCGACGAGCAGGAGGGCGGCTTCTTCCGCTACTCCTCCAAGCAGGACTGGCAGGAGCCCCACCCGGAGAAGCTCCTGGACGACCAGGCCGCGCTGCTACGCTGCTATCTACACGCCTACCTGCTCACCGAGGAGCCGCGCTACCGTGAGACCGCCGAGGGCCTGGTGGACTATCTAGACGCAACCCTGTGGGACGCGACCAAGGGAGTGTTCTTGGGCTGCCAGGACTACGTGCGGCAACCTCCCGCAGCGCAGGACGCCGGCAGCCCCGCGGGGCCTGGGCCTCTCCTCTCCTACCTCGACAGCTATGTCTACTGCGATGCCAACGCGCGTGCCGCCTCGGCGTTGCTGGACGCGTGGTGGCTGCTGGGCAAGGAGGAGTGCCGGGAGCGGGCCGGGGGCATTCTGGAGTGGTTGTGGCAGCGCCTCCGGTCGCCCGAGGGAGGGATGTGCCACTACCACGACGGCCAGGCTCAGGCGCCCGGCCTCCTCACCGATAGCGTGATGATGGGCCTGGCACTGCTGGACGCCTTCGCCGTCCTGGGCGACGGGCAGCACCTGGAGCGGGCGCTGGAGCTGGCTGCCTACGTCCTGGACAAGCACGGGAATCCCAAGGGCGGCTTCTTTGACATCGCGGAGGCCGGCCCGGCGCGCCTCAGCTTTCCGCTGACCATGCTCACCCAGAACGCTACCGCGGCCACCTTCTTCCTTCGCCTGGCGGACTTGAGCGGCCAGCAAGAATATCGGGACTGGGCCCGCTGCGCCCTCCAGAGCTTTCCCAACGCCCATAGAGAGTATGGGGCCTACGCGGCCGGCTACGGCCACGCCCTGGCCCGGCTCCTGACTCCCGCGCTCTCGGTCACCGTCACAGGAACGCCCGGAGATGCGGAGGCCCGCCGGCTGGCCAGGGAGGCGCTGACCCAGTCGGGGCACCCCAACGTTGTGCTCTGGTTCCGGGCGAGCAGGGAGCTCTCTGAGGCCAGGGTGGAGATGGGGGATGAGGGCGGCTAGTGGTGGATGACACCTGAAATGGGTGGCCCGCGTCGCCGCTCACCCTGAGCCTTGTCGAAGGGCGAGCGGCTCATGGTTCCCTTCGGCGAGCTCAGGGTAAACTAGGCTCACCATGAGCGGACAAACAGCTTCGCTCCCCAATTTGTGAGTCACGGACTACTAGTCCCGCTCCAGGTTAATGGGTACCCGGCTGGTGGCCCTGACCTCTTCCAGGCGCCGGATCTCCTCAGGAGTGTAGCCCAGCAGCTCGCCGAAGACGTAGTCCGTGTGCTCCGCGAAGTCCGGCGCGGGCATGGGCAGGGCGGGCGCCCGGGTGAGGAGAAAGCCGGGCCTGGCGATATGCATGGGGCCTGCTTCGTTGGTCTCCACGGTGTGGGTGAAACCTCGGGCCTGGAAGTGTGGGCTCTCGGCCATGTCACGGGCGTTCATCACGACCCCGGAGGGCACGCCCGCTTTCTGGAGCAATTCCATGACCTGCAATGCGCTCTGGGTCCCGGTCCAGGCTGCCAGGTGCTGGTCGATCTCCGCCTGGTGTCGCTGCCTCCCCAGCAGGTCGTTGCAACGCGAGTCCTGCGCCCACGCGGGCTCGCCCAGGGCATGGCGCAGACCCTGCCACTGAGCGTCGCTGCCCACGGCGATGGTGACCCACTCCTCGTCGCCCTTGCAGGGGTAGATATTGTGGGGCGCCATGGAGGGATGGTGGTTGCCCGTGCGCATGGGGGAGCTGTGGTTCATGGCCGCTTCCAGCACATACTCGCCGATGAGGAAGGTCTCGCCCTCCCGCATGGCCACCTCGATGTGCTGGCCCAGGCCGGTGCTCCGGCGGGCGTAGAGCGCCGTCAGCAACGAGCCGGTCGCGATCATGCCGGCGTTGTAGTCGCCGATGATCCCTCCCGGCTTCATGGGCGAGTCCTCGGGAAAGCCCGTCAGGTGCTGTAGCCCGCTCATGGCGTCGATGCCCGGCCCCAGACTGATACGGTTGCTCAAAGGGCCGGTGCTGCCCAGCGCGGGCATGGAGATCATGATGATGCCTGGATTCAGCGCGCGCAGAGCCTCGTACTGGAAGCTGAAGTTGGGCATGACCCGGGGGCTGAAGTTTTCCACCACAATGTCGCTCAATCGCACCAGGCTGCGGACCACCTCCTTGGCTTCTGGGCGCATCAGGTTCAGTGAGATGGCCTTCTTGCCGCGGTTAAGCTGGTGGAAGAAGGGCTGGCGGTTATAGGGGCGGTCCTCCTGGACGCCGGGTTTCATGGGGAGGCCGACGCCTCCTGCCCCCAGGCGCGCGTTCAGGTTCTCCACCTTGATCACCTCGGCGCCCATCTCCGCCAGGAGCGCAGTGCAGACCGGCCCCGCGATGAAGATGGTCAAGTCCAGCACCCTGATACCCTGCAGCGGCAGCGCCATAGCTCCCTCCCTGCCCTTCTCCTCACTCTAGTGGTGGTGTCCCCGAATAACACCAGGAAATAGTCGTTGCGAGGAGCAGGGCCCTAGGGTCGTGTGGGGGCGACGAAGCAACCTGGGGGTGGGCAAGCACGGGCATCCCCCACCCAGATTGCCACGGCCCTCGTGCCTCGGGCCTCGCAAAGACTCTTGCTAACAATTTCCTGGACAGGACACCGGGGTCTTCCTAGATCACTCCCCGCTCCCGCAGGAGCGCCAGGTCTCCCGCGGCCAGGCCCAGACGTTCCTGGTAGATCTCCTGGTTGTGCTCCCCCAGCAGCGGGGGCCGCCGCGTTTCCCAGGGGATGCCGCTGGCGTGGACGGGCGCGCCCGGCTGCTTGACGCGACCCACCACCGGGTGGTTCACCTCCACGAAGTAGCCGCGTGCTTCGTGCTGGGGGTCTGCCAGCACCTCCGGGATATCCAGGACTTCCATGAAGGGGTGGCGCATCTCCTGGGCACGGCGGACCACCTCGAACTTGTCGTAGCGGCTGAGCCAGGGCAGGCTCAGCTCGTCGATGAGGTCCCGGTGTCCCCAGGGCTCTGCCAGGACGGCCGGGTCTGCCAGGCGCGGCTCCTCCATGAGCACGGCGTAGAGCTCAAACCCGGCGGGGGCATCATGCACGTGGACCCACCCGTCCTTGCAGGGCAGGCAGGTGGCCGGATAGTTGCCCCGGGGCGACCTGCGCTGCAGGCGGTTCCCCTCCCGGGTCTGCATCTGGCCCAGGTTCATCCACGTGACGGCGGAGTTGGTCTCGAAAGCAAGCGCCTCGGTGATGGAGACGTCCACCAGTTGGCCCCGGCCCGTCAGCTCACGGTGCAGCACCGCGCCCAGGGTCCCCACCATCCCCTGTAGCCCCCCCTGGTACTGGCCGATGTTACCGGCCAGCTTCACCGGCTCGCGCGTCGGGTCCCCCGTGATGAACATGTAGCCGCTCATGGCGAAGCCCGTGAGCTCGGTGGCCAGATAGTCCCGGTAGGGACCCGTCTGCCCGAAGAAGGAGATGGCCGTCATGATGAGACGGGGGTTGGCCCCTTCCAGTGCGGGGTAGTCCAGGTGGAGGTCCTCCAGCGCCTTGGGCGGGAGATCGGTGACAAAGATGTCGGTCTGCTCCATAAGCTGGAGGAGCAGGGCGTAGCCCGTCTTGGAGGAGGGGTCCAGGGTGATACTCTTCTTGCCGGTGTTGAGGAAGAGGTAGGGCGCCCCCGTCTCGGGGTGGGGGACGTGCTCCTGGAAGGGGCCCATGAGGCGCGTCGGCTCGCCGCCGGGGGGCTCCACCTTGATGACCTCTGCGCCGAACCCGGCCAGGAACTTGGCGCAGAGGGGCGCCGCGACAAACCGGTTCAGCTCCAGCACTCTCAAGCCGGAGAGCGCTCCCTGTGGCATCACCATACCTCCGGTGCCAGGATAAGACGGGGCGTAACGTCCTTTCCGCTGGAAGGTGGGAACGTTATCGGGCCAGCCAGGTGGTATCGTAGCGCATGGAGTCGCCCTCACTGCGTTGCGGCATCCACCCACGGACCTGCTTGCTCACCGCATAGAACCCTGGGCGTGTGGAGCGGACCATGAGGGTGGGCGCCAATTGGAGGACGTACTTCTCCATCTCCCAGACGATCTTGCGTCGCTCTTCCCGGTCCAGGGTCATGGCCTGCCGGTTGAACAGGTCATCCAGCTTCGCGTCGCAGAGATTGACGTAGTTGCGGCCGGCGCTGCACGTAAAAAACTGGGAGTACATGGTGTCGGGATCGTCGTTGAGCGAGAGGCTACCGACGCTGGCCACCTGGAAGTCGTGCTTCTCCGCGAGGCGGTACCCCTCTGCGTTGTCCACCAGCACCGGCTCCATATTGATGCCGGCCTTCTTGAGTTGGTCGCCAAGGATGACCGCGTCGTCGATGTATGACGGCTGGTTCCGCAGGGTGAGCTTGAATGTGAGGCCGTTGGGGTAGCCCGCGTCCGCCAGGAGCTTCCTGGCCTGCGCCCGGTTGGCCGCGGCGTCGGGCCCGAAGCCGGGCATCTTGGCCAGCTCATCCCGCGGCAACTGCCAGAAACTGCCCGTTACCGCGTAGGTTCCCGGCACTGCGTCCGGCCCGTTCTGGAGCTTCGCCACCTCCCACCGATCCACCGCTAGGCTCAGCGCCTGGCGGACTCTCACGTCGTCGAAGGGCTTGGCTTTGGTATTGATGTACCAGCCGACCGAAGCCGTGCCCTGGAGGCTGGGCACGAGTGTGATCTTATCACTAAGCTCTCCGCCCGCAGCCAGCTCCTTTTGCAAACTCTCTAGCTGTGGCAGAGTAGGAACGTGCAGGTGGACCTGGCCGGTGCGGAGCGCCGCCATCTGGGTGTTGGGATCGGGGACGATGAGGGTCCTCACACCATCCATGTAGGGGCGGCCGCTGTTCCAGTACTGGTCGTTCTTCGCCAGCTCCACGCTGACGCCCACGTTGTACGCCTTCAGCTTGAAGGGGCCGGTGGCGTTCAGCTCTTTCCTGGGATCATGTCCAGCCTCCACCCACGTCTTACTGTAGATGCCACTGTTCGCGCTGGCCAGATTAGACACCAACGACGCGCTGGGCGTCTTGAGTCGGACCACAAAGGTGGTTGGCTCAGGTGCTTCGGTGCTGTCGATGGCGGTATACAGCCCCTGCCTGGGAGCGCCGAACTTCCCCGGCCCACTGGTGATGGCGCCGCGCATCCGGTCCAGCGTGAACTTGGCGTCTGCCGAGGAGAAGGCCTCTCCATTGTGGAACTTGGCGCCCTTTCTCAGGGTAAAGGTGACGGTCTTCCCGTCGCTGCTGAACTCCCACTTCTCCGCCAGATCGCCGATGAGTGTCTCGGGGTCCTTGGGGTCATACCGAACAAGGTTGTCAAAGGCGGCGCTGAACATGCGCCAGACCACCTGCTGGCTCTCCAGGTGGATGTCGAAGCTCGCGGGGTCGGCTGTGGCGAAGGTGTTGAGGAGGACGCCCCCGTACTGGGGCTTCTCCTCAGCCTGCTGATCGGCAGGCTGAGCAACGGGCGCGCTGGTGCCGCACCCGGCCATGAGGAGGGCCGGAAGGAGCGGGATGGCGCGCAACCATGCGGCTCGTCTGGCGTGTGAAGGTTTCATGATGCTCTCCTCGTCTTCTCGGGTCATCGTTCCTGCCCAGATCCGCTCTGCTTGGCCAGGGAGCATGCCCTCCCGAACTGAAGCGCCATATTGAGGCATTATAATCCCGATGGGCACCGCTCGGAAAGCCGAATGCGGCGGGACGTTGACTATCCACATCGCGAGTGCCAGACTCTGATTTCAGAACGCTCTCGCCCAGGAGCCTGCCAATGATCATTGACATCCATGGTCACTACACTACCGCGCCGGCGGAACTCCAGGCCTATCGTGGCCGGCAGATCGCCCAGATGAACGCGCCTACCAAGGGAACCCTGAACATCAGCGATGCCCAGATCCGGGAAAGCATAGAGCAAGGCCAACTGAAGCAACAGCGGGAGCGCGGCACCGATCTCACCATCTTCTCTCCCCAGGCCGCCGGCATGGGCCACCACTTTGGCAACGAGCGGATCAGCCTCTACTGGTCGCAGACCTGCAACGAGGTGATCTACCGGGTCTGCCAGCTCTTTCCCCGCAACTTCGTGGGGGTGTGCCAGTTGCCCCAGTCGCCCGGGGTGTCGCCGGCCAACTGTGTCGGGGAGCTGGAGCGCTGTGTCAGGGAGTTTGGCTTCGTGGGGTGCAATCTCAACCCCGACCCTTCCGGGGGCTACTGGTCGGACCCTCCTCTCACGGACCCCTGGTGGTATCCCCTCTACGAGAAGATGGTGGAGCTGGATGTGCCAGCCATGATCCACGTGAGCGCCTCGTGCAACCCCAACTTCCACGGGACGGGCGCGCACTATATCAACGGCGACACCACGGCGTTCATGCAGCTCCTCTCTGCCGACCTGTTCAAGGAGTTCCCCACCCTCAGGTTCATCATCCCCCACGGCGGCGGCGCGGTGCCGTACCACTGGGGGCGCTATCGGGGGCTGGCCCAGGACATGGGCGTACCTCCCCTGAGCGAGCACCTCCTGAAGAACGTCTTCTTCGACACCTGTGTCTACCACCAGGCGGGGATCAACCTGCTGGTACAGGTCATCGGCGCGTACAATGTCCTCTTCGCCTCGGAGATGATCGGAGCGGTGCGGGGCGTGGACCCGGAGACGGGGCGCAACTACGATGACACCAGGCCCATGGTGGAGGCCGTTCCCGGGCTCTCCGCCACGGACAAGCAGAAGATCTTCGAGGACAACGCCAGGAGGGTCTATCCCCGGCTGGCGACGCGGCTACATTCGTGAAGATGGCCGGGACGGGGTACAGCAGTCCCTTGTACATAAAAGGAGGAGAGGCACCATGGCAAGGATAGTGGGTGGCTTCAGCTCATCCCATACCCCCCTGATGAGCCTGCCGGGGGAGCTGTGGGGAGAGTACGCGCGGAACGACGCCAACATCCGCGATCTAGTGCAACCGCCCGATTGCAAGCGGGTGACCTACCAGCAGTTGCTGGCCAGCGCCGATCCAGCCATCGCTAAGGCAATCAACGTGGAGACCTTCCGGCGGCGTGGGGAGGCCATCCAGAAGGGGCTGAACGAGCTCCAGCATCGTTTCGAGGAGACCACCCCCGACGTGGTGGTGATGTTTGGCGACGATCAGGAAGAGGTCTTTTTCTACGATAACTACCCCACCATCAATGTCTACTGGGGCGAGACCTACCGGATGCTGCCTCGCCCGCTCCGCCCTGACATGACCGAGGCGGCGAAGATCTCCGCCCTGGCCTACGGCACCGAGGAGCGAGACTACCCGGTGGACGCGGCGCTGGGGATCTACCTCATTGGGTCGCTGATAGACCAGGACTTCGACGTGGCTCACTCCCGCTACCAGAAGGGGGAGTACGGCGGCACGGTCGGCCCCGCCAACTGGTACTTGGACCACCAGCGCAACACGGCGCCCCGGCCCTTCGGCCTGGCCCACGCCTTCGCCTTCCCCATCTGCCGCTGGTTCGGGGGCCGGTCCATACCCATGGTGCCCATCTCCATCAACACCTGCTATCCCCCCAACTGGATCAGCCCGCGGCGCGCCTACGCCCTGGGGCGGGCGGTGCGCAAGGCCCTGGAGGCGTGGAGCAGCGACAAGCGGGTGGCCATCGTCACCTCCGGCGGGCTGAGCCACTTTGTGGTGGACGAGGATCTGGACCGAGCGGCCCTCAAGGCGCTGGCAGAGGCCGATGGCGAGGCCCTCTCCTCGCTACCGCGCACCCGCCTCCAGTCGGCCACCACGGAGATCCTGAACTGGGTGGCCGCGGCAGGGGCTATGGGCGACACCAGGATGGAGGTCCTTACTTACGAGGCGGGCTATCGCACGGTGGCCGGCACCGGCTGCGGCTGCGCGGTGGGCCACTGGCACTAGTACCTACTTTCGGCAAAGAGCGTAAGGACCTGCCGCTCGTGGTGAGCCTGTCGAACCATGAGCGGCCCACCCTTCGACAAGCCCTTCGGCGTTGCTCAGGACAGGCTCAGGATGAGCGGGATTGGGC
>JACPQN010000128.1 GCA_016190485.1 Chloroflexota bacterium
TCTATGCCCACCTCTACCACGGTGGTAGAGACCAGGATGTCCAGCTCGCCCCGGTGGAAGCGCTCCATCACCTGATCCTTCTCGGTGGGGGGCATCCGCCCGTGGAGCAGGCCCAGGCGCAGGTCGGGGTAGACCTCGGTGGAGAGGCGCTGGTGCTCGGCGGTGGCGGCCCGGGCCTCCAGCACCGCATACTCCTCGATGAGGGGGCAGATGATGAAGGCCTGGCGGCCCGTGGTGACCTGCTCTCGCAGGAAGCGGTAGGCCCGCTCCCGTTTGTCCGGCTCCACCACGAAGGTCTGGATGGGCTGGCGACCGGGGGGAAGCTGGTCTATCACGGAGCTCTCCAGGTCGGCGTACATGGTGAGGGCCAGGGTGCGGGGGATGGGGGTGGCGGTCATCACCAGCACATGGGGATGGGCACTCTTTTGTCGCAGGGTCGCCCGCTGGGCCACGCCGAAGCGGTGCTGCTCGTCGATGACGGCCAGGGCCAGGCGCAGGAAGGCCACCTCCTCCTGGATCAGCGCGTGGGTGCCCACCAGGATGTCCAGCGCGCCCGCGGCTGTGGCCGACCGAAGCTCCTCCTTGTCCCTGGCCCGCAGGCTGCCGGTGAGGAGGCCCAGGCGCAGGGGGCGCCCCAGCCGCTCCAGGTAGGGTAGGGGCAGCGCCGCCAGGGCCATGAAGTCCGGCTGGCCGAAGAGGCGGGAGAGGCCGCGGTAGTGCTGCTCCGCCAGGATTTCGGTGGGGGCCATGAGGGCTCCCTGGTAGCCCGCGGCCACGGCCAGCACCAGGGCGGCTGCCGCGATGACGGTCTTGCCGCTGCCCACGTCGCCCTGGAGCAGGCGGCTCATGGGCCGGCCGCTGGCCAGGTCCTGGGTGATCTCTCGCAGCACCTGCTCCTGGGCCGGAGTGAGCCGGAAGGGCAGGGAGGCCCTGAAGCCCTCCAGCACCCGCGGCTCGGCGGGAACGACGTAGCCGGGCGCTCCCTGCCACTCCTGTTGCCTGGACAGCGCGCCCAGTTGGATGGCGAAGAGCTCGTCGAAAGCCAGGCGTTGTCGGGCCTCCTCCAGCGACTCCCAGGAGCCCGGGTAGTGGGCCTCCTTGAGCGCAAGCGGCAGCGGCAGAAAGCTCCGCCGCGTCCTCAGGTCCTCCGGCAAGGGGTCTTCTACCCGATCGGCCCACCCATCCACCACCTGCTTGAGGATGCGCCGCACCGTCCGGCCCGAGAGACCCTCGGTCAGCGGATAGATGGGGACCAGGCGGCCGGTGTGCACCAGGTCTTCCTCGGCGTCGCCTTGCACCTCGTACTCCGGCGACTCGAAGAGCTGCTTCCCCCGGAAGAAGGACACCTTCCCGCTGAGCACCACCTGGGCCCCGGCCCTGAAGGTGCGGGCTAGGTAGGGCTGGTTGAACCAGATGGCCCGGACGTTCCCGGTGTCGTCGCCGATGGTCACCTCTGCGCCCCGCATCCGCCGGCCGAGCTGCACCTCCCGGGCCTCCCACACAAAGCCGGAGACGGTCTGCTCGGCGCCGGGGATAAGCTGAGCGATGGGTACCCGCTGGCTGAAATCCAGGTGCCGGTGGGGGAAGTGATAGAGGGCGTCCCGGATGATCTCCAGGCCCAGTCTCTTCAGGCGGGCGGCCGCGTCCCGCCGGAGGCCGGGCAGGCTCTCCAGTGGCGAATCCAGAGTGAGGGTGCTGGCTCTCCTGGCTCTGGCGGCCGGTGGGGCCGCCAGAGGAGCGCTGGGTCGCTCCTGGTGCGCTTTCACCGCGCTCGCGCGGGTTGCGCTGAGGGGAGCGGCGCCACGCTCTCGGGAAGAAGCGGCGGCCGCCTTTACCGAGGTCGCGGGGCGAGCGCCTGCCAGCCACTGGAGCAGCTCCGCGGCCCAGCGGCTGCGCTGCGCGGGGGAGAGGCGGCCGTAGCCGGGCGAAGGGGCGGGAAAGCCCTGGTTGTTCCCGATCCAGGACTCCAGGAAACGGTCCAGGCCGCCTATGACAGCCCTGTCTGCGTAACCGTTGCGCTCCTCCAGGCGCAGGATCTGCTGCAACCGCGCGAGGTCTTGGTCAGGGGAGCGCTTGAGCACCGCGGGCCGGCCTCCAACTGGAAATCTCGGACTATTGTACTACTTTTCTTGATGAAGAACACCAGCTTGGGCTAGCCGGGGGGTACCCAGGGCTGAGCCTGTGCCCCAATCAGCCGTCCACGATCCGTAGGGGCGGGTTTGAAACCCGCCCCTACGAGGCCAGAAGCGCAACGCCCACCGCGCCCGGGCCGACGTGGGTGCCGATGACCGGGCCCACTTGGGCCATGTGGGCGGTGGCCCCGGGGAAGCGCTGACTTAGTTGCGCATGGAGGGCCTCGGCATCCTGAGGGCTGGCGCTATGGAGCACGCAGAACTCTCTGGCGGTCTGGAACCCCTGCGCCCACTCCCCCAGGCGCTCCAGGGCGCGGCGGCGGGTACGCACCCGCTCCACCGGGTGCACCTCGCCCTGCTGGAGGGTGATCATGGGCATCACGTTCAGGAGGCCGCCCAGGAAGGCTGCGGCTTTGCCGATGCGGCCGCCCCGTTGCAGGTACTCCAGGGTACCGCAGAAGAGGAAGAGGTTCATATGCTGAATTGCCTCATCGGTGGCCTGGAGCACCTCGGCTCGGGACGCGCCCCGCTGCGCCGCCCGGGCCGCGTGGAGCACTACGATCCCCTGGCTCATGGTGGTCCAGCGGGAGTCCACGATGGTGATCGCCTCGGGGTCGCCCATCTCCTGCCGGGCGATGAGCGCGCTGTTCAGGGTGCCGCTGAGCTTTCCCGAGATGTGGATGGACACCACCTCGTCTCCCTGGTCCGTCAGCTCCCGGTACACCTGGCTGAAGGCCGCGGGCGATGGTTGCGTGGTCCGGGGCAGGACGGGGCTGGCTGCGAGCTTCCGGAAAAACGCGGTCGCGTCCAGGTCTACCCCGTCCAGGTAGGTCTCCTGCCCAAAGATGACCGAGAGGGGCACCACCTTGATGCCCAACTCGCCGGCTAGTTCGGGGGCCAGATCCGCGGTGCTATCGGTGACGATGCGTACGGCCATGGGCTGCGGACCTCCGTCACGCCTCAACCGAGACGAAATACAGGTAGTGGGGCTGTCCGCCCCACACCACCTCCACCTCAGGGCGGTCGGGGCGCGCCCGCAGCGCGGCCGCCACCGCGGCCGCATCGGTTTCGGCCACGGCCTCGCCGTAGTAGAGGGTGACCAGGGAGCCTTCCTGCGAGGGCAGCGTGTCAAGCACGGCGTTGAGCACCTCCAGGGCCGTCTCGCCGCCCGCCACCAGGTCGCGATCCAGCAGGCCGATGGGTTTGCCCGCCGCTACGGCCACGCCCTTGAGGGTCACGCTGCGGGTCGCGGTGGTGACCTCGATGGTGCGGACGGAGGCCAGGTTCTCCTCCATGGCCTGGGCGTTATCCTCGGGGCTGCGCTCCTGGTTCAGCGCCAGGAGGGCCGCGATGCCCTGGGGGATGGTCCTGGTTGGCACCACCAGCACCCTCCTGGTGGTGAGGAGATGCACCTGCTGGCAGGTGCGGATCACGTTGGGGTTGTTGGGGAGCACCAGCACCGTGTCGGCGTTGATGGCCTCCACCGCGCGTGCGACTTCCTGGGTGCTGGGGTTCATGCTCTGCCCGCCGGAGACGACCTCCGTCGCCCCCATGCTCCGGAAGACCTGAGCCAGGCCTTCGCCGGGCACCACCGCGACCACGGGCACCGGCGGCGCGGCCGCCGCGGCGCGCCGCGCCTGGAGCAGGGCGGCGTGCTGGGCCTGCATGTTCTCCACCTTGACGCTGTCCAGCGCGCCCAGAGCGACGCCAAAGCTCAGGGCTGCTCCTGGGTCCAGGGTGTGCACGTGGACGCGGGCGGCCGCGGCGTCGCCCACCACCAGCACCGAGCTTCCCAGCGCCTCCAGGCGGCCCCGGATCTCCTCCAGGGAGAGATCCTGGCCCTGGATGAGGAACTGGGTGCAGTAGCCCCAGGGCGGGCCCGCCTCGGCGTGGTCCAGCCGGCCGGCGGCCTCCAGCCAGTCCCGGCTGATCTCGCCCAGGGTGCGGTAGCCCTCGCCCAGGGAGCGGCCCTGGAGGTGGGCCAGGGCCCCTTCCAGGAGCACCACCACGCCCTGGCCGCCGGCGTCCACCACGCCGGCCTCTTTCAGCACTGGCAGCAGGTTGGGGGTGTTGGCCAGGGAGACCTGGGCGGCGCTCACCACCTTCTCCAGCACCGCTGCTACGCTGCCGCCCGCCTCGGCGGGCCGGGCCGCCTCGGCGGCCTCCCGGATCACGGTGAGCATTGTGCCCTCCACCGGCTGGGCCACGCCTCTGTAGGCGGTTTCGGCGCTCAGGAGGAGGGCCCGGGCCAGGTCCGGCCCGTCGAAGGAGGACTTGCCCGCCAGGCCTTGGGCCAAGCCCCGGAGGATCTGGGAAAGAATCACTCCGCTGTTGCCCCGAGCGCCCAGGAGGGCGCCATGCGCCACCGCCTGGGCCATGACTGACGCAGCAGAGGACGGGCATCCGTCGGCCTCCTCCATGGCGGCGCGCATGGTCAGCAGCATGTTGGTGCCGGTGTCGCCGTCGGGGACGGGGAAGACGTTCAGGGCGTCCACCGCCTGGGCGTTCTTCTCCAGCCAGGTGGTGCCCTCTCGCAGCATCTCCCGGAGGGTGGCGCCGTCGTAGGTGGTGTGACCAGCCATCCTGGGTATTCTATACGTTTTGGGACATACGCGTCTTTAAGGGCGCAGAGGCGGCCGAAATGAATGGGACTGGCAGCGCCTCGACGGGTTTCTCCGTGAACGTACGGCGCTAGGCTAAGAAACAGCGGACCTAGTGGCCAAGGTAAACCGTTGACTTCCCGATGCGATTGGCGAACCGAGCCGTCTTTCGAAGATAGGCCCACAGGGCGCTGTAGTTACGGCCACGTGGCTCATACCGGGACGGGTGATTTGGTACAGTAGCAATCAGCAGATGATACCCCCACGCCGGATGGCTAACCGTTGCTCTTGGCAAAGTATAAGAATTCGACGGGTCCGCGAACATGGCTGGAGCTAGATTGCAAACTTCCGTCCCAGATGGCAAGCCGCTTAGGAGATGATGGTAGACTCCCGGGCTAGTTCTGTTTTCGCCGCGGGTCAGGGCAATGATAAGTCTGGGCTGCACAACCGGCACGATCATTCTCCACAACCGTCGAGCACCAACTGCGACCAAGTCCGCTGGCAGCCGGCTGGCAGCCCCACTGAGCGGCTTTGCGAGGTTCAGCATGAGCGTGTTGGACACAGCTGCCTCAAGACTCTTGAACGAACCAACCCCCTGCATAGTCTCAAATGACCATTGGCGGATTTTGGCCAGGAATCCACGGGTATCGGGATACCAGTAGCTCGGATGAGGCCAACCGAGGGTAGGATTACGGCGTTGGGGGCTGGAACCCAGTAAATTATTCAAAGCCCTGTTGTTGGTTGGGCTACCGCCCGGCGAAGGCCCAACGAAGACTAGCCACGCGTTCACAGCGCCGAAGAGCGAAAAGTACTTCCCCCAATTCTTGACGCGACCACGCAGGGGCTCTGGTAGTGCAGCAAGCGAATCAAGGTCATCTCGCCTCAGGCCAGTCAGGTTGCCATTCTGAATCGCTCGAATGATTCTCCTGGCGGATGTGGGTGCAAAAGGCCGAGCGGCTCGCCAGCGCTCTGTAGCGTCTAAGGAAAATAGGGCTTCGATGTTGACCTCGGTGATGGCATCTGCAGGCATCCCCCCACTCCTTTTCGCTGCCTAAGTCGCTTCTGGGCTCGTCGAACGAATTGCACCTATCATACCCCTGTCACCGACCCTTGCGGAGTGCTTCACCCGCGCTGTCGAGCTTGCGAGAATGCTCCCAGTGTATTATCATGAGCGTTGTATTTTGTCACGAGCTACGCATTAAGAAGCACCCAAGGAGTCCTCTGTGGCCGGAAAGTGCGATGTCTGCGGCAAGGGGCCGCAGTTCGGGCATAATGTAAGCCACTCCAAGCGGCGGACCAACCGGAGCTGGCAGCCCAACACCCATAAGAAAGCCCTGCTCCTCAACGGCGTGCAGCGGCGGGTAAGCGTCTGCACCCGCTGCCTCCGCACCTTGGCCAAGACGAAGACCTAGCGTCTGCGGACAACGTGTGGTAGCCGCTCGTCCTTCGGCGAGCCTGCCCCGAGCTTGTGAGTCTTTGTCCTCCCTCCCCTGGTGGGAGGGAGCTAGAGGGAGGGGGCAGGCGTCGCTTCACCCTCTCCCTAACCCTCTCCCGTCAAGGGAGAGGGAAAGATTCACAGACTCTGAGCTTGTCGAAGGGCGAGCGCCGTGGTTCGACAAGCCTGCCCTGAGCCTGCCGAAGGGCTCACCACGAGTGGCCAAACACGTTGTTAAACACCTTCGATTTGAGAATTTTCCTCGCTTCTGGCATGCTCTCCTCGTAGCGGCCGTCGCTCCCGCAGCCAACTCCCCACAGCGCCCGCTCATCTCGGTGCCGCACAGGAAGGAAATCGTGGTAGACAAAGTTGTGCTTGCCTACAGCGGCGGCCTGGACACCTCGGTCATCATCCGCTGGCTCATGGACAACCTGCGCTGTCAGGTCATCACCCTCACCATCGACCTGGGCAACCAGCCCAAGCTGGAGGAGATCCGGGCACGCGCCCTGGAGATCGGCGCAGCCAAGGCCCTAGTGGTGGACGCCCGGGAGCTCTTCGTGCGCCACTTCGTGTGGCCCGCGCTGCGGGCTGGGGCCGTCTACGAGGGCCAGTACCCCCTGGCCACCGCCCTGGGACGCCCCCTTATTGCCAAGCTGCTGGTGGACGCGGCGCGGGAAGAGGGCGCCACCGCCGTGGCCCACGGTTGCACCGGCAAAGGCAACGACCAGGTGCGCTTCGACCTCTCCGTCGGCGCTTTGGCCCCCGATCTGCGGGTCATCGCCCCGGTGCGGGAGTGGGAGCTGAAGACCCGGGAGGAGGAGATCGCCTACGCTCAGCGCCACGGCATCCCCGTGCCCGTCACCCGAGAGAGCCCCTACTCCACCGACGAGAACCTGTGGGGCCGGAGCATCGAGTCGGGTGTTCTGGAGGACGCCTGGCAGGAGCCGCCGGAAGACGTGTACCTCTGGACCAGACCCGTCACCGACACGCCGGCCGCCGCGGCCCAGGTGGAGATCGAGTTCCGGGAGGGCGTGCCCGTCGCCCTGGACGGCCAGGAGCTGGAGAGCCTCGCCCTCATCGACCGGCTGAACCGCCTGGCGGGCGAGCACGGCGTCGGGCGTATAGACCACTTGGAGAACCGGCTGGTGGGCATCAAGTCCCGGGAGATCTACGAGGCGCCCGCGGCCACCGTGCTGCTCCAGGCCCACCGGGCCCTGGAGCAGATGACCCTCTCCAAGGACCAGGTGCGCCTGAAGGAGCGGGTGGCCCAGGAGTACGCCGATCTCATCTACAATGGCCTTTGGTTCACTGCCCACCACCAGGACCTGGCGGCCTACGTGGCCAGCACCCAGCGTCACGTCACCGGCACGGTGCGGCTGCGCCTCCACCGGGGCGCGGCCACGGTGGTCGGACGCAGGTCGCCGGAGTCCCTCTATGACAAGAGCCTGGCCACCTATGAGACGGGCGACGTCTTCGACCAGAAGGCGGCCGTGGGCTTCATCTACGTCTGGGGGCTGCCGGTGCGGGTCCAGGCCCAAGCCCAGCTCTTGAAGCACCCGGATGGCCTGCTGGGGCTGACCGAGCCGCAGCGGGAGCCCGCGCGCTGATGCGGCCATTCTTGTTCTTGCTGATTGGCGGGCTGCTGCTAACAGCCTGCGGTGGAGGTTCCTCTATGAGCGCTGATGCCCAGGGTGGACAGAAGACTGTTACTACACCGTCCGGCCTGCAATACGTGGACCTGACCCCCGGCGCCGGGGCGGCGCCACGATCCGGGCAGACCGTGGTGGTGCACTACACCGGCTGGCTGGCCGACGGCAAGAAGTTCGATAGCTCCCGGGACCGCGGGCAGCCCTTTGAGTTCGTGCTGGGCCGGGGCGATGTGATCCGGGGCTGGGACGAAGGTGTGGCCACCATTAACGTGGGCGGCAAGCGCCGGCTCATTATCCCGCCCAACCTGGCCTACGGCGCCAGCGGCGCCGGCGGGGTGATCCCCCCCAACGCCACCCTGACCTTCGAGGTGGAGCTGCTCAGCGTCCGGTAGCGGCTACAGAGCGGCCGCTGCTGCCGGATAGAAGTCTACACAGCCGTCACCCTTCACTCCCGGGCGGGAGCGTTGCGCCGAGGAGGGCAGCCATGGACCTGTTGACCATCTTCCTACTGGTGGTGGCGTTCCTGGTATTGGCGTGGAACTCTATCAAGATCGTGCGCCAGTACCAGCGTCTGGTGGTGTTCCGTCTGGGTAACAGCATCGGCGAGAAGGGGCCGGGCCCGGTGTGGCTCTGGCCCTTCATAGACCAGGCGACGCGCGTCGACCTGAGGGAGCAGTTCCTGGAGGTGCCCTCGCAGACCACCATCACCAAGGACAACGCTCCCATAGCCGTGGACTTCCTGATCTACTGGCGCGTGATGAACCCGGAGGACAGTGTCATCGCCGTGGCAGACTTCGCGGGCGCCTCCAGAGGCATTGCCACGACTACCCTGCGCGCCGTCATCGGCGACATCTCTCTGGATGATGTGCTGGCCAAGCGGGACCAGATCAACCAGGTGCTCCAGACCAAGCTGGACGAGGTGACCGAACGCTGGGGGGTGAAAGTCACCGCGGTGGAGATCCGGGAGATCGTGCCGCCCAAGGACATCCAGGATGCCATGAACCGCCAGATGGCCGCGGAGCGGCACCGTCGCGCCACCGTCACCGAGGCCGACGGCCAGCGCCAGGCCACCGTGACCGTGGCCGAAGGCGACAAAAGCGCCAACATCCTGAAGGCGGAGGGCGATCGTCAGGCCGCCATCCTTCGGGCCGAAGGCTTCAGCCTGGCCCTCCAGCAGATCTTCAACGTGGCCAGCACCGTGGACGAGCGCACCATGATGCTCCAGTACTTCGACACCCTCAAGTCCCTGGGCGCCGGCCCGGCCACCAAGTTCATCTTCCCCATGGAGTTCACCAGCATGCTCCAGGGCTTCGGGCGAGGCATGCAGGGCGCTGCCGCCGCAGCCGACGGGAGTGACGGCGCGCAGCGGTCGTAACACTGCTCGCAGGGTGTCTGCATCCAGCATTCCCAGATGGCCCGGATCCGACTGTCCTTGCGAGCGGAGGAACAGCTACTCCGCTTACGACTCACCACCGCAGATATTGCCCAGGCCATCGGCAGTTTCGACACATGGGAGAATGATCCTGGGGGTTCAGGCATCGCCAGAGTAGGTTGGTCGCTGCAAGGAAGACGAATTCTGATCGTCTTTGCCCCAGTGGGTGAGGACCTGCTGGTCATTTCGGTGGAGGAGGCGTAAGAATGAAACTCTCGATAGACGCTGCGGGAGATATGATGCTGCTGACTTTGCAGAACCGACCAGAGCATCATTTCAAACGACCTGAGCAGAAGCTTATCGTAGGCTATACGGAGGAGGGAGAAATTGTCTCCCTCCTCCTACTGGAGCTGAGCAGCTTCTTGGGCGGTCGCCGGCTACAGGAGCTAGACCTGGATCTCACTCCAGAGCGTAAGGACTTGGAGATAGAAGTGCCAGAATCAACGCTCAAGAGGGTTCGAGAACACATGGCCCGAGCGTTGAATGAAAAAGTGGCATCTAAATGACCACCAAACCCTGGTCCGGGCGCTTTGAGAAGGAGACCGACCCCCAGGTGGAGGCCTTCACGGCTTCTATCCAGGTGGATCAGCGCCTGGCCCGCCACGACATCGCGGGCTCCGTCGTGCACGCCCGCATGCTGGGGCGGCAGAAGATCATACCCGCCACAGAGGCCACGGCCATTGTGCAGGGGCTGGCCGAGGTATGGCAGGACATCCAGGCGGGCGCCGTCCAGTTCTCCCCCGCCATGGAGGACATCCACATGGCGGTGGAGGCGTTGCTGGCCGAGAAGATCGGACCCGTGGCCGGCAAGCTCCACACAGCCCGCTCCCGCAACGACCAGGTGGCCCTGGACATCCGCCTCTTCACCCGGGAGGCCATCGCCGCCACGGTGGAGGCTATCCGGGAGCTCCAGGCCGTCCTGGTGAGGCTCGCGGAGCAACACGGCCACACCATCTTTCCGGGTTACACCCATCTCCAGCGGGCGCAGCCTGTGCTCCTGGCCCACCATTTCCTGGCTTACTTCGAGATGCTCCAGCGGGATCAGGCCCGCTTCCGGGAGGCTTACGCCCGCGCTGACGTGATGCCCCTGGGTTCGGGGGCACTGGCGGGTGTGCCCTACCCCCTGGACCGCGCCTGGGTGGCCCAGCAGCTGGGCTTCAGCCAGGTCACCACCAACAGCCTGGACGCGGTCTCCGACCGGGACTTCCTGCTGGAGTACCAGGCCGCCGCCAGTATCTGCATGCTGCACCTCTCCCGCCTGGCGGAGGAGATCGTCCTCTGGTCCACCCCGGAGTTCGGCTACATCGAGTTGGACGACGCCTACGCCACCGGCAGCAGCATCATGCCCCAGAAGAAGAACCCGGACGTGGCGGAGCTGGTGCGGGGCAAGACCGGCCAGGTCTTCGGCCACCTGCTGGGCCTCCTCACCCTGCTGAAGGGACTCCCCCTCTCCTACAACCGGGACATGCAGGAGGACAAACCGGGCTTCTTTGCCACCGCGGACACGTTGCTCGCCAGCCTCCGTGTCTTTGCTGGTATGCTTGCGACCATGAAGGTCAACCGGACTCGGGCCCGGGAGGCGGCGGGGAAGGGATACGCCCTGGCCACAGACCTGGCGGACTTCCTGGTTCGGCGAGGGCTGCCCTTCCGGGAGGCCCACCGCTGCGTGGGGGAGCTGGTCCGTTACGCCGCGTCCCAGGACAAGCAGCTCCACGACCTGACCCTGGAGGAATACCAGCGCCACTCATCCCTCTTCACCTCGGACGACCTGGGCCTCACCGCCGAGATGTCCGTGGCGGCCCGGAACGTACTGGGGGGCACGGCGCCGGGCCAGGTGGCGGCGCAGATCGCCGCGGCCCGCCGGGCGCTGGAGGAGGCGCGCCCGCTCCCGGCGCCAGATCTTGACCCCCGCCACCTGATAGACCGGACTGCGAGCTGACGCCCTTGGCCCATCCCACCATCAAGATCGCCCCCTCCATCCTCTCCGCCGACTTCGCCCGCCTGGGCCAGCAGGTGGTGGAGGCCGCCGAGGCTGGGGCGGATTACCTGCACGTCGACGTCATGGACGGGCATTTCGTGCCGGCCCTCACCTTCGGCCCCCTGGTCATCGCCGCCATCCGCCCCCTGGTGCGGATCCCCCTGGACGTGCACCTGATGATCACGGCGCCGGAGCGCTATCTCAAGGAGTTCGCCGATGCGGGGGCGGACATCCTCACCGTCCACGTGGAGGCCACCGGGCACCTGCACCGCACCCTGGAGACGATCCACGCGCTGGGCAAGCGGGCCGGCGCCGCGGTCAACCCCGGCACACCCCTGGCGGCCCTGGAGGAGGCGCTGCACCAGCTTGACCTGGTGAACATAGGCACGGTAGACCCCGGCTTTGCGGGCCAGCCCTTCATCCAGGCTATGCTGCCCAAGATAGCCCGCATGCGTCGCCTGCTGGACGAAGGGGGCTACGGCGCGGAGTTGGAGATCGATGGCGGCGCCAATGTCCAGACGGCGCCGCCTGCCGTGGCAGCGGGCGCGCGCGTGCTGGTGGCCGGTTCGGCCATCTTCAACCAGCACGGGAGTGTGGCGGACAACCTACACAGGCTGCGCGACAGCCTATCGGGCTTTAGCCCTGGGAGCCAGTAGTGCCCAGGTCTCTCCACGTGCCCCTGCCCGACCCGGCGCTCCAGGACTGGACCGTCAACCGGGGCGATTGGCAGATGCAACGTGAGGCGGGCGAGCCCGTGCTGGCGCTCCCGCACAATACCTTCGACGACGACCGCTACGGCGTGGCGGCCATCGCTGGCGACACCCAATGGCGAGACTATCTCTACTCCCTGGAGCTGACCTTCACGGGGAACACCGGCCTGGAGGCTGCCGATCGCGGCTGGCTGGGCATCATCCTACGAGCTCAGGACACGGAGAACTACGAGCTGTTCTGGTTCATGCCCCACGCACCCGGCGGGCAGGGGAGTCTGGCCTACCTGGCCGTGGCCCACGGCGTGGTACCCTGGTGGACTCACGCCTACGAGCAGGGTCCTCGGGGCTCCGTCGTGTTTGAGCCCGGCCGGTGGCTGCCTGTGCAATGTCAGGTCTTGGGCGACACTGCCACCCTTGCTGCTGGCTCACCACCGCAAACCCTGCTCTCGGTGAAGCTCACTTACTACCTGGAGGCAGGATGCGTCGGTGTCTACTGCGGGACCCGCACCAACGGCAGCTTCCGCAAGATGCACGTGGAGCTGCTGGGCAAGGAGTAGGGCCCGTGAGCCGCCCGTCCTGAGTCTTCGGCAAGCCCTTCGACGTTGCGCAGGACAAGCTCAGGGCAGGCTTGTCGAAGGCCCCTTGATCTCGAGCGACCCCACCAAGGCGTCCAGTTTCGCCAGGTCAGGCTGCCAGTCGGAGCTGGATAGCTTATTGAGCATGGTGGCCTTTTCCTGCATGTAGGCCCTATGATCCCGGACTACCCGGTCGAACTCCTCCGCAGGTACTTCCTGTATGCCGGGCAGCGCCGCGGTGGTCACCGGGTAGAAGAAGGCCA
>JACPQN010000130.1 GCA_016190485.1 Chloroflexota bacterium
CAAGTGGAATGGAGCGGGTGCTGGACCCCAAGGTCCTGGCCACTGGCCGCGGCGCCCTGCTGGTGGTTGATAAGATGGAGATTACCGACCCCTACACCATCGTCTTCACCCTCAAGGAGCCCAGCGCGCCCCTTCTGCTGAACCTGGGCGACCGCTCCGGCTTCATCAACTCCCCCACGGCCGTCAAGAAATGGGGCGATGCGGACTACGGGCGCCACCCGGTAGGCAGCGGTCCCTTCACCTTCGTGGAGTGGATCCAGGACAGCCACGTGAAGGTGAAGAAGAACCCCGATTACTGGCGGAAGGACGACAAAGGCGACCCGCTGCCCTATCTGGATGAGATCTCCTTCCTGACACTATCAGACGAGGCGGTCCTGGTCGCCAGCCTGCGAGCAGGCGAGATCGACCTGGTCGATCCCCAGAGCTTCCCCGGCAAGAACGTGCCGCAGTTTAAGAACAACCCGGACTATGTCTATACGCAGACCAAGGCCAACCAGGTGCCAGACCTGCGGCTGAACATGGACATCTTTCCCTTCAACAACCCTGGTCTGCGCCGGGCCATGTCCCTCGCCCTGGACCGGGAGGCCCTCGTCAAGGCCAACTACGGCGAGCTGGGCGAGATGGTGCGGGGCCCCATGACCCCCGGCCACGCCTGGGCCTACTGCCAGGAGTGCATCCAGCCCACCAAGCGGGACCTGGCCAGGGCCAAGGAGGAGCTCCAGAAAGCGGGCTATGCCAACGGCTTCGAGTGGGAGTACTACATGGGCGGGAGCACGACGGCGAGCCGCCTGCTGAGCGAGATGATCCAGGCCCAGCTCCTTGATGTGGGCATTAAGACCAAGATCGTGGTCCGGGACACCATCGTGCGGGACTTCTTCGTCGACCGGCGCTACCCCGCCTACGCAGGGAGCTTCAGCGATCGGGCCGACCCCGACGGCTCCGTGTACGAAAAGTACCACTCCAAGGGCTCCTACTTCGCCACCCGGGACCCCGCCAACATCAACCCCAAGGTTGACGACCTCCTGGACAGAGCACGGCGTAGCTACGACCTGGCGGAGCGCAAGAAGCTCTACAACGACGCGGAGAAGCTCATCGTCGATGAGGTGTATGGGAGCATTCTTCTCTCCTACATCGGCCGGGCGGTGGTGCTCCAGAAATACATCAAGGGCTTCGAGTTAGGCGGCGAGGGCAAGGGCCGCTACGCCAGCGCCTGGCTCGCCAAGTAACCTGCCCGCTCGCGCTGGCTGGCTTTAGCGCACGAGCAACGGACGATACGGAGGCTTAGAGGCCGCCATGCAGCAATACATCATTCGCCGGGTGTTCCAGATGATCCCGGTGCTCTTCATCATCTCGGTTGTGGTGTTTGGCCTGATGCACCTGGTGCCGGGAGACCCCGTGGCCTTCATGATCGGGGAGGACGCCATCAACCTGGAGAATATGGAGGAGATGCGCCGTCAACTGGGGCTGGACAAGCCCCTGCCGGTCCAGTACCTGATGTGGGTGCAGCGCGCGGCACAGGGAGACCTGGGGCGCTCGGTGCGCTCCAAGCTCCCGGTGCGGGACGAGATCGCCCGGCGGCTCCCCGTCACGCTCCAGCTCGCGGTGGCGTCCATCCTGGTAAGCGTGCTGATCGGGATACCCGTGGGCATCATCGCCGCGGTGCACCGCAACTCCAAGCTGGACGTCATCGCCACGGTGCTCTCCATGAGTGGCGTCGCCATGCCTTCTTTCTGGCAGGCCATTCTCCTCATCTTCCTCTTCAGTCTGATACTGCGCTGGCTGCCAGTGGCGGGCTACGTCAACATCTTCGAGAACCCCATCGGAGGCCTGCGGGCCATGATCCTGCCCGCCATCGTGCTGGGCACCCACCAGGCCGCAGTGCTTACCCGACAGACCCGCTCCGCTATGCTGGAAGTCATGGCGATGGAGTACATCGCCACTGCCAGGGCCAAGGGCCTAGCCGAGCGTACCGTCATCTGGATGCACGCCCTGAAGAACGCGCTGCTGCCCGTGGTCACCGTCCTGAGCCTGCAGGTGGGCCGGGTGCTGGGTGGGGCCGTCATCATCGAGACCATCTTTGCATGGCCGGGGCTGGGCCGCTTGACGGTGCAGGCCATCGCCGGCCACGACTTCCAGGTGGTCCAGGCCATGGTGCTCTTCGCCGCGCTCATCACCCTGGCCAGCAACCTCATGGCCGACATCCTCTACGGCTGGCTTGACCCCCGCATTCGGTACAGCTAGGAGCGGCCATGCAGCAGCGTAACATCGCCCTCCCCCAGCTTGCCCAGCGGCAGGGCAGGCAGTTGGCGCCCGAGTTCCTGCGAAACCTGCTGAAGGTCCGCCTCGCCGGCGTGGGCCTGCTGATCATCGCGGTGCTGGTTCTGTCTGCCGTGCTCGCTGATAAGATTGCGCCCTACACTCCTATCGCCCAGCATGCGCAGGACCAGTTGGCGCCGCCCAGCAGCGCCTATCTGATGGGCACCGACCAGGCCGGGAGGGACATGCTCAGCCGCATCATCTATGGCGCTCAGGTCTCCCTCCTGGTGGGCATCATCGCGGTGGGCATCGCCGTGATAGTCGGTGTGCCTCTTGGGCTCATCAGCGGCTACTACGGCGGAAAACTGGACGACGTGATCATGCGGATCATGGACGCGGTCCTGTCCATTCCCACCATCATCCTTGCCCTGGCCATCGTGGCGGCCCTGGGGCCTGGCCTGGTGAACGTGATGATCGCCATTGGCGTCACCTCTACCCCCGTCTACGCCCGGCTGGTGCGGGCCAGCACCCTTTCGGTACGAGAGCGGGACTACATCACTGCGGCCAAGGCCAACGGCGCCAAGGCCTTCCGCATCATCTTTATCCACACCTGGCCCAACGTCACCGCGCCCATCATCGTGCAGGGTTCTCTGGGCATGGCCTTCGCGGTGCTCGCCGAGGCAAGCCTCAGCTTCCTGGGCATCGGCGTACCGCCGCCCACGCCCACCTGGGGCGGTATGCTCCAGTCGGGCTTCCCCTACCTGGAGCTGGCGCCCTGGCTCGCCATGTTCCCGGGTCTGGCCATCTTCCTGACGGTGCTGGCCTTCAACTTCGTGGGCGACGCCCTGCGGGACGTGCTGGACCCCCGCCTTGGGCGAGCGCTGGGCCTCCGCTAGGAGGCTCACCAAGCCCCTTCGGGAGTAACTGGCCGGGGCGTATGGCCGCCAGGCTCTTGCTGCGGCCAGTGAGCTTAGGAGAACCGCCCAAACAGTGGCGCCCCAAGGCATCCTCTCAACGCTCTCCTATAGCGCGGGTGTTTAATAACAGCCCACGGGCTGAAGCCCGCAGCATGTGGGGCAGATGCCCCAGGCTTCAGCCTGGGGTGCAGGGCTGTTAAACGCTCTCCTATAGCAGGCATTGACAGCATTTCTACATGCTGTTATAACCCCCATGAGCAACAGGGCTTCCGAGCCGCAAGGAGCACGCGCCATGATGACCCGACCCCACGCCCGGCTTCTGTCTATCGGCCTTACTGTCCTGGGAGCCATGCTGATGGCCTGCGCTCCCCAGGCCGGCGGAGGGGCTGCTGGCGCTCCTACGCCCGAGGCTTTTGTGACCCCAACGCCAAGAACCGTGGTCACGGAGAAGCCCCGCTACGGTGGTTTGCTCCGTATCGCCAAGTCCGAGGACCCTCAGGCCATCGAAGGCCACATCGGCCGGGGCGGCGGTGACCATACCCACATCCGCGCCATCGCCAACCACCTCATCGCCGCCGACGACGGCCGCCGCCTCGATCCCGGCAACTCCCTGGCCAGCAAGTGGGAGATCCTGGACGACACCACCATCCGCCTCACCCTGCGGGACAACATCCTGTTCCACGACGGCACCAAGTTCGACGCGAGTGCCGTCAAGTGGAACATAGAGCGGGTCCTGGACCCCAAGAACGTCTCGCCCGGTCGCGGCTCTTTCCTGGTGATCAAGCAGGTCGAGGTCAAAGACCCCCTGACGGTGGTGCTCCACCTCACCGAGCCCAACGCCCCCATCCTGTTCCAATTCGCCGACCGCCAGGGGATCATGCACTCCCCGGCCTCCGTGGCCAAATGGGGGGAGGACCACGGCTTCAAGTACAGCTCGGGTACTGGGCCCTTTGAGTACGTGGAGTGGGTCAAGGATTCCCACGTAACGGTCCGCCGCAACAAGAGCTACTGGAAGAAAGACGAGTCCGGCGGCCAGCTCCCGTACCTGGACGAAATCCGCTGGCAGATCCTCTCGGAGTCCCGGGTCCGCATCGCAGCGCTGGAGACCAAGCAGGTGGACCTCATGGACCCTGGCTCCTTCCCGGGCGACTTCATCGGGCGGGTCAAAGACAAGCCCGGCTTCGTGTTCTTCATGACCAAGGGCGCCAGCACCCCCGACTTCCGCCTCAACCTGGACGTCTTTCCCATGAACAACGTCAACCTCCGGCGGGCCATCTCCTACAGCCTGGACCGGCGCGCCCTGATGAAGGTGGCCTACGGGGAGCTGGGAGAGTACATCGGCGGCGGGCCCATGACCCCCGCGTTCGAGCAGTTCTTCGTTCCCCCCGACAAAGGCGGTGTGCCGCCGGTGGAGCGAGACCTGAACAAGGCCCGGGAGGAGCTGAAGCTGGGTGGTTACCCCAACGGCTTCGAGTGGACCATCGTAACCAGCACCAGCGAGGTCAACCGCCGCCGGGTGGAAGCGGCCCAGTCGATGCAGGCGGAGGTCGGCATCATCATGAAGCCGGAGATCTTGGACGACCTCCACGTCCAGCGGCGGATGTACGCGGATCGTGATGCGGCGTCCTTCCCCGGCAGCTTCTCCGACCGCTATGATCCCGACGGCTCCATCTTCGAAAAGTACTACTGCGCGCCGGAAGGCTCCGGCCTCGTCGTCGGCTTCGGCTCCTATATGGCCACCCGCAAGAACTGCGTCGTCGAGGCGTCCAAGGCGCTGCTGGAGGCCCGGCGCACCTACGACCTGGAGAAGCGCAAGCAGCTCTACCTCCAGTTCGACAAGCTCTTTGCGGAGCACGTCCTGGGGCTAATGCACGGCTACCTGAAGCGAGGCATCGGCTACTGGGACCATGTCCAGGGATTCGTGCTGGGCGGCGATCAGAAGGGCGAGTACTACAAGACCTGGCTGAAGCAGTAGGAGACTCTCCCTTCTTCGAGCAAGGCGAGAAGCTGCCACTGCCTCTATCGCGCACAGCACGTTCGTAGCGCGTCAACAAGTAACGGAGCCAACATGCCGTGAAAGCCTACATGGCCCGCCGCATCGTCCAGATGGCCCCCGCGTTGCTGCTGGCCACGCTGGTCATGTTCTCCATGGTGTTCCTGCTGCCGGGCGACCCCACCGTCAACCTCATGGGGGAGGAGGCGGCCACCGCCACGCCGGAGCAGATCGAGGCCTTCCGGCAGCGCTACGGCCTGGACCAGCCCTTCTTCATCCAGTACACCACCTGGCTGAAAAACGCGCTCCAGGGCGATCTGGGACGCTCCTTCCGCAACCGGGAGCCCGTGACCGAGAGCATAGCGACACGGCTGCCGGTGACCCTGGAGTTGGCCCTGCTCTCCACCGTCATGGCCATTGTCATCGGCGTACCGGCTGGGATCGTGTCGGCCATAAAGCGAAACTCCATCATGGACATGTTTGTCACGGCCTTCTCCGTGATGTGGGTAGCCCTTCCCAACTTCTGGTTAGCCATCCTGCTCATCATGGTCTTTGCGGTGATGCTGGAGTGGTTGCCCGTGGCCGGGTACGTGCCGCTGGCCCTTGACCCTGTGGGCAACCTCAAGTCCCTGCTGCTGCCCGCGTTCGCCCTGGGATCCCACTACGCGGCGGTCCTGGCCCGCCAGACGCGGTCCGGCATGTTGGAGGTGCTGCACCAGGACTACATCCGCACCGCCCGGGCCAAGGGCCTGCACGAGCGGCGGGTCGTCCTGTTACACGCCCTGAAGAACGCCCTGATCCCCATTGTGACCCTGCTGGGACTTCACCTTGGCCGGGTGCTGGGCGGCACGGTCATCATCGAGACGGTCTTCGCCATCCCGGGGATGGGGCTGCTGGTGATCGCCTCCATCCACGGCCGGGATTATATGGCGGCCCAGGGCGCCATCCTGGTGCTGGTGCTGGGGATCATGATCAGCAACCTCCTGGCCGACGTGACCTACGTGTATGTAGACCCGCGCATCAAGTACTCCTGAGGAGCGCCCCATGGCCACGGATCGAGCGGTAGCGGCTCCCGCCGCCCTGGCGGGGAGACGGCCCAGGGCCGGGTTCCGGCGCATGCTGCGGGTGGGCCTTGGTCTACGGCTGGGCGTCTTCGGCCTGGTCGTCATCGTGGTGGTCTCTCTTCTGGCCCTCTTCGCCCCCTGGGTCGCACCCTTCGCTCCGGAGAAGACGGACTTCTCCCTCATGACTGCCCCTCCCGGCTCCCTGGGGCACCTGATGGGCACCGACATCCAGGGCCGCGATGTCTTTAGTCGGCTGGTGTACGGCTCCCGGGTGTCGCTGCTGGTAGGGGTGATCGCCGTAGGCATCGCAATCCTGGCGGGCGTCCCCATTGGCCTTTTCGCCGGCTTCATGGGCGGCTTCGTGGACGACCTCCTGATGCGGGTGATGGACACCCTCTACTCCTTCCCCACCATCCTCCTGGCGCTGGTCATCGTTGCGGTGCTGCAACCAGGGCTGGTCAACGTGATGGTAGCGGTGGGGATCACCAGCATCCCCCTCTATGCCCGTCTGGTGCGAGGCAGCACCCTCTCCGTTAGAGAGACCGACTACGTGACCGCGGCCAAGGCCATTGGCGCACGCAGCCCCCGAATCCTGGCGCTGCACATCTGGCCCAACGTCTCTGCTCCCATTCTTGTCCAGGGCTCCCTGGGCATGGCCTTCGCCGTCCTGGCCGAAGCGAGCCTCAGCTTTCTGGGCCTGGGCGTGCCGCCGCCGACCCCGACCTGGGGGGGAATGCTCCGGGATGGCTTCAGCTTCATAGACACCGCCTGGTGGCTGTCCGTCTTCCCCGGGCTGGCTATCTTCTTCCTGGTGCTGGCCTTCAACTTTGTGGGCGACGCGCTGCGGGACGCCCTGGACCCGCGGCTGGCCCACAGCCTCGGTAGTGGCCGTGGGCCAGGGAAGGAGTGACACGCGTGGCAGAGTCCGCCGAGCAGCAGAACGCCGCGCCGGGGCCGCTTCTGGGCCTCCGGGTCATCGAGCGGGCCACCGGCGTCTCTGTCCCGTACTGCGGCAAGCTCCTGGCCGACCTGGGCGCTGAGGTCATCAAGATCGAGCAGCCGGGCACGGGCGACCCTGCCCGGCGCGTGGGACCCTTCTACCACGACCAGCCAGGGCCCGACAGCAGCCTCCTCTTTAACTACCTGAACACCAACAAGCTGGGCGTCACCCTGGATGTGGCCACGCAGCTAGGAGCGGAGCTCCTGGGACGGCTCCTCCAGGATGCCGATGTGCTGCTCTTTGGCGGTGAGCTGCGGGAGATGGAGGCGCAGGGCCTGGGCTATGCGCGTCTGCGAGAGCGCTACCCCAGGCTGGTCGGCGTCTACGTGACCCCCTTCGGGCTGACGGGGCCCTATCGGGACAGGTGGGGCGGCGAGCTGGTGAGCGCCCATATGTCCGCCCTGGGGTATCTCACCCCCGGCGATAAGGACCTGCCCCAGGATATGCCACCCCTCAAGCCCGGCGGGCGGCAGGCCCTCTTCGTCGCGGGGCAGACCGCTGCCACCGCCACCCTGCACGGCCTCTTTGCCCGGGAGGCCGCCGGGCAGGGCCAGTGCGTCGATGTCTCGGAGCTGGAGCCCCTCACCTCCTTTCAGTTCATGAACATGGCCCGCTGGGTCTACGCCGGCGACCCGGGCGCCCGGAGCAACCGGGAGTTCGGGCGTATGCTCAAGTGCAAGGACGGCGCGTTCGCCATGCTGGTGGGACAGGACCACATGTGGGCGGCCCTGGTGGACATGCTGGGCCATCCGGATTGGGCCGACAACCCGGACTACCAGACCCGGGCCGGCCGCTCCCTGCGGCAGCAGGAGACCTGGAGACACATCGAAGAGTGGGCTGCCGGCTATACCAAGGAAGAGATCTACCGCATGGGCCAGGCCCGCCGCATCCCGGTGTTCCCAGAGAACACCATCGCAGAGGCGGTGGACTCGGCCCAGGTCCGCTCTCGGGGCTTTCTGCAAGAGATTCCCCTGGCCTGCGGCGGAGCGGCGCCCGGTCCCAGCGCGCCTTACCAGTTTGCCGAGACGCCCTGGAGCATCCGGCGCCCGGCGCCTCGCCTGGGCCAGCACAACCAGGAGGTCTTCTGCGGCCGGCTAGGGCTGCCCCAGGCAGAGCTGGCAGCGGCCTTTGAGGCCGGCGTGGTGTAAGGGAGGAGCGCTAATGGCCCTGGAAGGGATGCCCCTGCCCCTCTCTGGCGTGACCATAGCGGACTTTAGCTGGGTGCTGGCAGGGCCCCGCTGCACCGAGTGGCTGGGCGCCATGGGAGCGCGGGTGATCAAGATCGAAGGGCCGCGCCGGCCCGACCAGTACCGCAACGTGGCCATCCACGAGCCAGGCCACACCGACCACGAGAGCTCCGGCGCCTTCCACACCCTGAACTACAGCAAGCTGGGCTGCACCGTGGACTTCACCCATCCCAAGGGCCTGGGCCTGGCTAAGCGCATCATCGCCATCAGCGACGTGGCTATCGAGAACTTCGCCTACGGCGTCATGGAGAAGGTGGGCCTGAGCTACGAAGAGGTCCGAGCCGTCCGCCCCGATATCATCATGATAGGCTCCTCGGCCATGGGCAAAGCCGGCCCTGACAAGGCCCACGTGGCCTACGGCCAGCTCCTCCACTCCTTCAGCGGCCTCAACTCGGTGACAGGCTATCCAGAGCGAGGCCCTTCTACCGTGGGCGGCACCTACACCGATCCCCTCACGGGCAATACCCTCGCCTTCACCATTCTGGCGGCCCTGTGGCACCGCCGGCGCACGGGCCAGGGCCAGTACGTCGACGTGTCCATGGTGGAGGCCACCCTGATGCAGCTCCCGGAGTACGTCATGGACTACACCGCCAATGGCCGTGTCGCCGGACCCCAGGGCAATGCCGAGGGCGTGGCTGCTCCCCATAACTGTTACCCCTGCCAGGGCGAAGACAAGTGGGTGGCCATCGCCGTGTACAATCAGGAAGACTGGGAGGCGTTCTCGCATGCGCTGGACCAGCCGGCCTGGACCCGAGACCCACGCTTTGCCGACCAGCTCAGCCGCTTCCAGCATCGCGAGGCCCTGGACGCCCTGGTGGCGCAGTGGACGCGCCAACGTACCGCCGAAGAGGTCACCGTGCAGCTCCAGGCCGCGGGGGTCGCGGCCGGGCCTTCCTATAACGCAGCAGAGATGTACGCCGATCCCCATCTCAAGGACCGGGGCTTCTTCGTCGAGGTGGAGCATCCTGTGGTGGGCCGCAAGCCCATCATGCGGATGCCCTGGCTGCTGGAGCCCGGGCCCAACGGCCAGTACTGGGCGGCCCCTACCCTGGGCCAGCACAACGACGTGGTGTTTCGGGACATCCTGGGGATGGACGCTGCGGAGGTCCTGGCGCTGCGAGATGAGGGCGTCATCCTGTAAGCCATCCAGCCAGTCGGAAGCAAAGGAGGAAGACCATGCCAGTCTACTTCGAGAAGCAGGGACGGGTGGGCATCGTCACCCTGAGCCGTCCGGAGGCCCGGAACGCCTGGGGGCCCGACTACACCGAGGGTATCGCCAACCTTTTTGAGGAGATGGAGGAAGACGACGACGTTCTCTGCGCCATTATCACGGGCGATGAGAAGGGCGGCGCCTTCTCCGCCGGGGCGAACCTGAAGAACCCTCAGACCCACACCCTTAACTCCGTGGCAGACTTTGTCAAAGGGGTACCCAGGCGCAAGAATGCTCAGTTCGAGGTCATGTCCAACTTCCCCAAGCCCCTCATCGGCGCCATCAACGGGTACGCCATCGGGGTGGGCTGCATCATTACCTTCTGCTGCGACCTGCTGGTGGCCTCGGAGCGGGCTGAGTGGCGGCTGCCCCAGGTGGGCCTGGGCATCATGCCCGCCTATGGCGGCGCGACCCGTTTGGCCCGCTGGGTGGGCCGGGGCAACGCGATGAAGCTGGCCATGGGTATGCCCCTGAAGGCAGCGGAGGCCTACCGCATCGGGCTGGCCCAGTGGCTTGTGCCCCACGACCAGCTCATGGACCAGGCGCTGGAGGTGGCCAACCATATCGCCTCACTGCCACCCCTGGCCACCCGCATCGTGAAGGAGTCCCTGATCCGGGGCCTGGACATCCCCAACCTCTCCGACGCCTCCCTGGTGGACCTCTACCGCTTCATGGCCCTGGAGCTGACGGAGGACAAGACCGAAGGGCACCAGGCTTGGCGGGAGAAGCGGAGGCCGGTCTTCTACGGCCGCTGACTCTCCTTCGGCACCGCCGGCTCCCTGCCCCCGAGGACCCCCCCTCGGGGGCAGCTTTCTGTGCCGCTTGGCTCCTGCATCAACTCCTGAACCGCCGCGCCGAAGGCCGCCTGGACAGCGCAAGGTACAATAGAAACAGTGGGAGCGAGATGCCCTACGGGACGCCCTCGTCACGGCCGCTGGTCTAGACTCGAGCCGAAAGACACCGGATGGCGGTAGCTACTCCTACACGAGGACGCGGCGCCGTAGCTGGCGGCGGGCTGCAAGCTCTGCTGCGCTGGCGTTGGTTTCCCGTTGGGCTGCAGGGGCCGTTGACGGTGGTCCTGCTGACCGTGGCCTATCTCAGCCTCCAGGCCCATCCGCCGCGCCGAGACCAACCCCGCAACGGCCGTCCTGTGGCTTCTGTGGTGGCCCCTTTTGCCCCTTACCGCCCTGTTTGTGGGCAGGCTCTGGTGCGCGCTGTGTCCCGCTGGCGCGCTGGGCGACTGGGTGCAAGGTGTCTTCTCCGGCGCCCGCGCCATGGCCCCCGCCTGGATGCAGCGGCTGGGAGCGTGGTCCGCCCTGGCAGGCGTGGTGGCCACTGGGCTAGCCTTTTTGGCCCTGGGTCTAGAGACTAACGGAGCCCTCACGGCGCTCCTCCTCGTGCTGGTCACAGTGGGCGCCGTCGCCTTGGCCCTGCCCTTCCGGGGCCGGGTATGGTGCCGCTGGTTCTGTCCCTTGGGCCTGATGCTGGGATTGTACAGTCGCGTCGGCTGGCTGGAGATAAGCCCTGGGTCAGCCGGCACCAGGGCATCCGCCGGCGCAGCCCGCGCCTGTCCCCAGTTCACCTCACCGGTCTCCCACCAGCGCCGTCACGACTGCATCCTCTGCGGGCAATGCCTGAAGCAGGGGGGAGAGGCCGTGCGGCTGTCCTTTGACCCAGCACCCGGTCGGGCGTCTCGGCCGCCCTCGCTGACTCTGATCCAGGCGCTGGGGGTAAATCTGCTGCTGGGGCTGCTGATGGTGGACAGCCTGCGGATGACCCCACCTTTCTTGGACTACATGACCTTAGCCTTGAGCTACCTGAGCAGCTATCGGCTGGCCCTGACCCTGGGCGGCCTGGCCCTGCTAGGCCTGGTGCTGGGGGCACAGGCTGGCGTTGCCAGAGTGGCAGCAAGACTCGGCGACCGAGGGCGCCTCTTCCGGCAGCTCAGCCTGGCCCTGGTCCCGCTGGCCCTCGCGCTCCACCTGGCCCTGTCGGCCCAGCATCTGGTGGCCGGAGGCCCTGGCGTGCTTCAGGGGATAGGGGTGGAGATAGGCTTCCTGGCGTCGGGACACATGCCTCCTGCCGACGCGTACTCGACAATCGTTCCCCTGAAGTCCTTCCAACTCCTTTTGCTGGCCCTCGGCGTCGCAGGAGTTGCCTACCAAAGCAGCAGGAGTAAGCTGGCCCTGGGTGGAAGGACCAGGATGATGGTGCTGGGCGCGCCGGGGCTGATGCAGGGCCTGATCTTCTTGCAACCTATGAGCGCCGCCTGCTGAGGGGAGGTGGCACATGACTGGAAAAGCCCGGTGGACGGTGATCATCCTTATCCTGACAGCGCTGCCGTTCAGCGCCTGCATGGCCGGCGGGCAATCCCAGGCCGGCCTGCCAGGGTACGCCTACCGCTCCGAGGCTGCCCTCCAGGGGTACAGGACGGCGAATGAACATCGTGCGCTTCTGCGCCGCATGCCCTGCTACTGCGGCTGCGGCCAGGACCCTCAGTACACCAGTCTGGAGTCCTGCTTCTTCAGTCCTCAGGGAGGCTTCAATGCTCACGCAGCAAACTGCGCTGTGTGCCTGGAAGAGGCGGAAGATGCGGCAGGGTGGCGCCGAGAGGGGATGACCTTGGTCCAGATTCGTCAGGCCATCGCGAGCAAATACCAGGAGCGGGGGCCAGCAACCCAGACCCCCGCGATTTCACCCGGCGAGGAGGTTGATCCGTGAGCAGGAGAAGGCTAAAGCAACAGAGGAGCGGCTTCTCTTTGGGAATGGGCCTGGTCGG
Organism: Chloroflexota bacterium; assembly: GCA_016190485.1. GTDB lineage: Bacteria > Chloroflexota > Dehalococcoidia > SHYD01 > SHYD01 > JACPQN01. The sequence goes on from JACPQN010000130.1 coordinate 12,467, forward strand.
CGGGACTTTGGGAGTGGTTGCTTTTGCAGCTATCCTGGGGGCAGCCATCCTTTTGGCCGAAGGAGAGCCGCAGCGATCCGGCTCTCCTGGCAGCCAGCCAGACAGCAGCAGCTACACGCCCCTCGGCGCTCTGGCGGTATCGCAGCAGAGTGTGGACCTGGGGCGCGTGCCCCTGGACAAGATGGTCACCCAGGTCTTCCGGCTCCGCAACATCAGCCAGGACCAGGTACAGTTGGGCCGGGTGACCGTAGCTGTGCTGGAGGGGTGCTGACCGCCCAGCCCGGTCGTGGGTGCCACGGCCCTGCAACCTGGCCAGGAGACCGCCATTCGCCTAGACATGATCATGCACCCCGGTATGGAAGGCCCCCATCTCTTCCAGACCACGGTCCCGCTGACGCGCGGCCAGCAGGCGGATCCACCCATCGAGCTTTACGTGCGCGCCAACTTCCGTTGATGTCGCAGGCCCCTGCGACACAGCGCGTCCGGGCCTGCCCTGGCTCTGATGTCTGGTACCCTGTGAGCGTGAACTATCCCAACTCTCCCAGGGCGTACAGGACGGCGCTGGCGGCCACCAGGCCCGCCGTCTCCGCCCGGAGGGTTCTGGGGCCCAGGGACACGGCCTGAATGCCGTGCCGCTGGGCTGTGGCCACCTCCTCCTCGGTGAAGCCGCCTTCCGGCCCGACGTAGATGCTCACCCGTTCGGGTCGAGTCCCCGCATTCAGCACTTTCCCCAGGCCCTGGGCAGCGGGGCCGGTGTGAGCCAGGAGCGCCAGCCCCTGGGAGGCCCGGCAAGCCTCGGCCCACGAGAGCGGCTGGCCCAAGGTCGGAATGCGCCCCCGACCCGACTGCTCCGCTGCCTCCTGGAGTATGGCCTCCCACCGTGGCGCCTTGGTGCTCCAGGATGCCCCGTCTAGCCGCACCACACCACGCTGGCACACCAGCGGCACAAAGGCGCTGACGCCCACCTCGGTCCCCTTCTGCAGCAGATAGTCCCACTTCTGGCTCTTGAGCAGGGCCTGAAAGAGGGTGATGGCGACGCCCGGCTCGCCCTCTGCGACGCTCTGCTGGGTGATCACGCCCGTGGCCGCGTCGGCGCCGAGGGCGCTTAGCTCTACCCGGTAGCACGCGCCGGCGTTGTCTAGCACAAGCACTGGCTGGCCCGGGCGGAAGCGCAGCACCGTGGCCATCTGCCGCGCCTGCCGGGGGGAGAAAATGACGGTGCCATCCCGCACCTGACCGGGCGAAACAAAGAAGCGGTGCACGGCGGGACCCACCTTACTCGGCCTTGCGGAGGATGAGCGCCCGCCACTCGCCGTCCCGCCGGATGGTGCTGCGTGCCGCGCCGGCCCTGCGGTAGGCGCGGGCCACTTGACGCAGCGCCGGCGCGCCCACGCCGGCGGCCACCACGTGGCCGCCGGGCCGCACGGCTTCCAGCAGGTCCGCTGCCAGCTCCCGGTGCAACTGCGACGTGAGGTTGGCCAGGGCTAGGTCCACAGGCGGGCTACCGCACGCATGCCGCGCCTCCACCCCCCCTAGGACTACCGTGACCACTGTGGCCACTCCGTTCGAGACACAGTTGGCCCGTGCGGCCTCCACTGCGATTGGATCTACATCCACCGCCAGCACGGCGGACGCGCCCAGCCTGGCCGCGGCGATGGCCAGGATACCGGAGCCAGTCCCCAGGTCCAGCACCCGGTCTCCGGGCAGTATCAGACGCTCCAGGGCCCGCAGGCACGCCCGGGTCGTAGGGTGGTCTCCGGTACCGAAGGCCATGCCCGGGTCCAGCTCGATCACCACGTCGCGCCGCCGGGGCTCGTACCGCTCCCAGGTGGGCTTGATCACCAGCCGGCGGCCCACCCTGGCGGCCGTAAAGTGCCGCTTCCAGGCGCTGGCCCAGTCCTCTTCGTCCAGCTCCCGCTCGGACAGAGAGAGCTCAGGGCAGGCGGCCTGCGCCGCCTGCAGCAGGGCGCGCCGCCGCGGGGCAAAGTCGGCGCTCCTGGGGAGATAGGCGCGGACGGCCGTGGGGCGGTCCGTCGCCAGCGCGACCTCCTCGCTGCCGGGAGTCGCGGTGAGCGCTGGCTCTTGTGCAACGCCGCCGTGGCAAAGGGGCAGGATGGCCTCGGCAACCCCCTCTGCCACTGCGTGGGGCACGCTGAAGAGGAACTCTTGCCACTTCATGGGCAGCGGCCTGTGGTACGGAGGATAAGAGCTAGGTCAGGCCAGACCGGGAGTGCTAGCCACCCAGGGCGTCCTTCAGCTTGTCGAAGAAACCCCGCTCGCCGGAAGCGCGCTCTTCCTCCTCGAAGGTCGCCGCTAGATCAGCAAAGAGTTGCCGCTGCCGCTCGGTGAGACGCTCGGGCACCACCACCTGAATGGACACGATCTCATCGCCACGGCCGCTGCCCCTGAGGTGCTGCACGCCGTGTCCCCGCAGGCGGAACACCGCTCCCGTCTGGGTCCCCGGCGGGACCTTCAGGGGGACCGGCCCATCCAGCGTGGGCACCTCCAGGGTGGCGCCCAGGGCCGCCTGCACCACGTTGATCGGGAGGGTATAGAGGATGTGATCGTCCTGTCGCTGAAACAGCTCGTGGGGACGGATGCTCAACACCACGTAGAGATTGCCGGGAGGTCCGCCGCGCACGCCCGCGTCCCCCTCGCCCGTAAGGCGGATCTGGGTACTGTCGTCCACGCCCGGCGGGATGGTCACCCGGATCTTCTTGCTCACCTGCTGCCGGCCGGCGCCGCCGCAGGCGGAGCACGGAGACGTGATCCGCTGGCCTTCGCCCCGGCAGGTGGGACACATGGCCACGTTGACGAACTGCCCGAAGATGCTCTGCTGCGCCCGACGCACCTCGCCGCTGCCATTGCAGGTAGTGCAGCGCACGGGCTGACTGCCAGGCTCGCTGCGACTGCCGCGACAGTGGGCGCAGCGCTCGATCCGCGGCACCTCCAGCTCCTTCTCGGCACCGAAGGCCGCCTCCTCCAAGCGCAGCTCCAGAGGGTACTGCAGGTCTCTCCCCTGCTGGGGAGCATTCCGGGCCCGCCCCGCGGTGCCCCCGAAGAAGGCATCGAAGATGTCGCCAAAGCCGCCGAAGCCTTCGAACCCCTCGAAGCCCCGCCCCAAGGCCCCCTGTAGCCCGTCGTGGCCATAGCGGTCATACTGGGAGCGCTTCTCCGGGTCCGAGAGCACCTCGTAGGCCTCGTTGATCTCTTTGAAGCGGTCTTCCGCCCCGGCCTCCTTATTGCGGTCGGGATGATACTGAAAGGCCAGGCGACGGAAGGCCTTCTTGACCTCCTCCTCGGAGGCGCCCCGCTCTATGCCCAGGACCTCGTAATAGTCTCGCTTTATGGTCGCCATGGTCGGTGCAGGATTTCACCTCTCCGTCCGTCAGGGTGCCCTCCGATAAAGGGGGAAGGCTGCGGCGCAGCCTCCCACCTGCATTATAGCCGTGTCCCCGAAGCGGGGGCAACAGGCATGATGGAGATGGACAGGTCCTACAGCAAATTGCATAGCACCCATAGGAGAAAAGAGAGTGCTGAATAAGTCCGCTCACCCTGAGAGCTTGTGAGTCTTTGTCCTCCCTCCCCTGGTGGGAGGGAGCTAGACCTGTCCTGAGCCTGCCGAAGGAGGGAGGGGGCAGGCGTCGCTTCACCCTCTCCCTAACCCTCTCCC
>JACPQN010000001.1 GCA_016190485.1 Chloroflexota bacterium
CGTGGCCTGCAGCAGGTCCTTCATGTAGAGGATGCCCAGCACGTTGTCCGGGCTCTGGTCGCAGATGGGATACCGGGCGTGGTACGACTGGGCAAAGACCGGCAGGAAGTCATCCACCGTGGCGTCCTTGTCCATCCAGTAGATCTCCGGGCGGGGCGTCATCACCTCCCGGGCCAGGCGGTCGGTGAACTCGAAGACCCGATGCAGCATCTTCATTTCGGCCCGCTCTAGCGTGCCCTCCGTCTCGCTGATATCAATGAGCATGCGCAGCTCCGACTCCGTGACGAAGGGGGAGCCGGTATGCAGGCGCTGGCCCAGCAGCCGTATGAGAGCACGGGGAATGAGGGTGAAAAAGGCAATGATAGGCGTCTCCAGGGTCATGATTACTTCGATGGGCCGGGCGGCCAGGAGAGAGAAGCGCTCCGCACCCAGGGCAGCCAGGGTCTTGGGCGTGATCTCGCCAAAGATCACGATGAGGATGGTCATCACTACGGTGGCAAGCAGTACCGCCTCTTCCCGACCGCCCAGGAGGCTGATAGCCAGAGCAGTGCCCATGGAGGAGGCGAAGATGATAAAGGTGTTCTCCGTGAGCAGGATGGTCGCGAAGAACTTCTCGTGCTTCTGGAGCACCCGCTGGACAGCCATGGCTGCGGTGCTGCCCCGAGCGGCGAGGCTACGAATACGGATCTTGTTGACAGAGATGAGGCTGGCCTCGGAGCTGCTGAAGAAGGCGACGCACAGCACGCTAATAAGCAGAACCAGCAGATTAACCCAAAGTTCTGAGCTGCCTATAGGCAGTACGTCCATGGTCTTTCTCCCGGCCTACGCAGGCACGGCGGGCTGCCACTTCCCATCGGCACACATGCCTCCGACATCACGGTGGGCTGCTATACTCACCGCCATCCAGTTCGATTCTTGGGCATATCAACGCTACCAAGGGAGAGGGTAGACAGAGCAGCATCGCGAGGGATAGCGTATCTTCTCGATGATTGCGGGGCGGAGAGGTCAGTCGGTGGAAGGGCCTGCGGGCGGGCCCACGGGCGCCGCAAGCGTCTGCTCCAGGAGCCGGGCCGCCCGATGGGGGTCCAGCTCCTTGTCGTTTACCGCTTCGACTAGCTGCTCCAACAGGCCCGTCTTCTGGGTGGATTCCAGCAGTCGCTCCATCAGCCGATGCTGCGCAAGCGCCAGGATTTGGAATCGGAAGCGGACCAAGTTTCGCTCTTGCAGTTTGCCCGAGGCCTCCAGGTAGGCCTGGTGTTTCTGGATGGCATCGGCCAGCTCCCTTATGCCCTGGCCCTTGGTCGCGACGGTCTTGACGATGAGGGGCGTGTGGGTACGGTCCTTCTTGGGCTGGAGAGAGATGAGCTGGCGCAGGTTGGTGGCCATGGCGTCGGCGCCGGGCCGGTCCGCCTTGTTCACCACAAAGACGTCAGCGATCTCCAGGATGCCCGCCTTAAGGGACTGCACCTCGTCGCCGGTGCCCGGAATTTCCACCACCAGCACCGTATGAGCAGCCCGCACCACGTCCACCTCGTCCTGTCCGGCGCCCACCGTCTCTACAATGATCACATCCATCCCGAAGGCGTCCAGCACCGCCATCACGTCGATGGTGCCTGCGGCCAAGCCGCCCATGGCGCCCCGGGTGGCCATGCTGCGGATAAAGACCCCCGGATCGCTCGTCAGCTCCTGCATGCGGACCCGGTCGCCCAGCAGCGCGCCCCGGGTGAAGGGGCTGGAGGGGTCCACCGCCACAATGCCCACAGTCTGCCCACGCCGGCGCAGCTCCGAGGCCAGGGCGAAGACCAGGGTGCTCTTCCCTGCGCCGGGCATCCCCGTCACCCCGATGGTGCGGGCGAGTCCCGTGTAGGCGTACAGGCGGCCCAGCGACTCCTCTGCCTCCGGGCTGTGGTTCTCCACCCTGGTGAGTAGTCGGGCCAGGGCCCGGCGGTCGCCCTGGAGCACGCTCTGGGCCAGGTCCACCTACTTCTGCTCCGCGGCCAGGGACCGGACAAAGGCGATGATCTCGCCGGTGGTGGCGCCCGGCCCGAAGATGCCCCGGATGCCCGCCTCTTTCAGCGCCGAGATGTCCTCGTCCGGGATGATGCCGCCGGCGAAGACCGGCACGTCCTCCATCCCCTTCTCTCGCAGCAGGCGCACCACCTTGGGGCACAGCTCCATGTGGGCGCCGGAGAGGATGCTGAGTCCCACCGCGTCCACGTCCTCCTGCAGGGCCGCCTCGGCGATCATCTCCGGGCTCTGGCGGATGCCGGTGTAGATCACCTCCATGCCCGCGTCCCGCAGGGCCCGGGCCACCACCTTGGCGCCCCGGTCGTGGCCGTCCAGCCCCGGCTTGGCGATGAGCACCCGGATCTTCCTTCCCTCCGCCGCAACCGCCATGGCGCCTCCTTCTCCCGTCACCTGGACGTACTCGATGAGCACTCCCCCCGTGGAGCGTGGATGCAGAAAGCCGATGAGCCCGGCCAGCCCGTGGCGCGGCGTCTTGTCCACCAGCTCGATGCCCCCTGCCACCATGCGCCCCAGCTCCCCGACGATGTCGTCAGTCTCCATGCAGATGTGGTGCAGCCCCTCGCCCTGGCGGGCGATGAAGCGGGCCACCGTGCTGTCCTCCCGGGTCGGCTCCAGCAGCTCCAGCCGGGTGTTGCCGAAATCAATGAAGCAGGCCTTCACCCCCTGCTCTTCCACCACCTCCGTCTTCTCCGGATCGGGCAGGCCAAAGGTCTCCTTGTAGAAGCGGGCCGTTGCCTCCAGGCTCCGCACCGCAATGGCCACGTGGTGCAACCCCTTGATCACCGCATCCTCCCGCAAGTATGCGCTACGTGAGTATTCTACTATGGGGAGGACAGGAGCGACTAGAGAGACAGGAGGAGAGAGTTTTGCAGCACGGAACGCAGAGGGCGTTCTCTCTCAGCCAAGAGGTTGTGGTCTCAAAGGGGAATCCTCACATCACCCTACCACCCACCGCCTTTAATAACGATTACGACGCAAGAGAGCACAACAAAGCAGGGGGCCCTGAAGAGGGAGGCCCCATGACTGCCTTGGGGCAGCAAGGCGGCTATTTTCTCACCAGACCTGTCCGAACGGGAGCGCCGATGCAACTCAGTATCCCTCGTTGCTCCTGTCCTGGTTCACGGGGCACGCTTGCTGCGGCCCCACTGCGCGAGTGGCCCTACCGCTGCGCCAGCCACACGCCTTCCATATGGAGGTTGTTATAGCGGTTTGGCTGGGCCACGAAGCCCCTGACGAAGGCCCATCGCAGGCCCCGGTCCTGGGTGCCCTCCACCGTGATTTTGATGACGTTCTGGAGAGCGATTTTCTCCATCTCCCAGACTAGCTTACGGCGCTCCGCCGGGTCGATGGTCGCAGTCTGTTTCTCGTAGAGCGCGTCGACCTGAGGCACGCAGACGTGGGAGTAGTTGCGGGGCGCGTTGCACAGGTAATGCTCGGCATAGACCGCGTCGGGGTCGTCCAGGGCGTAGGCCGTGCCCCAGGAGTAGAGGTCGAAGCTCCCTTGCTCCAGGTTAGTGTAGCCCGTCGCCGTCTCCTGGATGTCGAGACTGACGTTGACGCCTATCTTGGCCCACTGATCCTTCAGGAAGATGGCCGCGTCCTCGGCGCCTGCGAGCTTGCGCACCCCCAGCTTAGAGTCGAAGCCATTGGGGTAGCCTGCTTCGGCCAGGAGCCGTTTGGCCTCAGCGCGGTTCTTCTCCGGGTCGGGGCCATAGCCTGGCATCTTGACCAGCTCATCGGGCGGCAGAGCCCAGGGCCCCTTGGCAGGCATGTAGCCCTGGATATAGCTCTCGCCAGCGCTAATGACCTTGATGGCGTCAACCCGGTTGATGGCCAGGCTCAAGGCCTGGCGCACCCGGACGTCGTCGAAGGGCTTGCGCAGGGCCGAGAGGTTGACGAGGGGGCGGCCGCCCCAACCGAAGGTGTCCTGCTTGACGATCTTGTCGCCCAGCTCCTGGAGCAGCGTCTTGGCGTCTTCAGGGGTCGGCCCGCTGCCACCGAACTCCATGAGTTGGCCGGTGCGTAAGGCAGCGACGGTGGTGCCGCGGTCCGGGATAATGAAGGTCTTGACACCATCCAGGTAGGGCAGGCCCTGGCGCCAGTAGTTGGGGTTCTTCACCGCCTCGTATGACACGCCCCGCATGTAGTCCTTGAAGAGGAAGGGGCCAGTGCCCATGACCTCCTTGCCCGGATCATGGCCCGCCTCCAGCCACTTCTTATTGTAGATGGAGTGCCAACCCTGGGCGAGTTGGGGCACGAAAGAGGGGTTTGGACGCTTCAGGGTGATGCAGAGAGTGAAGTCGTCCACAGCCGCCATGCGGTCTACGGGGTCGAACATGTTCTTACGGGGACTGGTCATGCCCTTGGGCGGGTCCTTGATCTTTTCTAGGCTGGCCAGCGCGTCCTGAGCGGTGAGAGCGCTGCCGTCGTGGAACTTCACCCCCGTACGCAGGTAAAAGGTGTAGGTCTTGCCGTCAGTGCTCAGATCCCAGCGCTCCGCTAGGTCCGGCTCTATCTTGGACAGCACGGGGTCCGTGGGGCTATAGCGGACAAGCCCGTTGTAGGACTGCATGGCCGTGTCGGAGGTGAAGTAGGTGTTGCTCTGGTGGTTATCGAGGGTAGGCGGGTCGCCTCCGATCCACTTGGTCAACACGCCGCCACCCCGGGGCTGGTCGTCCGCAGGGACCTCTGCTTGGCCGGGCCCCTGGACTGCCGGGGCGCAGGCCATGCCAAAAAGCGCTACCGCAGCCAGAAGAAAGGACCATTGCCAGCGTTTCATCCCATCTACCTCCTCAAAGTAAGCTGCGGCGGCCGCGATCCAAGGAATACCCTGTATGTCAAATAGTTAGATTAAGAGGGTGTTTAATAACGCCCCCCAACCCCCTACAAGGGGCCCTTCTGCTGCGCTCAGGACAAGGTTCACGGAACCCCTTCGGGGTCTTATGGTTCGGCAGGCTCACCACACGTTTGTTCGGGGGCACATCCCTGCCTGCGGCAGGCAGGCCCCGAACCCCCTGGCAAAGCATGCCCTGAGCCTGCCGAAGGGAGGCTGCGCCTCTCTGCACTCTCCCTTGTTAAACACTCTCTAGATTAACGTACTTTACACCTGCTGGGGCGATGGCTGTCAAGGACAAACACCCCCCTTGCATCCCCTCCCGTTTCGCGCTACTGTGTCTCCGCCTGAGGCCGCAAGGACTAGGGTAGCTTACCAGGAGGAGAGCATGGCAGCACGCATCGGGATCAACGGCTTTGGCCGGATCGGCCGGCAGGTGCTACGGGTGGCCCTGGAGAACCACAAGCGGGACCTGGAGGTGGTGGCCGTTAACGACCTCACGGACACTCGTACCAACGCCCATCTCTTCAAGTACGACTCCAGCTACGGCATCTATCCCGGCAAAGTCGAGGCCCGCGAGGACGGCATGGCCATCGACGGCCGTGTGATAAAGGTCTTCTCCGAGCGAGACCCCGCCAAGATCCCCTGGGCCTCCGTGGGCGCCGACCTGGTGGTGGAGTCCACTGGCGTCTTCACCGACGCCAAGCGGGCCGCGGCCCACCTGGAGGGCGGCGCCCGGAAGGTCGTCATCTCTGCGCCCGCCCGCAACGAGGACATCACCCTGGTGCTGGGCGTCAACGAGGGGCGCTACGACCCCAAGGCCCACCGGGTCGTCTCGAACGCGTCCTGCACCACCAACTGCATCGCCCCCGTGGTCAAGGTGCTCCACGACGCCTTCGGCATGGCCCGGGGTCTCATGTCCACCATCCACTCCTACACCAACGACCAGCGGATCCTGGACCAGTTCCACGAGGACCTGCGCCGGGCCCGCTCCGCGGCGGTGAGCATCATCCCCACCACCACGGGCGCAGCCCGGGCCGTGACCCTGGTGATCCCAGAGCTCCAGGGAAAGATCCACGGCTTCGCCTACCGGGTGCCCACCCCCACGGTCTCCGTGGTGGACTTTGTGGCCGATGTGGAGCAGGACGTGGACATAGACGCCGTGAACAATGCCTACCGCGCGGCGGCCAAAAAGTCCCTCAAGGGCATCCTGGAGGTCTCCGAGGAAGAGTTGGTGAGCATCGACTTCAAGGGCAACCCCCACAGCGCCATCGTGGACGCCTCCAGCACCATGGTCATCGACAAGCGGATGGTGAAGGTGGTGGCCTGGTACGACAACGAGTGGGGCTATAGCTGCCGGGTGGCCGACCTGGCCGCCTTCATGGCGGGCAAGGGGTTCTAGTACCTACTTTCGGAAAAGAGCGTTATAATCAGCCGCTCATGGTTCGACAAGCTCAGGGTGAGTGGGGTTGGGCTAGGCTTTGTGGCGCTGATTTATGATAGTAGGTACTAGTGTAATGTCCCCGAAGAACACAAGGGAAGGGTCATTGCGAGGAGCAGGGGCTTGGGGGTCGTGCGGGGGCGACGAAGCAATCTGGGGGTGGGCAAGC
>JACPQN010000131.1 GCA_016190485.1 Chloroflexota bacterium
GCCCAGGGGCCCCAGGATTGGTTGCTCAGGTTCAAGGTCTGCACTCTCCAGGTGTAGGCCGTGTCCGGCAACAAGATGTAGTTGTATGACAAGTTACTTAAAATGACGCCAGGCTCTGGCACAATGAAGCTGGTAGCAGGAAACCGCAGAGTCTGGTCAATGACAGCGGCGCCAGTGTCTGAGCTGATCACCTGGATATGCGCCTGGGTCGTGCCCGGCGGGTTCTGCCAGGAGAGCAGGGTGCCGATGGTGGTGAGGCGGGCGCCGTCGGCGGGGGAGAGGAGGATTGGCGCTACCATCAGCTCAAAGGCGCCGATATCACACGCTGCCACCCCGTCTCCGTCGCCGTCGATGGGGCGTGGCCCGCCACGTTGATCGGCCACCAGCGGATTGCCGGACGGGTCAGTGCAGGTCGCGACGGGCACGGCGTCGATGGCGGGGCCGCCCGTCATGAGGGCATGCGTCTGAGTTGGGCCGCCGTTGTCCGCCAGGGGCCCTAGCTTGGGGTCGGTGTTCTGGAGGTCTCCAGTCCCAGCCAGGCCGCAAGTAGCGTCGCTGCTCAGGTTGTAGCCCTCGGATGTTATGACTCCAGCGCAATTGCCGCCTTTAGGGCTATTGGCTACGATGCTGTTCCTCAGCACGAATGGATTATGGGCGTAGAAATTGCGGAGTCCCCCGCCGCCCTTGGAGTCGGTGGCGCTGTTTCCAACCACGGTGCTGCTGATGACCGTCACGGGACTGAGACTATGGATGCCACCTCCTCCAAAATCCGACGCTCGGTTGCCACTGATAGTGCTGTTGATAATGATCGTAGTGGAAGAGGTCAAGATGCCACCGCCACCCGCAGCCATGAGAGCATTGTTGTCGCTGATGGTGCTACCCGTAACGGTGAGAGTGCCGTAAACGGATAGAATGCCGCCCCCACTCGCAAAACTGGCGGTATTGTCGCTGATGGTGCTGCTGCTAATCGTGGTGGTGCTAGATTCGGAACGGATTGCACCGCCATATCCGCCGATGTTGTCCCGGAGCGTGCTCCCTGTCATGGTGAAACTGCCTGACAGGTTGTAGATACCGCCACCATACACGCCGGAGAGGTTGCTGCTTACAATGCTATCTTGGATAGCTAGTGTGCCGTTGTTAAGGATGCCTCCTCCGTTTCCAGACAGTTCACCGGTGCCGGCGGTGTTGCTGCTGACGATGCTCTTTGTTATTGATAGCACGCCACCATTTAGTATGCCTCCGCCTTCGCTTAGGCCCTTTCCGTTGCGGATAGTGACACCCGCGATGTCTACAGTTGCGCCACTCAAGACCTGGAAAACGCGGTCGGCTATGCCCTGTCCAGTCGGGCAGCGGGCTGTCTTTTGGTTGGTGGTGCATGCCTGGACGATGGTGCTCTCTGCTCCCGCACCGATGATTGCCAGATTGGCCGTGATGTCCAGGTCGCCGTCGGCCCCGTCGTCGGGGGTAGCGTCGGGAGGGATGGTGAGCGTGTAGGTTCCAGCCAGCAGGACAATGGTCTGAGCGCCGGGCAGGGCGTTGGCTTCCATGATAGCCGCCCGCAGGGTACACGTACCCGCAGCGGTTGCGCACACGCCATCACCAGGTTTGGCATCGACGGCGTCGCTGGCGCTGTTCACGCACAGCTCACGAGTGCCGATGCCGGTCCCGGTGCCGCCACCCGTGCCGCACGTGACTGCCCCTGCTACCTCCCACTCGCCGGGGAGGAGGCTCAGCAGCAGCGAGAGGGCTAGCGAGAAGCCCAGGACCTTGAAAGAGACATCTGGGCGATCGGCCACGGTAGGCGCTCCTCTACTGCGCAGGAGGCAAGCTCCGCAGGCCGAGTGTCGGGCCCGCACGTCTCTCCCTTGCCTCTATCGCGCCTCCCTCGCACAGAACCGAGGGAGGAAGGATGCCTGACCTTGGAGCTTATCCTACTACCGCGATCCCCTCGATCTCCAGCAGGTAGTCGGGCGAGGCGAGGCCCGCGACCACCACCAGGGTGCTGGCGGGCAGCGAACCGCTGAGGTAGCGGGAGCGCACCTCGCCCAGGGGCTCCCGGTAGCAGGGGTCGGTGAGGTAGATGGTGATCTTCACCAGGTCGCCCAGGCTGCCGCCCCCGGCGGTCAGGGCCTTCTTCAGGTTCTCGAAGACCTGGGTGGCCTGGGCGGAGAAGTCGCCGCGGCCCACCACCTGGCCGTGCTCATCCTGAGCCACCTGCCCCGCGATGTAGAGGGTGTTCCCCGATCGCACCACGTGGGCGTAGGTGGGCGGCTTGGGCAACCCTTGCGGCTGGATGCGCTCAACGGGCATAGAGGTGCTCCTTACGTGGATCTTCTTCCCATCGCGTCACAGGTGCGTCTGAGACCGCGGTACAACACCCCCGAGCCCTCTGCCAAAGCATGTCCTGAGCGTGTCGAAGGGGGGCTCTGCCCCTCTGGACTCCCGTGATTCAGCGGTCTCTCTAGGCAGCGCTATGGCCTGGTGGAGAGCAACGGGGATGAGGGAGTGGAAGCCCCCGATACGCCTGCCGCGGCCTCTTCCTGGTCCCGCAGTTGCAGGTCGTAGATCTCCCGGTAGAGGCCGCCCTGCTCCAGCAGCTCCCGGTGCGCGCCCGACTCCACGATCTGGCCGTCCCGCAGCACCAGGATCAGGTCGGCGTTGAGGACGGTGCGCAGCCGCTGGGCGATGACGAAGGTGGTGCGTCCCTGCATCAGCTCGCCCAGGGCCACCTGGATCAGGTACTCCGTCTCCATGTCCACGCTGGAGGTAGAATCGTCCAGGATCAGGATGCGGGGGTCCATGAGCAGGGTGCGGGCGATGGCCACCCGCTGCTTCTGCCCGCCGGAGAGGGTGATCCCCCGCTCGCCCACCCAGGTGTCGTAGCCGTCGGGCAGACCCATGATGAAGTCGTGGAGGCGGGCCGTCCTGGTGGCGGCCTCGATCTCTTCCTGGGTGGCCTCGGTAGCGCCGTACCGGATATTGTCCCGGATGGTGGCGGTGAAGAGAAAGACGTCCTGATGCACGATGCTGACGTTGCGGCGCAGCGAGGCCAGGGTCACGTCCCGGATGTCTGCGCCGTCGATGGTGATGCTGCCACCCGTCACATCGTAGAAGCGGGGCAGCAGGCTCACCACGGTGCTCTTGCCGCTGCCCGTCGCGCCCAGCAGGGCCACCAGTTGCCCCGGCTGCGCCGCAAAGCTGACGTGGCGCAGCACCGGGCTCACGGCGTCGTAGCCGAAGGAGACGTCGTCGAAGCGCACGTGGCCCCGGGCCAGGGGCAACTCCCGAGCGCCGGGCCGCTCCTTCACCGCCGACTCCGCATCCAGGATCTCGAAGACCCGCTCGCCCGAGGAGATGGCCCGGGCGAAGACGTTGGCGATCCACCCCAGGGAGCGGACGGGCATGGCCAGCATGGCCAGGTAGGCGTTAAAGGCCACCAGCCCGCCCAGGCTCAGATGGCCCTCCATCACCTGGCGGCCGCCGTACCAGAGGATGATGGCCACGATAACCACCTGGATGAAGGACATGAGCGCGGAGTTGGCGGACTGGATGCGGTTGGTGCGGTAGTTCAGCAGGCGCACCTCCTGGGCTGTGCCGGCGAACTTCTGACTCTCGAAGGCCTCCCGCACGAAGGCCTTGACCACCCGGATGCCGGACAGGTTCTCCTGGAGGATGGTGCCCAGGACGGCAACGGCCTGCTGCACCGCCAGCCAGTTGGGCCGCAGCGCCAGGCTGGTGCTGACGGCCCGGTGGCCCAGGAAGGGCAGCAGGGCAAAGGCCACCAGGGTGAGGCTCCAGTTCAAGCTGATGAGGAGGTAGCAGGAGACCAGCAGCATCGTCAGGATGAACACGGCCCGCACCGACCCCATGAAGATGAACATGCGCACTGCCTCCACGTCGGCGGTGGCCCTGGACATGAGCTGCCCCGTCTGCTGCTGGTCGTGGTAAGCGTAGCTCAGGCGCTGGAGGCGGTCGTAGATGGCGTTGCGCAGGTCGTAAGCCACCGCCTGGGAGAGGTACTCCCCCAGGTAGGTCTGGCCATAGGCGAAGCCCCCCCGCAGCAGGCTCGCTCCCACGATGAGCAGGCCGGAGAGGATGAGGAAGGAGGAGTCCCCCTGAGCCAGACCCACGTCTATGGCCCCTTTGACGATCCACGGAGTGGCCATGGAGAAGGTGGCGGAGCCCAGCAGACACAGGTAGGCCAGGACCACCCGGCGCCAATATTTGCGGAGGAACCCCAGCTCGCGAAGCAGAATACCCATGCAGCAAACCTTTACGTCAACGTCATTATAGTACCTCGCGGGGCGGCGTCAGGCAAGATGAGCACAGTCTCCCCCGAATCCGTGAGTGCTGACCCCCGACCCTGTCCGATCGCCGTCGGGCCTGGGTTTTTGACGGCCCGGCGGGTCTCAGCGGGGCCCGAGGACCCTTCCGCCCCGCCTCATGGACTCATGCACGCTCTCCCACACCCGTTTTTTCAGTGCGAGGAGACGCCGCTGCCTCCAGCCTGGTGGCTGGCTCTCCCGCCCTCCCTCGGAGCGGCTTACAGCGGCGCCCACCCCAGGCGACGGAAGCGCCGACGCCATCGCCAGACGAGCTCTTCCAGGACCCGCTGGGCCACCCGCAGGAACCGCTCCCCGGCATGGCGCACCCCCCGCCCTATCTGGCTGAAGATGGCGAACCGCAGCAGCTTGGGCCGTGCCTGGCGGTACTGCGGGTCCACCCCCGCCGCTTTGAAGCGCGCCGACCGGTTGTGGGGCAGCACCTTTAGCCGCAGCCAGGCCGCATTCGCCCCACACGTGGCGCTGGGAGACCCCCCCGCCCCCGACTCGTCCTTCCTTACCTGGTGCCCCTGCGCGCTGGTCCCCGCCTTCCCCCGGTGCCACTCCAACAGCACTGGCCCCGACGTCGCCCATAGGGCTGGGCGTCCTGGTCTTCGTACCGTCGGCTGGGGACAACGGGCACCGCGGCCCCCTGCCGCACCACCCCGTCACGCTGCTGGCTCCGGGCCTGCCAGGCCGCCGGCGCCAACGCCAGCACCTCCTGGCGCAGCGCCTCCGTCCTGTCGGCGGGCACCGCAAAGCGCCAGCGCTGGTCCGCCCCGTGGTCCAGCACGCCCTGTGCATAGGCTGGGGGGCTACCTGACATCCCGGCTATCCCGAATCCGTTGACACCTGGCCACCAAGCCCCCTACCGCCGCCGGCGACGTGCTACCTGACATCCCGGCTATCCCGAATCCGTTGACACTGGCCATGGGCCAGGCTATGATGCCCACGATGACCGCTCTACCCGTGGGCGGAGCGTTCCTGCCCGGGCGTATTCCCCGTTCCCGATGTTCCCGTTCTCATTAGAGACACAGCCATGCGTCGCCGCGTCTTGCCCGCCCTCTTGAGCCTGCTGCTCCTTGCCAGCACCGGCCCGGGGCTGTCTGGCGGGATCCCTGCCCCTTACGGAGAGCAACAACCACCTCCACCCGCAACCGATGACCCTGATGGGCCAGTGGCTCAAGGACGGAGTACAGAGCGAGTACCGCCTGGTCTTGCGCCCGCCCGGACGTCCATCGAAGGGCTAGACGGACCCCTGGGCGCCATGGCCCTCTTGGCGCGCCGCGGGGATTGGACCCAGTTGCAGTCCGTCGCGCAAGCGCGCGGCATCTGGACCAGCAGCGGCCTGGTGCGGGCGGTGGCGGAGATGGATGGCCCCCTCATCCTCCTCCGAGAGGCCGTGCTCCAAGTGGGCGGCAGCCTGGAGGTTGAATACGGGTCACTGGTGCAGTTCGCGGCGCCCGCCGGAACGCTGGAGCAGCTAGCCCGCACGCCAGGGGTCAGCCACATCCGCACACCGCACACCCCCGTGTCAACGGAGACCCCCAGCGAAGGGCTCACCAGCATGGGTCTGGAGCTCTGGCGACAGGCCGGCATGCTGGGCCGCGGCGCGCGGGTGGCCGTGGTAGACACCGGGTTCGACGGTTACTGGAACCTCCTGGGGAAGGAGCTGCCGCCGCAGCCCACGGTGCGCTCTTTTCGCGCTGACGGCGACATCACCGGCGGCGGCGACCTCCACGGCACCGCGGTGGCCGAGATCATCTACGACGTCGCACCCGAGGCTAGCATGTATCTGGCGAACTTTGCCACCGAGGTGGAGCTGGGCGCGGCGGTGGAGTGGCTCACCGGCCAGGGCGTCCACGTCATCTCCTCCTCCGTGGGCTGGCCCGGTACGGCCCACGGGGACGGCACGGGCACCATCAACGAGATGGTGAAGCGGGCCGAAAGCAGAGGCGTGGTGTGGGTGCAGGCGGCGGGCAACTTTGGCCAGACCCACTGGACCGGTCTCTTCACCGACCCCGATGGCAACGGTTTCCACAACTTTTCCGGCCCCGACGAGGGCAACACCATCACCCTTCGTCGGGCAAAACCCACCGAGGAGCGCGTGTTTCGGGTGGAGATCTTTCTCACCTGGGATGATTGGGACTGCCTCTGCCAGGACTACGACCTCTTCCTGTTCAAGGGCGACGGCGTGGTGGCCCAGTCTACCGCCTTTCAGAACGGCAAAGCGCCGCCGGTGGAGCACATCGTCTATACCACCGCGGCCACAGGGGACTACTGGATCGGGATCCAGCGTTTTCGGGCCTCGCGGCGGGCCAAGCTGGACCTGGTGGTCACGCTAGACTACAACCTGGAGCACAAGGCGCCCCAGGAGAGCCTGGTGGTGCCCGCCGACTCTCCGCTGGCCTTGACAGTGGGCGCCGTCGACGCCGGAACCCTGGACCTGCGCGCCTACAGCTCCCAGGGCCCAACCAAGGATGGCCGCATCAAGCCCAATCTGGTAGCGGCAGACCAGGTGACCACGGCCACCTATGGCCCCCAGGGCTTCCCGGGCACCTCAGCCGCGGCTCCCTACGTGGCCGGCGCGGCCGCCCTGCTGAAGGGGGCCAGACCGGGGCTAAGCCCCGCTCAGGTCCGAGCCCTCCTCCAGCAGCGGGCCAGGGGACCCGGAAGCCCCGGCATGAACAACGCCGTGGGCGCCGGCCAGGTCTTTATGGGCGAGCTGATTGGGGGGCTCTTCTTGCCCCTTACCACGAAGGGGGCCTCTCTCCCCTAATCGTCAGCGGGAGAAACCACCGCGGTTGGACCCTTCGGCAAGCCCTTCGACGTTGCTCAGGACAGGCTCAGGGCGGGCACGCTACGGACAGGCTGGATACCTTCTGCTGCAAGCAACGCGTGCGAGAGGCTCCTACTTCACCTGGAGGAACTGGCCGTCCTCGTACTTCCACACATTGATCAGCATGTTGGCCCTATCGCCGTTGGCATCGAAGGCGGTGCGGCCCGTGATCCCTTCGTAGGGGAGGCTGCGCATGGTCCCTAGAAGGAGGCTGCGTCCCACCTCCAGCGACCCATCTCCCTTGGCCTTGGCCGCGGCGTCCAGCGCCTCCAGCAGAAGCATCGCCGCGTCATAGCCCTCCGGAGAAAAACGACCTACCGCGCCGTACTCCTTCTCGTAGCTCTCCCGCCAGAACGCGAAGCGGGCCGAGCGCTGGCCCTGGAGCGTCGTGGCGTAGGTCTTCTCCAGGTCGGGACCCAGCGCCTGGTACTCGGGCTCGTAGTAGGCGCCGTCGGCCACCATGAAGGAGCCCGCATACCCACTGCGACGCAGGAAGGCGAGGACACCCTTCGCGGTCTTGCCCCCTCCGGCATAGTAGACCAGATCCACGTCCAGGCTCTGCACCTCTTTGAGCACCGCGCCCCAATCTGAGCCAGCGGGATCGACAGGCCGGCGGTCGGCGATCTGCCCGGCCTGGGCGCGGAACTGGCCCCGGAACTCCTCCAGGATTTCGTCGGCGCCGGGGCTGCCATCGTGTAGCAGCAGCGCCCGCTTTGCCTGCACCGTCTGCCGGGCGTAGAGGGCTGCGTCCCGCCCCTGGCTCTTTTCGTTCCAGAGCAGGCGGAAGGTCACCGGCGAGTTCACCGCTGTAAGCGCGGCGGAGGTATTGGACAGGCTCAGGAAAGGAAGCTTGGCCTCGCCCAAGACCTGCTGCTGCGCCACGGTGCTGGCAGGGCAGGCCTGGGAGACCACCCCCACCACCTGGGGGTCCTGCGCCAGCTCCTGGGCTTTCTCCCGGGCCTTCTCCGCGTCGCAGGTGTCCTCCACGCTGACCAGCTCCGTCTTAAAGCCCTTGATCTCGGCTCGCTCTTTCAGGGCCAGCTCCACACCCTGGCGGCTGCCGGCGTCCTCCAGGCGGCCCATGCCAGACACGTCGCCGATGTAGGCCAGCTTGATGCTGGTGCTCCGGGGCACGTTGATATACCCCCAGGCATCCGGCGGCGGCGGCGGCTGGCCGAGGTCGAAGGGCAAGCGCAGCCGCAGCACTCCCTGGGCGAGGGTCACCAGCACCAGCACTACGCTCAGCCCGATGATGCCCTCCCAACTGGTAACAAAGTGCAAGAGTCTGGCGGGCAGGCTGGCAGTTTCTACCACCTGGCGGCGCCGGCGGGCCGCACGTCGTAGCGTCATGGGTGCTCCTTTTGGACTGGAGTCCTCATTGAGAAGCGAATCACAAGTTCAACACCCATTTTCTGTGGTGGCCACGCTGCTGTCAACGGAGAGCGGGCGAGAGTGTTTAATAACTCCGCACTGCAAGCTGAAGTCTGCAGCATAGCCGCTCAGCATGCCTCAGGCTTGAGCCTGAGGTGGTAGGTTGATCAACACCCTCGGCGGGGCTGGACATGAGTCACTTGACTGGATAAACTAACTTGACAGTCTAAAGCACCGGCCCTAGACTCCTCGCCAGCACGTTCACCTAACCCCCGTAGGGTAGGTAGAAAGGAACTAAGATATGCCTCCACGTTCGATGAGGTGGGCCCGCGCCCTGGCCGCTCAGCTGCGCATCCGCCGCATTGGCGAAGGGCCCTCGGAGGCGCAGCGCATCATCATGGCCCGGGACCTCATCAGCGGCGCCGCCCACAGCGAGATCGAGCTCGCGTAGGAGAGCATCGTGGTCGGGGTGCCGCGCCCTGAGTTTGTTGCCTATGCCCAGCGAGCGTATTCAACGGCAAATAGACCGGTTCCTGGACGAGGCCGACCAGGCCATGGCCCACTCCGACTGGGCGCGGGTGCAGGATCGCGCCGAGAACGTCCTGGCTCTGGACCCCGAGAACGCCGACGCCCAGACCTACCTGGCCGCGGCCCAGCGTCGCCTGGCGGATCGCCCGACACCATCCGTAGCGGAGCGAGACCTCGCGCCCTCGGTCCCCAGCCCTCAGGCCTCTCCCCTTTTTACCACCAACGAGAGAGGACGATAAGCGCCAAAAACCCAAGCACAGCTGGGACCGTGAGTGCCGGCAGAAGGCAGCACCCAAAACTGCCGGTCACTACGGAGAGTGGCGCTGGCACGTTGCTCGAACCGGCGACACGCCGGAAGAGAAGGCTGGTTATCACTTTGGTGACCATTGGCTGGCCCTTGGTCTCTTGGGAAACATACTCCCACCCAGCTTCAATCATTGCGGCGCGACTTGCGTCCACTCTCGCAGCGGGGGGTGGGCGGAAACCCCACATATAGCTGCGGTCTCCCTCAACCTCAACTGTGTGGTATGCATATCGGATATCTGTGCTCGGAGGCACTCTGTGAATACTCGCCTGGCCGACAAGGTTCGTACCACACTTCAGGCAGAAGTTGGATCCATCAGGATTCTCGGCGCCGCAGCTTAGGCAATACATATCCGCCTCATGGAACTACTTGCATCAAAGACGCCCCGGCAATCCACACTGTAATACCCCGTTGTTGACCGTTCGCCGTGCCCGCCCAGGCGAAAAGCGCACTCAACGACGGCAGTCCGGATAGATCCCTTTGGAGTACTCCAGAAGATCCGCCATGTCATTATTCTTGGCCGCGGTTGCATACCGGATCTCGTCCCTGTAGACCCCTTTCGCCTTGCGTACCGCGTCCAGGTCGCCAAACAGGTCCAGCAACGCGTACCCCTGCAGCATGTAGGCCTGCGGTTCTCGGACTTTGCAGTTATCGTAGGCTGCCCGGTCGGTGTTCATTTGGAGTACATGGGTTGCCTCGTGGGTGAGCCAGCCGGCCAGGAACTTCCCCCTAGAGCGCTGGCTGTCCGCCAGGACGATCTCGTGATAGTACACGCCGTCGTGCGGTCTGGGATCCGCCCGACCGAAGTACACTGTCTCCCTGATACGACCGGCTCCGTCGCTGGGGAGGAAACGGACGGACATCACCCACTGGTTGAGCGTGTTACGGACCCAGGAGTTTCCGGAGCGGTCGAGCAGATCAAGCGATTCGTAGACTTCAGGGGGGAACCCCTGCCCGGTAACTGGTGGAGGTGTCTTGGGCGTGACGGGTGGAGCAGTCCTCATAACGGGTGGCGGGTCAGGTTGCATGGTAGTCGCGCCTGCATGCCTGCCCGGTAGTACCTCCCCCATCACCTGTGCGGCGTTGCCCGCATGGGGCAAACGCCCTTCGCTCAACCTCTGGGCCAAATTTCCGTAACCGGCGACCCAACGGGCCAGCGGCGGAGCGAACTGAGATTGGCTGAAGGCGTCTTGCAGCGTGACAGCGACTCCGGGGGCGTGGATCAGCAGCGCGGCTGGGGGGGACAGGACGAGGGCAACCAGAAATCCGGCGACCGCGAGGCCCTTCGCCGCTGAGGGAAGGAGGCTGACGGCACGGTCCAGCGCCGATCCCCGGGTAATGAAGGCAAAGGGTTCAGCCACGATTGTGCCAAAGGCTCCCAGCAGGCCGTGAGCCACCACCCAGACG
Organism: Chloroflexota bacterium; assembly: GCA_016190485.1. Classification (GTDB taxonomy): domain Bacteria; phylum Chloroflexota; class Dehalococcoidia; order SHYD01; family SHYD01; genus JACPQN01. The sequence continues at coordinate 10,772 of JACPQN010000131.1, forward strand.
AGCCCGAAGGCGGTGGGCTCTCCGGCGTAGACGGGAAGACCGAAGGCTTCGTAGCTCCAAATAGCAAGTCGGGCATACAGAGCCGAGGCAACCGTCACCGAGAGCAGCAGCACGGCAAGGTCAAGGGTCGCCCAGACCGTGCCGGACCGCAGGCCGTTCGCCATGTTCCAGGCCACTATACCAAAGATCACCAGGTCCACCCAGCTATCCAAAGGAAAATATCCTCCCCCGAAGCGGCCCCTCGCTCTGTCTGAACGAGTCTTTACGTGACCGGTGCGCTCCGCCTGCCTGCAAGGAAGTAGATTACTGCGCCAATGGGCGAGGTGAACAGGATGATCAGCACCCAGACGATCTTCTGAGTTCCTCCAAGACCGCGGCTCGTGGCGCAGTCCACCAGCATCCACATGCTGAACACGCCCAAAAGCAGCGCCAACAGGTACAGACCAAGGATGAATTCCACAGCTTTCCCCTCCGAGTGTTCTCGCTGGCCCTTGTTTACACCCCTTCCGACTATACCTCGTCGCTCCCACTCCTCGCAAAGAAACGCGTGACAAACCCGCGCCCCTTGACCGGGGAGGGCTGTCCCCCCATGATAAGGGTGATGCACATCTTCTTCGACGTGGACCAGACCCTCATCTGTCAGGAAGGCACCCTGCGTCCCGGCGTCGGCGAGCTGTTCTCCCGCCTTAGGGCCGATGGCCACCACCTCTACGTCTGGTCGGGCAACGGCATGCGGTGGGAGGTGCTGGACCGCTACAACCTGCGGCACCTGGTGGCGGGCTGTTTCTTCAAGCCCCTCTACAACTTCCGGGATGCCGTGGAGCGCGCCCGGCTGCCGGTGCTGCCCGATGCGTGCGTGGACGACTCGCCGGAGGTGGTGGCGGCCTTCGGTGGCGTGGTGGTGGAGCCGTACGGGCTGCCCAATCCCCTCGACAGGGAGATGCAGCGGGTGTATGAGGCGCTCCACAGGTACTGGAGCGAGTAGCCCAGACCGTGACCCTCACCCTCACCCAGAGGGAGAGGGATCTCCTTAGACCCGCTCTAGCTGAATGGGTCGGCGGCTCGTGGCCTTGACTTTTTCCATCTGGGCCACCTCGTCGTCACTCATCCCCAAAAGGCCGCGGAACACATAGTCGTTGTGCTCGGCAAAGCCGGGGCCGGCGTGGAGTACGGCGGGGCTTTTGGAGAGCACGTAGCCCGGCCGCACCAGCTTGAAAGGCCCCGTCTCCGGGGAACTGACCACCTGCTGAAAGCCCCGGGCCGTGTAGTGGGGGTCCTGGGCGATGTCCCGGGCGTTGAGCACGGCGCCTGAGGTCACGCCCGCCGCCTGGAGACGCTCCATCACCGCGTAGGGCGTCTGGGTGCGGGTCCACTGAGCGATGTGGCGGTCCAGCTCTTCCTGGTGTTGCCAGCGGCCCAGCGCGCCGTCGTAACGGGTGTCCCTAGCCCAGGCCGGGTCATCCATGGCCGCCTGCAGGCGCGCCCACTCCTCGTCGCTCCCCACGGCGATGGTGACCCAGGTGTCCTCCTCCCGGCAGGGGTAGACGTTGTGGGGCGCCATGGAGGGGTGGCGATTGCCGTCCCGCATGGGTGAGCGGCCGTTCATGGTGGCGTCCACCAGATACTCGCCGATGAGGAGGGTCTCGCCCTCCCGCATCGCCAGCTCGATGTGCTGGCCCTCCCCGGTCTGGCTCCGGGCGTAGAGGGCAGTCATCACGGCGTAGGCCGCCAGCATGCCGGCGTTGAAGTCGCACAGGATGTTGCCCGGTTTGACGGGCGGGCCATCCGGAAAGCCGGTCAGGTGGGCTAGGCCGCTCATCGCGTCGATGCCGGGGCCGAAGCCGGTGCGGGTGGCGTAAGGCCCCGTACTGCCCAGGGCCGGCATGGAGACCATGATGAGGCCGGGCGCGATGGCGCTGAGGGCCTCGTAGGTGAACCCGAAGTTGGGCATGACCCGGGGGCTGAAGTTCTCGATGACCACGTCGCTGGTGCGCACCAGGCCCAGGAAGGCCTGCTGGGCCTCCGGACGGTTCAGGTTGAGCGCGATGGCCTTCTTGCCCCGGTTCAGCTCGTGGAAGCCGGGCGCGCGGTTGTAGGGGCGGTCGGCTTCCACGCCCGGCGGGAGGGGCAGCGAGCGCGCCCCTCCCGTGGTGCGGGCGTTCACGTGCTCGATCTTGATGACCTCGGCGCCCAGGTCGGCCAGCGCCGAGGTGGCCGTGGGACCCGCGACCACAATGGTCAGGTCTACGACCCGGACGCCTTCCAGCGGAAGCGGCATGGCGCTCTCGCTCTCTTCCGTAACTTCTAGATGACCCCGCGCTCTCGCAGCGGCGCCAGCTCCTCCCTGGAATAGCCCAGCTCGTGGCAGTAGACCGCCTCGTTGTGCTCGCCCAGCAGTGGCGCCCGGGCCATGCGCCAGGGAGTACCCTTGGCCTGGAAAGGAGCGCCGGGCATTCGGGTTGGCCCGGCCACGGGGTGGTCCACCTCCACGATGTAGTTACGGGCCAGGTGCTGGGGGTCCTGGAGCACCTCGGGAATGTCCAGCACCTCGGTAAAGGGGTGGCGCAGCTCCTGGGCCCGCTCCACCACCTCGAACTTGTCGTAGCGGCTGAGCCAGGGGAGGCACAGCTCGTCCATGAGGTCGGCATGGCCCCGTGGCTCGGCCACAATCTCCGGATCGGCCAGGCGCGGCTCTTCCATGAGCATCGCCAGGAGGGTGAAGTCGGCGGGCGCGTGGTGCGCGTGCACCCAGCCGTCCTTGCAGGGCAGGAAAGTGGAGGGATAGAGCGCCCGGGGGTTGGTGGAGGGCAGCCGGTTACCCACCCGCTTGAATACCTCCCCCAGGTTCAACCAGGTGACCAGGGAGCCGGTCATGAAACACAGGGCCTCGGTGATGGACACGTCGACCATCTGCCCAACGCCGTGGGTGTTACGGTAGAGCAGCGCGCCCATGATGCCCACGGCGGCCTGGAGACCGCCCTCGTACTGCCCGATGTTGCCGGCGGCCTTCACCGGCTCCCGATCCGGATGGCCGGTGATGTACATATACCCGCTCATGGCGAAGCCCGTCAGCTCGCTGGCCTGGAAGTCCCGGTAGGGCCCTGTTTGGCCGAAGAAGGAGATAGGCGCCATGATGAGCCGGGAGTTGATCTGCTCCAGGCTGGCGTAGTCCAGGCCCAGGTTGGTCAGGCGCTGGGGGGTATAGTCGGTGACCAGGATGTCGGCCCGTTCCACCAGTCGCAGCAGCAGGGCTCGCCCCCTCTCGGTGGAGGGGTCCAGGGTGATGCTCCGTTTGCCGGTGTTCAGGAAGAGGTGTGCAGCGCCGGTCTCGGGATGCGGCAGGTCGTCCTTGAAGGGGCCCATGGCCCGGGACGGCTCGCCCGTGGCAGGAGGCTCCACCTTGATGACGTCGGCCCCAGCGCCGGCCAGCAGCTTGCCGCAGAAGGGCGCTGCCAGAAACTGGGAGAGCTCCAGGACGCGCAAGTTGGCCAGTGCTCCGGCCATGGTCAGCCTATCTCTCCTCTGGATCGGGGTGTCGCGGCGTACGGCCGTGCGAAGCACGGCCGTACGGGGTGTGGATGCTCCTTATTAGCAGACACCTGGCGGCGCTGTCAACCTTCGCCGGTGGCCTACTCCCCTCCCTACTTGCTGAGCCAGACGTGCTCCCAGCGGTTGGCCGCGTAGGAGCCTACCGCAGGCTTGAAGTTCTGCACGTAGTTCATGATGCCGGTGGGGTAGTCTGCCCAGAACCAGACGGAGTAGATGAGCTCCGTCTCCAGGACGTCCTCCAGCTTGCGTACCAGTTCCTTATCCTTGGAGGGGTCCAGGTTGGAGTCGTAGTCGTTGAAGGCCTTGTCCCGCTCCGGATTGCGGGTGTATGCGCCGTAGGGGTCTACCCCGACCCAGTAGTCCTGGTTGGAGACGGGGCTGACCCAACGGCCCACCCGGAAGCGGATCTCCGCCTCCCACTCATTGGTGCGGGTGCGGGGTGTATAAACGTCGGTGCCTAGGGGCTCCACGGTGGCGTCGATGCCGATCTTTGCCAGCTCGTCCTTGAAGAACACCGTCGCATCCACGTAGCGCTCAAAGCCCACGTCGCCCCGGGTGATGGCACGGATGGTCATGCGCTTGCCATCGGCTCCGGCGCGATAGCCTGCTTCATCCAGCAGCCGCCGGGCCTCGGCCAGGTCCTGGTCCTTGGGCATCCGGTAGCCGGGTAGGGTCTCCAGCTCCTTGCCGAAGCGGGTGAGTCCGGCCACCCGGGGCAGGTTGGTGCCCAGCTCGCCGTGGTTCTCCGCCAGGGTCTTCAGGGCCCGCGGGCGGTCCACGGCCAGGTGCACGGCCTTGCGCACCCGCTGGTCATTGAAGGGCGGACGGGCGAAGTTGAAACGTACGCTGCCGTTCTCCAGGGCGTCCTCGTAGACCACTTTTGCCCGGTCCTTCATCTCCTGCTCGATGGTCTTGGCCTGAGAGTAGGTGATGGCCACGAAGGAGGCTCCCGTGACGTCTATCTTGCCCGCGCGGAAGGCCGCCAGGCGGGTAGAGGCGTCCGGCAGGATAAAGATTTCGATGTTGTCCAGGTAGGGGAAGCCCGGCCTGAAGTAGTCGGGGTTCTTGGTCAGCTTGAAGTTGGTGCCCCGGGTGTAGCTGACGAACTTGAAGGGCCCGCTCCCCAGGACGGTGTTGCCCATGAGCATCTTCTCGCCCCCTACGTGCGCGGGGCCGACGAGGTAGAAGCCCTTCCCGATGTCGAACAGAAAGGTCTTGCTGGGGCGGAGGAGCGTCACCTTGACGGTGGTGTCGTCCAGCACCTCCGCCTTTTCGTAGGTCTCGCTGAGGAACTTGTTGGGCGTCTTCGCCTCGGCGCAGCAGAGGCCCTTGGGGGGGCGGACCTTGACATCGAAGTGATACCGAATGTCGGCCGCGGTCACGGGCTTCCCGTCGTGCCACTTGGCCGCCTTGTTCAGATGGAAGGTGTAGGTCTTGCCGTCGGGGGAAAGCTCCCACCGCTCTGCCAGGTCGGGCACCAGCCTGGCGTTGTCCAGAGGGTCCACCTGGACCAGGGAGTTGTAGGCGGGCGCAATGAGCACCAGGTTGGCCACGCCGCCGGCCCATAGGGCGTCCAGGTCGGGGGGGTCGGTGTTATGGGCCAGGTTCAGGGTCCCGCCATACTTGGGTTGGGTTGGGACCTGCCCCTCCTGGGGGCTGGCCTGGGGAGCGCACGCGAACCAGAACAGCGCCGTCGCCACCAGCGGCGCCCAAGACCACGGCCTCATGCTCCTTACCTCCTTCGGCTTGTTAGGCCCCCCGAGGCCTCTGCCAGGGAAGGGCCGGCCTCCCAGCGGTTGTTGGCGTCGGCGGTTGCCGAGACGTTCCATGATCGGATTAGCCAAGGCTAGCGCCCCCGGAGCTTGGGGTCAAGGGCGTCTCGAACGGCGTCGCCCAGCAGGTTAAAGCCATAGACCACCAGGCTAATGGCCAGCCCCGGAAAGAAAGAGAGCCAGGGCGCTTGCTCCAGGTATTTTCGGGCGGCGCCGGTGAGCATGCCGCCCCAGGAGGGCGCCGGTGGTGGCACACCCAGACCCAGGAAGCTCAGGGAGGTCTCCGCGAGGATGGCGCCGCCCAGTCCGGCGCTCGCCACAATGAGGTAGGGCGCGACGCAGCCGGGCCCCACGTGAAGGGCCATCACCCGCCAGGGAGGGGCGCCCAGGGCCCGGGCCGCTACCACATACTCGGTCTCCTTCACCGCCAGGGTGGCGGAACGCACTACCCGGGCGCTGCGGGGGATGGCCGTGGCCCCGATGGCCAGGATCACGTTGAAGAAGCCCGGCCCCAGGGCGGCGATGATGGCCAGGGCCAGCACCAGGCTGGGGAAGGCCATCTGGGCGTCCATGACCCGCTGGATGCTCAGGTCCAGCCGCCCGCCGAAGTAGCCCGAGACCAGGCCCAGGATGGCCCCGCTGATGGTTCCGAAGGCCACGGCGATGAGGGACACGGCAAGGGAGATCCGGGCGCCGTGAATGATCCGGCTGAACTGGTCGCGACCGAAGTTATCGGTGCCCAGGAGGTGTTGCAGGCTCGGGCCCTGGAGCAGGTCGTCGCCCTGGACGTTCGGGTTGTAGGGCGCAGCCTGCTCGGCGAAGATGGCCAGGCCTATCAGGACCAGCACAATCACCAGGCCGAAGGCTCCCAGGGGTTTGCTGCGCAGGAAGTGCAGGAAGTTGCCCAGCCGGCCGCGGCGGCGGCGCAATGCCAGCGGACGGACGGTGGTGAGGCGTTCGCCGGTGGTGAACATCTCCTGCCCCTATCCGAAGCGGATGCGGGGGTCTAGCCAGGCGTACATCACATCCACCAGCAGGTTCACTGTGAGGACCAGGGTGGCGAAGAGCAGAATGATGGCCTGTACCATGGGGTAGTCCCGATGCAAGATGCTGCCGACCAGCGCCGTACCCATACCCGGCAGCGCAAAGACGGTCTCGATGACCACGGAGCCGCCGAGCAGGCCTGCGATCTGGAGCCCTACGATGGTGATGACCGGGATCATGGCGTTGCGCAACACGTGGCGCGTCACCACCACGAAGTCTGCCAGGCCCTTGGCTCGGGCGGTGCGCACGAAGTCCTCCCGGAGCACCTCCAGCATGGTAGAGCGCACCATACGGGAGGTGATGGCCGAGAGCTCGTACCCGAGGACCAGCGCCGGCAGGATGAGCTGCTGGAGGTTGTCCGCGGGATTCTCCCAGAGCATCTTGACCCCCAGGGGCGGGATCCACCGGAAGTTGACCACCAGGAACAGGATGAGCATGATCGCCGCATAGAAGGCGGGGATGGACAGCCCGGCCAGGGAGAAGATGCGCAGCGCGTAATCGAGAAGGGAGTTCTGGTGCACCGCGGCCAGCACCCCCACGGGGATGGCGATGACGATGGCCACCATGATAGACAGGACGCACAGCTCCACCGTGAGGGGGAGCCGCTGGCCGATCTCCTTCCGCACCAACTCCTTGGTCCAGAAGGAGACGCCGAAGTCGCCCCGGGACGCGCTGGAGATCCAGTCCCAGAACTGGACGGCCACGTGCTTGTCCAACCCGAGCTGGCGGCGCAGCTCCGTGATGGCCTGTTCCTGCGCCTCCCGGTTCACCGAGGCGTCACCGCCGCCGGCCCCCAGCACCATAATCTCCGCAATATCGCCCGGTAGCACCCGCAGCAGCAGGAAGATGGCCAGAGAGATGCCCAGCAGCGTCGGGATGTAGAGCATCAGCCGGCGCAGAACGTATGTGGTCACCAGCCCCCCTCTGTTGCATCGCCCGCCGTATCTCGGCGGGCACTGTCTCCGGCCAGTGGAGTGGGTGTATCATAGCTGCCAATAGTGGCGCTTGATCCGATAACTAAATCAATTGCTCCACTATACTCAGGGCTGTTTGACGTGTCAACGCCAAGTCGCTAGCATACGGGCTGGCCGGACGCGGGTCCTCAGCCTGTCTGGAAGAGTCGTCCATTGAGGAGGTGCTACGGAGTGGGTGAGCAGCACTACGTGCAGTATGAGCGCCGCGGCCACATCTTCTACGTGACCATGAACCGGCCCGAGCGCCTGAACGCCCTGGGGCCGGAGATCGGATCGGGGCTGGAGGAGGCGTGGCACGCCTTCAAGGACGACCAGGAGGCGTGGGTGGCCATCTGGAGCGGCAACGGCCGCGCCTTCTCTTCCGGCGCCGACCTGAAGAACATGACCACGCGCCGTCCGGAGGATTTCAACCAGTCCTTCTGGCATGGCCGGCCCGAGCGGCGGCAGGGGGAGGGGCTCATCTACTGCTACAAGCCCGTTATCGCCGCCGTCCACGGCTATTGCCTGGGGGGCGCCTTCATGATGATGCTCTTCACCGATATCCGGGTCGCGGCAGAGGGTACCCTCTTCTGGTACCCCGAGGTGGTGCGGGGCATCCCGGCCACGGGCCAGGGGCCCTCCATGTTGCCCAAGCAGGTCCCTTATGCGCTGGCCATGGAGCTGCTCCTCACCGGCGGACGCATCGACGCTCAGGAGGCCTATCGCATCGGGCTGGTGAACCGGGTCGTTCCCCAGGAAAAGCTGCTGGAGACGGCCCAGGAGTATGCGGAGCGGATCATCGCCAACCCCCCGCTGGCCGTGCGTCTCATCAAGGAGTGCGCCCGCCTGGGCCAGGACTATCCCATGGAGGTGGTGGGGCGGCTGGGTGTTGCGATGGCGCAGCTTAACCGGCTCACTGAGGACTCACAGGAAGGCCCCCGGGCCTTCGTGGAGAAACGGGCGCCCGTGTTCAAAGGGCGGTAAGGAGGTCTTGAGATGACACAACAGCTCTTCAAGTCCTGGGAGATCCGCATGCCGTGGGCGGAGTTCGACCCCGCCAACCCCCGGGCCCTCAGCGGCAGCAACGGGGCGTACGAGCTGGAAGACGCGGAGGGCCGCGTCGTCTACATCGGCTACGCGGGGGGCAAGGACCTCTTCGGGCTGCGGGGCAAGATCATCCGCCACTTCTCTGATCAGGAGCCGAACCCGGCCATCCGGGGGCGGGTGAGGCGCTTCCACTATGAGATCACCAGCATGTGGCTGAGCCGCTGGGTGGAGCTGCTGGGCCGCTATCGGGAGAACAATGGTGGCCGCCTGCCGGAGGGCAACGTGGCGGCGCCGGAGGAGCACATCCCCAAGCTGCCCAAGTTCACGGGAGCGCTGTGGCACGAATGGAACCGCCACGGCACACCCGCGGAGCGGGAGAAGGCCGGGGGCAGGACGTAGGCATCTCAAAAGGCCGCTCACCCTTCGCAAGGCGAAGGGTGAGCGGCTAAACGGCGAGGCGGCGGGCCCTACCGGTTCTGGAACACCGGCTTGCGCTTCTCGGCAAAGGCCTTGGGGCCTTCGATGCTGTCCTGCATGCCGGCCAGGTTCTGCTCAAGCCCTCGGGCGTAGGCCTTGCCGATCTCCGGCGGCAGGTAATAGGTGCGGTACATGATCTCTTTGAAGTTGCGCACGGCCCGGGGCGCCAGGTAGAGGATGCGCTCGGCCCACTCCATGGCTTCGTCCATGAGCCGCTCTTTTGGGACCACCTTGTTCAGCCAGCCCATCTCGAAGGCGCGCTGGGCCGAGATGCGGGCGTCGCCCCAGATCACCAGTTCCAGCGCGTGCTGGAGGCTTATCTGCCGGCTCAGCTCGTGGATCCAGCCGGCCCCCATGTTCCAGCGGGCCTCGGCGATGCCGAACTCGGCGTGCTCTGCGGCGATACGCACGTCGCACTGCATGGCCAGCCGCCAGCCGCCGGCGATGCAGAAGCCGTTGATGGCGCCGATGATGGGCTTCCAGAGGTTGAGGCCCTCGCTCAGGGGGTAGTCCCAGGCGGACTGCTTGCGGGGCGTGGGGGCGGGCCGCAGGCCCTGGCGGATCTCGGAGGTCTCCCGGAGGTCGTTACCCACGCAGAAACCTTTGTCGCCCACTCCCGTGAAGACGCACACCCAGGCGTTGTCATCGGCGGCGAAGCGCTCCCACCCGTCGTAAATGGCCTCTCGCAGGCCTCCTCCCAGGGCGTTGAGGCGCTCCGGCCGATTCATGGTCATGATGACGATGCGACCATTTTCCCTGGTCTCGTACTTCAAGACCGGCTCTTCTGCCATGGCGGTGCTCCTTTCTGCCACGTCACTCGTGCCTGCTTGCCTGCCGAAGGGCGGTGTCCTGAGCCTGCCGAAGGGCCTGTGGGCACCACGGGGCGCTCCGGAGGCTGGGCATTACTATACATCTCGCGAGACAGCCCTGCAACGCCAGTGGCCCGGCCCGAAACTACCCCTTAAGGTAGGGAATTCCCACCCTTAGGGGGATAACTGTCTCCCACCAGGCTTCTACAATGGGGCTATGAGCGTCTGCCCAGGCAGAGGCGAGGCGATAGAGCTGTCAGGAGCAATGCATGAAGCCACCAATCATCTCCTTTGTTGGGCGCTCCAATACAGGAAAGACCACGATACTGGTGCAGCTGATCCAGGAGTTGGCCCGCCGCGGGTACCGGACCGGGATCGCCAAGCATACTCACCACGGCTTCGACCTGGACCGCCCGGGCAAAGACAGCTGGCGCTTCAGCCAGGCCGGCGCCTCCATGGTGCTGCTTTCTGCTCCCCAAGGCGTAGCGCTGCTGGAGTCAGTAGAGCCCGAGTGGGAGCTGGAGCGCCTGGTAGCGCTGGCGGGAGATCGGGTTGACCTGATGCTGGCTGAGGGGTTCCGCGGCAGCGAGGTGGCCAAGGTGGAAGTGTATCGGGCGGGCGTGAGCGAAGGACTGCTGACGCCTCCGGAGCTCCTCCTGGCATTGGTTACCGACACGCCCCTGGACGCGCCGGTGTGCCAGTTCGAGCCACAGGAGGTAGCGGCCCTGGCCGACCTGCTGGTGACTAAGCTGCGGCTAGCGCCCAGGGGGACGCCTGCGGCGACTCGGACTGGTCTACCGGTGGGATTGGCCGGGTTTGAGCCTGCCGTGGACCAGCCTGTTCCAGACAGGACGGCGCGCTTTCTCAGCGCCGCGGCGGCCCTGCATGGCCACCTCTGCGCCGGCCAGGTGCTGGGCGTGCGCATGGCGCTGCGGGGGTGCCAGGAGTTGGAGATCACGCCGCCCGATCGGGAAAAGCGGCTCCTGGTGTTCGTGGAGATTGACCGCTGCGCCACCGACGCCATTTCTGTGGTGACAGGCTGTAAGCTGGGCGCGCGTACGCTGAAGTTCCTGGACTACGGCAAGCTGGCAGCCACCTTCCTGGACTTGCGCACAGGCCGCGCCGTGCGGGTGGCGGCCAGGGAGGACGCGCGGGAGCACGCCCTGTCCTATGAGCCTGAGGAGACGGATCCCCTCCAGGCGCAGCTTCAGGCTTACCAGGTCATGCCCGACGAGGAGCTCTTCGCCGTGCAGCCCGTGCGGGTACAGCTTCCGGAGCAGGACCTTCCCGGCCGGCCCCGGGCACGGGTCCGCTGCCAGGAGTGCCAGGAAGGCATCAACGACGGGCGAGAGGTAGTGCGAGGTGAGCGGGTCCTCTGCCGCTCCTGCGCCTCCGGCGTGACCTATTACTCCCCCGTTCATCTGGTCTTCTAGTACTCGATGACAGCTGAAATGGGTGCCCGCTTTCCCGCTCACCCTGAGCCTGTCGAAGGGCGAGCGGCTCATGGTTCCCTTCGGCAAGCTCAGGGTAAACTCGGCTCACCATGAGCGGATAGATGGCCTCGCCCCCAATTTATAAGTCACGGAGCACTAGGACGGTGAATGGGCTCAGGTGGGAGACGTAAGCCCCGGAGTGGCAGGCCGCGGCCGGCGTTCTCGGATCAGCGGCATCGTGCTGGCGGGCGGCCAGAGCCGCAGGTTCGGGCAGGACAAGGCGCTGCTGCGTCTGGGCGCGGTTACCCTGCTGGAGCAGACCATTCAGCGGCTGCTGACGGTGGCTCAGGAGGTTGTTGTGGTGGGGCCGAGACCGGAGGTGGCGCGGCCTCGGTGGGTCCGGACGGTAGACGACGACCTCCCCGGCGCCGGCCCGCTGGCGGCGCTGCTGACGGGCCTGGAGGCCGCCGGCCATCCGCTGGCCGTGGTGGTAGGATGTGACCTCCCCTTCCTCGACCCCGCAGTGCTGGCCGCCCTGGTAGAGCTTTCGCCAGGGTGGGACGTGGTGGCGCCGCGGGTGGGGGGTCAGCTACAACCCCTGCACGCCGTTTACGCCAAGACCTGCGTGCCGGCGCTCCAGGAGCTGGTCTGGAGCGGAGTACGCCGTGCCGTCGCGCTGGCCGAAGGCGGCCGCGTGCGAGTCCGCTATGTGGAGGAACAGGAGTTACGCGTGGTAGACCCCGAACTGCGCTCCTTTTTCAACCTGAACTCCCCAGAGGACCTGGCGCAGCTTGGCCTCCGCTCCGGAGAGGCATCGCCGTAGCGTAGCTGATAGCTAGATCAGGTGGTTTTCCAGCCCATAGAGCACGGCCTGCAGGCGGTTGTCCACTCCCAGCTTGGCCAGCAGGTTGGTCACGTGATTGCGGGCGGTCACGGGGGTCACCCCCAGGCTCTGGGCGATCTGGGGCGTCCGCATGCCATCGGACAGGAGACGGAGTACCTGCTGCTCTCGGTGGGTCAGCCGTGGACGGGGCGTGGGCATGGGCACGGGCGATTCTGCCGCTTTGCCATTCTCCGGGTTCAGGCTTTCCTGAAGGGTCAGCAGCGCCTTCAAGGCGCTTTTCTCCATCCGCCGGTGCTGAGTCACGTCCCGGAACAGGTGTAGGATGTGCCCCGGTCGCTCGTCTCTGCCACCCATAAGCAGGATGCTGATGTTGATCCACTTGTCGGCGCCGTCCTTCGTCTGGACGCGCAGGTCGTAGTTGGCCGTGGATCGCCCGCGCTGGGCCTCGCTGGCGATGGGGCAGTTGCGCCGGCAGAAGCGCCGGTAGTTTTCCTCTCGCCCGCCGACCACCTCATAGCAGGGCATGCCCAGGGTGTCCTCGGGCCCGAAGCCCAGGATCTCCTGGGCGGAGTTGCTCCAGTGGGTCACCCGCTGGTCGTAGCCGACCACGAACAGGCCGTCGGCCGATTTCATGTTGGCCAGCACGGAGTCCCCATGTATCTGCTGGATCGGAGCCTTGACCATGGTGAGCGTCGCCTCCTTCCTCATGTTCTTTTTCACCTCCCTGGTGCTCATGAGCGATGGCCTGCCGCATTGCGGGGGCCGTCTTCGTACTTGGCCAGGGGCAGCTCGACCCCGAAGGAGATGGTAAGGTCGTGGAGCTGCCATGCCGCCGTCCGGAGCTCCTGCTCCAGCTCCTTCCGCCAGACATCCACCTGGGCGAGCGGCGCGTCGGCCGCGGCGATGAGCAGGTCCGCGTCGATGAAGCGTCCCACCTTCCGGGCCAGCCAGTAGTGCGACTCAACATAAGGTTTGGCAGCGACGACGCGGCTGAGCTGCTCCATGATCTCCGCCTCGGGGGTAGCGTCGATGAGCTCCGCCGTAGCCACCCGAAGGTCCCGCCAGCCGTCGCTGAGGATGACACCACCGACGGCGATGGCGACCATGGGGTCGGCCCAGCCCCAGCCGAAGTAGGTAAGCAGCACGCCCAGCGCCGCGGTGAGGGCCACCATGATGTGGGCCTGGTTGGAGGCTGCGTCTGTCTGCAGCGCGGCGGAGCCGACCTGGCGGGAGAGGGCGCGCTTGGCGTTCAGCACCGGCAGCATCATGGCCGAGGTAGCCACCAGCACCCCGATCATGGCCCAGCCCATCCAGAAGGCCACGCCCCCCACGGTTATGTCTCCGTAGGCCGGCACGCCGCCGGCCCGGAGCTTGTCGGCTCCCTGCCAGCAGGTGAGTACGCCCAGGAGCAGCAGCGCCAGGGAGGCGCTGAAGACGCTGAGGGATCCCACCCGCTGGGCGCCCGAGGGGTGGGTGGCGTCTGCGGGGCGGGGCTCCAGAC
>JACPQN010000014.1 GCA_016190485.1 Chloroflexota bacterium
CCACGGGGTCCGCCATGTTCCGCACGCCAAATCCCACGGTGACGCACTGGAACGAGGCGTCCGGGAAGGGGAGCTGGTAGACGTCGGACAGGAGGAAGCGTAGCTGGTGGCTCCGCCCGACCCGCGCCACCTTGGCCCGCGCCACGGGGAGCATGGGCCCACACACGTCCACCCCCACCACCTGGCGCACCCGCGAGGCCAGGGCCAGGGCCAGGTCCGCGGTGCCGGTGGCCACATCCAGCCCCAGGGCCAGGGGCTCGGGGGCAGCCAGCGCGGCCGCCCGGCGGCGCCACGCCTGATCCTGCCCAAGGGACATGAGGCGGTTCATGAGATCATAGGTGGGGACGATCCGGCCAAAGAGCCGGCTGACCCGGCTGGTCTGCCCCGTCGTCTCAGGGGCGGGGGCTGGCGCGCCACGCTCCTGCGCCTGGCCCGTGATGGACGCTCCTGTACCGGCTTGTGAGGGGGCCGAACCCCATCGAGCTGCCTCGTACATACAAAACAGGCCCCCTACGGGCCTGCCTCACCGAATGCCTTCTCCGTACTGCTGCGCCGGCGGCAGCGCCTCGTCCACCCCCACCGCCACCAGCATCCGCCCTACGATGTGCTCCACCACCTCGTCCACCCGCTGGGGACGTGCGTAAAAGTGGGGCACCGGCAGCACAATCCTAACACCCAGCTTTGCCAGGGTCAAGAGGTTTGTTAAATGTATCACAGACACCGGGGTCTCCCGGGGAACCAGCACCAGGGGCCGGCCCTCCTTCAGCGTCACGTCTGCGGCCCTCTCCAGCAGGTTGCTGGAGAGGCCGTGGGCCATGGCCGCCAGGGCGTCCATGCTGCAGGGCGCTACGATCATCCCGCCCGTGGGGTAGGTGCCGCTGGCGATGGGCGCGGCGATATCGCTCACCGGGAGGACGCGGCAGGGCGCGCTCCTGGCCCACTCCTTGAAGGGCTGGCCCAGCTCCTGCTGCCACACCACGGCGCCGGCCTGGGTGCACACCACCAGCGCCGCGCGCCCGCGCGCCGCCAGGGCCTCCACGCACCGCTGTGCGAGGACGGCGCCACTGGCTCCGGTTATGCCCACGATGATGGGAGCGCCCATGGCCTGCCCTCGTGATAGCTTTCACAGGCTATTGTACTCCTGGCAGGACGGAATGCAAGCAGGGGGAGGGGAGTGTGTTTATCAACCCGCCACCTCAGGCTCAAGCCTGAGGCGTGCTGAGCGGCTATGCTGCTTCAGCCTGCAGTGCGGAGTTAATAAACGGTCTCGGGAGGGGAGGCACCCACCTATTTCGTTGCAAGGAGCTACCGCAGCGCGCTCTGCCGCGGCGCCGGTCGCGCTAGGCTGCGGCTACGGGCGTGGCTTCTGCCGTGGAGCGGCGTTGCGGCGGGGTGCAGTAGTAGCAGAGCACGGCGCCGATGACGCAGGCCGCAATGAAGGTGGTGAGGGCGATCTCATAGCTCTGGGTCACGTCGTAGATCCAGCCGGCGAACCAGGGGCCCGTCATGGAACCCGCGGTGATCACCATCTGCATGAACCCGCCGATGGTCCCGAAGTGCCGCAGCCCGAAGTACTCGGCACGCATGGCCATGAACACCGGCACGCACCCCCAGGCGAAGCCGAAGAGGAGGGCATAGACCAGCACCTGCCAGGGCTGGTAGGCCACCAGGAGGCAGAGGAGGCCCACCGCCTGCATCAGCAGGCCCACTACCAGCAGGAGGGACTTGGGGAACCGGTCGCCCAGATAACCGAAGATGAGGCGGCCAGGCACCCCCACCAGCGCGACCAGACCCAGCAGGTTAGAGGCCTCTTGAAAGTCGAAGCCCCGGTCCACCAGCAGGGTCACCTGGTGGACCACGATGGAGCTGAGCGCGAAGTTCCGGAGCATGAAGGCTAGGGCCAGGAACCACCAGGTGCGGGTTCGCAGGGCCTCACGCAGAGTGAACTCGGCCTCCGAGGCGGCGCCGACCGGCAGGTGGTGATAGTCCGCTCCGCCCGAGAGAGCCTCTCGCCGCTGGGGGTCAGGGCTGTTGGGGGGAGGGTCGCCGTCGGGCAGCAACCCCTTCTCCTCCGGGCGCTGGCGGATCACCAGGCAGAGGGGTATGCCGATGAGCCACATGCCCACTCCCACGACCAGGGCGGTGGTGCGCCAGCCGTAGGTCGCGATGAGCCACCCCAGCAGGGGCACCATGATGGCGCCCCCAAAGGAGAAGCCGGTGGAGAGGATGCCGAAGGCGAGGGAGCGTCGTCGGACGAACCAGTTGGCCACCGCCGCGGTGGGGGGGAGGCCGTTGGCGGTGTTGGACCCCGTGGCCAGAAACAGGATGTAGACCAGGTAGAACATGGCCAGGGAGTCTACGCCGCTCAGGAACAGGAAGCCCAGCCCCGTGAGCACGACGCCCAGCAGCATGAGCCGGCGGGCGCCGACCCGATCCACCAGGGCGCCGATGACCGGCCCCTCCAGGCCGCCCTCCAGGCTGCTGAGGGAGAAGGCCAGGGAGGTCTCTGCCCGGGACCAGCCCAACTCCTCCCGGATGGGGCGGAAGAAGACGCCAAAGCCGTAGAAGTAGACGCCGCCGCCGTAGACCAGGACGCCCATGGCGGCAGCCACCACCCACCAGCCGTAGAACACCCGGCGCAGACGCTGGATCAAGGGATATGCCTCTGGTGGAGCGCGGCCTGCCCTGGGGCGCCCATCTGAAGGAGGGACGCGTGCGACGTGGCGCAGCCCACTACGAAAGGGCGATCAGAGCGCCGAAGCGGCCGGAGGGCCGCCCCTCGGCTCGCTCAGAGTAGAGGATCTCTGGGTGGCAGGCGGTGCAGAGCCCCAGGGTCTGGATCTGCGCGGCAGGCACGCCGGCCCGCACGAGCTGGCGGCGCACCGTCTCCTGCAAGTCCAGGCGGCAGTGGCCGGGGCGAGCCGGCTGGGTCACCTGCTCCCATTCCTCCGGCAGCGCCGCGCGCAGGGGAGCCAAGACCGGCTCGTCAACCTCGTAGCAGCAGCAGCCGATGGCCGGGCCGACCCCCACCAGCAGATCGCCGGGGCGGGAGCCGAAGGCCTGGCCCAGGGCCCGCACCGTGGCGGGCGCCACCCCGCTCACGGCGCCGCGCCAGCCCGCATGGGCCGCGCCCACGGCCCGGCGGCGTGGGTCGAAGAAGAGGAGAGGCACGCAGTCGGCCGCCAGCACCAGCAGCGGCACCCCCGGCGCATTGGTGATCATCGCGTCGGCCCGCTCCGGCGGGGGAGCCTCGTCCAGCACTCCTCGCCCCTTGTCCTTATCGCTCACCTGCACCACCCGGCATCCGTGCACCTGGGCCAGGGCCACGGTGTCTTCCAGGCGCAGCCCCAACCCCTCCACGAAGACCCCCCGGTTGTGGCGCACCAGCTCCGGCTTGTCACCCACCGCGGCGCTGAGGTTCAAGCTGGCGAAGGGGCCGCTGCTGGCGCCGCCGTGGCGGGTAGAGATGGCGTGGGTCACGGCGTCGGGCATGAGGGAAAAGCGCAGGTGAGCCAGAGGTTGTCCGGCGGCAGACATGGTGAGACCGTTACTCCGATTGGAGGCGGATGGCGTTCAGGCGCTGCGTCTGCACGGTGCTGAAAACCCCGGCCAGCAGCACGATGGTGGCAGAGAAGAGGGTGACCTCGCTGATGCCCACCAGGTCCGCCAGGCTCCCGAAGAAGAGGAGTGGCAGCACCGCGGCAGTATTGGCGAAGGCGAGCTGCGCGGCAAAGATCCGGCCCCGGAGGTCAAACGGCACCCGCTCCTGCACCAGGGTCTGGGCGGCCACGTTGACCAGGGCATAGCCGATGCCGAGCACGAAGGCCAGGGTCATGACGATGCTCACCAGACCCGCCTCCTCCGGCAGACCGACGAGGCCGAGGCGGTTCAGGATGCCGCGCGGTATCAGCGCGTTGCCCAGCTTGCCGACAATCCCCAGCAGGTAGAGCGTGGTGGCCGTCGCAAAGATACCCACGTTAGCGAGGAGGTCCTTGGGCCAGCGGCCCGCCAGGCGCGGCAGGAAGGTGATTCCCACCAGCATGCCCACGCCCGCTGGGGCCATGATAAAGACCGCGTCGTCGGCACGGATGCCCAGCACCTTGTTGACAAACCCGGGCGCCAGCATGCCGATGACCAGCACCAGGGAGTTCATCAGCGTGAGGTGCATGATGGAGAGGGAGATGGAGTTGTCCCGCACCAGGAGACCCCAGCCTTCCCGCAGCTCGGTGACGATGGTGTTGAACCATCTGCCTCCCACGTCCTGCCCGTTGTGGCGCCGCTCCGGCTCGTCCAGGCGCATGAACCAGATTAAGAGGGAGCAGAGCAGGTAGGCGCTTGCCAGGACGAGGAAGACTGCGGCGCCGGTCAGGCTCTTGACCAGGATGGGGCCGGCGATGACGAAGCCCATGAGCTGGGCGCCGCTCATGGTGAGGTTGAACAGCCCGTTGGCCACGATGAGCTGGTTGCGGGGCACCACCGCGGGGATGGCGGCGATCTCCGCGGGCGCGAAGAACTGGCTCACGATGGAGAAGGTCAGATTCACCAGCAACACCAGCAGGAAGTTGCCAGAGAGCGCCAGGAAGGTGACGACGATGAGGGCCCGCAGCAGGTTGGTGGTCAGGAGCACCGTCTTCTTCTGCCACCAGTCCACAAAGACCCCCGCCGTCGCGCCGATGACCACGGAGGGCACGATGAAGGAGAGGATCAGGAGCCCCAGGGCGGTGGTGGAACCGGTGTCTTCCTGAATGCGCACGAGGAGGGTGTACACCAGGGCGTTGAGGCTGGTCTGGGACAGCGCCTGCGCGATCCAGAGAAAGAGAAAGGAGCGGTTCTTCAGGACGGCCGAGAGGCCGGCCTGGGATTCCTGGCTCATGGAGGAGTCACAGGGGACGTCTGGGACGAGGGGGGAGCGAGGGTGGCGGTGCGTCTAGCTGCTGCAGGTGATCCACCTGGACAAACCGCTTGAGGCGCCGCTCCAGCACCCGGCGTTCCAGCAGTACCCGCCGCCGGCAGGTGGCGCACTCTAGGCCGATATCGGCGCCAAGGCGCACCACCTTCCAGGTATCGCCGCCGCAGGGATGGGGCTTGCGGAGTTGCACCACGGCCCCCATGGGAATATCCAGTACCACCGGGCTGGTTCCTCCTGGCCTACGCGTTTCACTGCTTGCCGTGACCTGACGGGCCGCCTCCGGCAGCCCTCTACATGAACTCTCAGCCGATCTCGCCGCGGAAGCCTACCTCCCAGGCGCCGTCGGGATGCAGGAAGACCGGCACGGAGGTCTGGCCGGTGCTGGCCATCACCTGCTCCTGCCAGTCCTCCCTATCGTCCAGGATTCGTTCTTCAAAGTCCACCCCTTCTTCGGTGAGGACACGCCTCGCCAGGACGGAGGTGGGTCAGAACTCCATGGTGTACATGATCAGTTTGCTGGCGACGGCCTCGGGCATAGCTACCTCCTCAGGTTACGAAGACCGGGAGCAGGGCACGGCCGGTGCCTAGTGTCCCGTCCCAGAAGTTATCGGTATAAGTCTTTGCGAGGCCCGAGGTACGAGGGCCGTGGCAATCTGGGTGGGGAAAGCCGTGGTTGCCCACCCCCAGTTTGCTTCGTCGCCCCCGCACGCCCCCACAGCGCCTGCTCCTCGCAACGACCCTTTCCCCGCGTTCTTCGGGGACACCACACTAGCCGGTGGGCCGCACGGCGTTGATGGCGTCTCGCAGGCGCTGGGCCACCAGGCGCGCCGCCCCGGCGTAGTCTTCGTTACGGGACGCATAGAGCACCTGGCGGCCCACGTTGATGATGGCGCCGTAGCCGCCAGCGTCGACCCCGGCCCGCACCGACGCCTCCAGATCACCCCCCTGAGCGCCCACCCCGGGGATGAGGATCACCTGGTGGGGGCACAGGGCGCGTACCCGGGCCAGCTCCTCGGGATAGGTGGCGCCCACCACCAGCCCCACGTTGCCGTAGCGGTTCCAGCTCCTGGCCCGCTCTGCCACCACCTCGTAGAGGGGCCGGACCTCGCCCTCGCCGTCTCCCACCATAAGAGACTGGAAGTCGGCGGCGCCGGGGTTGGAGCTGCGGCACCAGACCAGCACGCCCTTGTCCCGGTAAGCCAGGTAGGGCTCCAGGGCATCGTAGCCGCCGTAGGGGTTGACCGTCATGGCGTCGAAGCCGAAGACATCGAAGACCGCCCGGGCCGACATGGCGGAGGTGTTGCCGATGTCTCCCCGCTTCACGTCGGCGATGGTGGGGATGTGGGGGGGGATGTGCTCCCGGACCTGCCGCAGGGCTTCCAGGCCCTCCGGGCCCAGGGCCTCGTAGAAGGCCCAGTTGGGCTTGTAGGCGCAGACCAGGTCTGCCGTGGCATCCACGATGTTCCGGCAGAAGCGCACCACGTCCCGCTCCCCCATCAGGTCGGGGTCCACGTCCAGCCCTACGCAGAGGAGGCTCTGATTGGTCTGGGCCGCGGCCCGCAGCTTCTCGGTGAAGGTCATGGGGCTGTCGGCGCTCCTTCCGGCCAGAGTTTGCGGGCCACCCGTAAGAAGGTGTCCCTGTCGCCCGTGGTGCAGAGGCGCAGGCTCCCCAAGCCTTCGCCCTCCGCCAGCAGTCCCCTCTCCTCCAGGACGCGCCGCACCTGGCGCGCCACGGGCGCCGCGGTATCTATCACCGTGACCGCGGGCCCGGCCAGACGCCGGATGGCGGTGGCCAGGAAGGAGTAGTGGGTGCACCCCAGCACGATGGTGTCCACTCCCGCGGCGGCGAACTGCTCCACGGCATCCCGTAGGTCGGCCTCCACTGCATCACCCTCCACAGTACCTCGCTCCACGCAGGCTACCAGGTCCGGGCGCACGAGGGTGCAGAGCTGGGCCCCCTCGGCAAACTGGGCCACCAGGTCGTTGAAGACCCGGGTGTGGAAGGTGGCCTCGGTGGCCAGAACCCCCACGGAGCCTCCCTGGGTTGCGGCGCTGCCCGGCTTCACGCCGGGGACAACACCCACGAAGGGTACCGGGAAAGAGGCCCGTAGCGCTCCCAGCGCGACGCTGGAGGCCGTGTTGCACGCCACCACCACCAGCTTGGCCCCCT
Organism: Chloroflexota bacterium; assembly: GCA_016190485.1. Classification (GTDB taxonomy): domain Bacteria; phylum Chloroflexota; class Dehalococcoidia; order SHYD01; family SHYD01; genus JACPQN01. The sequence goes on from JACPQN010000014.1 coordinate 7,080, forward strand.
CCCCAGTGAGGAACTCTGCGGCATGCAAGGCCAGCTCTCTTACCTCCTCCTCATCGCGGCCGCCATAGGGGAAATGAGCCTGGTCCGCAAGGTAGAGCAGGGACTCCTGAGGCAGGAGCGTGCGGATGGCCGCCGCGATGGACAGCCCGCCGACGCCAGAGTCGAAGATGCCGATGAGGTCCCTTTGAGCCGCCAATCAGCCAACCCACACGAGCTACCTGATGATAGCAACGGCCCTTCGGTAGCGTCAAGGAAACGTTCCGACTCATAGTAACGGTTACCGAAACAACCTCCGTTGCCTCATAAAACGGTTACCGAGCAAGGAGGTGACGGTGAGTCCTGGAAGTGTCCGGGAGTACGCCCAGGTGATGCGAGAGCGGTACCACGGAGCGACGAA
>JACPQN010000134.1 GCA_016190485.1 Chloroflexota bacterium
CAGCGTTCGTCCTGAGCCAGGATCAAACTCGCTAATCGTTTGCTGCTCTTCTACGAGCATCAAAGTCCTTGCGGTGTCCGCCTTGTTCCTTCCGCTATCCAGTTGTTAAGGTGCGCCCCATTCAGAGGCAAGCATTATCATAGCAACCGCTCCCCCCCTTGTCAAGGGTTCCCGGCCCGTTCTGACCCCTGGTAGCAGACCGTTACGGCCGTGTGGAGCCCGCCGCGCACCTGGTAGTCCAGCACCAGGGTCATCTGGAGGGGATCGCAGGCCCGGACCAGGTCCTCCAGGATGCGGTTGGCCGCGTGCTCCTGCACGATCCCTACGGAGCGGTAGGAGAGAAGGTAGAACTTGAGGGACTTGAGCTCCAGCAGCCGGCGGCGGGGGACGTAGCGGAGGGTGAGGGTGCCCTGGTCCGGCAGGCCCGTCCACGGGCAGACTGCAGTGAACTCGTTGGTGTCGATCACCACCTCGGTGTCGCTGCCGGGGTACTCATAGTCAAAGGCCAGCAGGCAATCCGCTCGGATGGCCTCAGGGCCTTGGGCCGGCAGGTGGAACATGGCGTCCAGGTTGCGGTACTGCTCTTGTAGCTCCATTTACCCCCGTCCTCGCAAGTGGGCCTGTCCTTGTGCCAACTGTATGCCTGGCGCAGCCTGAAGTCAACGCAGCGGGCCCGCTCCTTGCTACGACGGCGACGAGGGGGTAGAGTTAAGGACGTCGCTGGTGCGCCTGATCATCCTGCCGGGCCTTCCCCTTTGGGAAGCGCGCAGGATGTTGCCTGACCTTCTAGAGGAGTTGGCCCTTGAGCGGTTGGTATGTCGCCATTGGGATGGTCTTCGTGACCTGTCTGGTCACGGCGAACATCATCGCCGTGAAGCTGGTGGCCCTGGGGGACCTGGTGGCCCCGGCGGCGCTGATCATCTTCCCGCTCAGCTACGTCTTCGGCGACGTGCTGACGGAGGTGTACGGGTACCAGAACACACGACGTATTATCTGGCTGGCGTTCGGTTGCAATCTCCTCGCGGTGCTCGCCATCAGCATCGGGCAGGCGCTGCCGGCGGCTGCGCCCTTCCCGGAGGACGCCCAGCGCTCGTACGAGCGGATCCTGGGCTACACGCCGCGCTTGCTGGCGGGGTCCTTCGTGGCCTACCTGGTGGGCGAGTTCGCCAACGCCATGGTGCTGGCCAGGATGAAGGCGGCCACCCGGGGGCGCTGGCTCTGGACCCGCACCATCGCTTCCACCATCGTGGGCCAGGGCCTGGATACCGCAGTGTTCAACCTCATTGCCTTTGGCGGGACCGTGCCCGGCGTGGTGCTGACCAACATCGTGCTCACCGCGTGGACACTCAAGGTGCTCTATGAGGCGCTGGTGACGCCCTTCACCTACCTGGTGGTGAATTTCCTGAAGAAGCAGGAGGGGATGGACGTGTTCGACATCCACACGGACTTCAACCCCATCGGGCTGTAGCGCGCAGGCGGTGTGCCCGCAGATGGGGAGGGGATGGAAAGCAGGGGTGGCGCCAGCCGCCCCTGCTTAGCACGTTGCGAGTGTTAGCACGCTGAGAGACGTTCTTCGGGGCCTGGCGCTACTCCATGGCCCCGAAGAAGAAGTTGAGAACCTCCTGCAGGTCCGGGAGCTCGGTGCCCTGGCCGGTGATGAAGAAGGCGCCGATGACGAGGCTGAAGACGGCGGCCACGACGCCCACGGCCATGTAGATGGTCCGCTTGGCGCCCGAGGAGACGAAGCCGAAGGCCGAGAACACGGCGATGAGGCTGTTGGAGATGACCAGCCCTATCACGAAGGAGAGCAGGAGCACGGAGCCGGTCAGGGCGGTGGTGGCGCCGGCCGCGCCGGCCAGCAGCAAGGCCTGGGAGCCGGTCTCCGCGCCCACACCGTGGATCATGCCGATGCCGAACGCGGTCTTGGGGCCGTAGTTGGTGATCTCGTGGTGGTGGTGGTCCAAAGCATCGTGGGTGCGCATGCTCCGCAGCCGGTTCCATGCCCGGCCTGCCAGGGAAAACACCAGCATCCAACGGCTCCTCAGCCGGAAGGAGCTCCCGTAGCGCCACAGGGAATAGATGATCCACACCCCTAGGAGCAGCAGCGTTGCCCCCACGATGCGTTCCATCAGGGGGTCCAGCCAGTCCGGCAGCAGGGCGCTGGCCCAGATGGCCAGCAACCCCAGCGCCATCACCACGCTGGCGTGGCCCAAGGCGTAGAGGGTGGCCAGGAAGAAGCCGGCCCGGGCCTCCTGCAACGGGTGGGCGGGGATCTCCACGGCCAGGGCCGCGCCGGGTCCCAGGGAGCCGCGTGTCACCACCAACTCCGTGTGCTCGGCATGCTCTGCCTCCTCAGTGGTAACCACCGACCCTGTGATGTCCGTTATGGCGGCTATGTGGTCCCAATCGACGCCGTGGCGCAGCCCCAGGGCAACGCCCAGCATGATCAGCGCGAGCACTTCGTTGTCTGGCATATCCCTCCTCCTTTCGGAAGCCTGCGCCTCACCAGAACCATCCAGCGACTTCCGGCTTCTCTAGAGGCATCCTGCTTTCGCGTGGCGACCGCTAGTATAATCAAAACAGGAGCTTATTGCAAGCCTTTGCGAAAACTTGCTATTGTAAAAAGCGGTAGGGGCAAAAACGGCCTGAGTATCCCAGGTATGGTGCTTGTCTCTTCCCGAGCCTGCTATGTAGTGTATTTTGGGAACCAACTGACCCCGTGAAAATTGCGGCACCATGGGCCATGTGGTACTATGGCCCACGGGAGCACTTTATGGTGGGAGAAGCGAAAAGCCGGCTGAATGCGGCTCTGCGAGACCGGGGCTACCGGGTGACCCTGCAGCGCTCGATCATTATGGAGACCCTGGAGGGGTTGGCGGGGCACGTCTCGGTGGAGGACATCTACGCCCGAGTGCGGGAGCGGTTCCCCCAGGTCAACATCTCCACCGTGTACCGCACCCTGGAGCTGATGGAGGAGGCCGGCCTGGCGGTGCACACCCACTTCGACGACGGAGTGGCGAAGTGGCACCGGGCCGAAGAGGGCGCCCACCAGCACCTGGTCTGCCGCCGCTGCGGCCAGGAGCTGGAGCTGGACCTGGACGTGGTGGAGCCCCTCGCGGAGCAGCTCCGCGCCCGCTATGGTTTCCAGCCCGACATCGCCCACTTCGCCATCGTGGGCGTGTGCAGGAGCTGTAGCGAGCGGGCGCAGTAGCCAGCGAGCAGCTACATCCCCCGCTCCAGCACGTGGTGAGGCCGGATGCGGAGGATCACCCGCTGCTCCACCCTCCCCCGGTAGTCGTAGCGCTCCCTGTCCGTGTACTTCTTGGCCAGAAAGTCCAGGTGCTCCGCTGCTCCTTCGTGCCGCCGCTCTGCGATAGCGCCCCTCACAGAGACGAAACGGATGGTGTTCTGGCCGTCCACAACGCTCACGGCGACGCGGGCATCCCGGGCCACGTTGCGCGTCTTCAGGCGGCCCTCGGCGGTGTTGATGAGGATATGGCCGCCCGCCATCCCCGTAAGGACATCCCGGAAGGTGTTGACCATGTCGGAGATGCGCAGGAGGTGGTCGTAGACGTCTCGCAGGTAGTACGGGCGTACGTCGTAGTCCAAGAAGGCGAGGTCACGTCGGGTCAGGGTGAGCTCGCCCCTATGGAACGGTGTGGCACGGCTATGCAAGACGTTATCGCTGCTACCACCCGCCCTGACATCGGCTTATGGTACTATAAATCTAAAGGGAATACCCGGTGTCCGGGTAGCTCACCCGCATGCTTAGAGGTGTCTGATGCCCGAGGTCTACGACATTGTGATCATCGGCGGTGGCCCGGCTGGCCTGGCCGCAGCCCTGTACGCCTCCCGTGCCCGCCATTCCACCGTTGTGCTGGAGAAGGCGACGCCGGGGGGACAGCTCTGCTTCGCGGACCGGGTGGAAGACTACCCCGGGTTTCCGGAGGGCATCGGCGGCGCGGCGCTGGCCGAGGCCATGCATCAGCAGGCCATGCGCTTCGACGGCGAGACCGTGTACACCGAGGCCACGGGCATTGGGCTGGACGGGCACCTGAAGATCGTTCACACTGCCGAGGGCGACTTCAGGGCCAGGGCCGTCATCATCGCTACCGGCGGCGAGCCCAACCGGCTAGGCGTGCCGGGTGAGCGGGAGCTGGACGGCAGAGGGGTCTCCTGCTGTGGCCAGTGCAGCGCGGTGTTCTACGAGGGGAAGCCCGTGGTGGTGGTGGGCGGTGGCGACGCTGCCCTCTCGGATGCGCTGTTCCTCGCCAAGTACGCTTCGAAGGTCACCCTGGTCCACCGTCGGGACCAGCTCCGGGCCATGGAGATCCTGCAGGAGGAGGCCCGGGCCAACCCCAGAATCGAGTTTATCTGGAACACCGTGGTGGAAGAGGTCCTGGGCGAGGAGGTGGTGACAGGGGTGCGGGTGCGGAACACCGTCACGGGCGAGGCGTCCACCCTGGAGGTGGAGGGAGTGTTCGTCCACGTGGGGTATCACCCGAACACCGCTCTCTTTCAGGGGCTGCTGCCGCTGCAGGCGAGCGGACACATCCCCACCGACGAGTGGATGGAGACGTTGCTACCGGGGGTCTTTGTGGCCGGAGACGTGCGGGCCGAGGCAGCCCGGCAGGCCATCACTGCCGCCGGTGACGGCGCGACGGCCGCCATAAGGGCCGACCACTATCTGAGCGGCGCCGAGTAAGCCACTATCTCAATAAACGCAGCGAGGGTTAGTTCGTTCGAGAATGCTAGTCACCCTCTCCCTGCCCCTCTCCCATCGAGGGAGAGGGAACGAAGTAGCCTCCTCTCCCCTGGTGGGAGAGGATTGAGGAGAGGGGGAGGCCGTGCGAATTATCACCGTCTTACACACATCTTGAGATAGTTTCAAAGTCCCCTAAGACGGCTATGGCAAGAGGCCAGCCCGCACCGGGCTGGCCTCTTGCCATAGCCGTCAGGACAGACAGGCCTAGCGCATCTTCCAGACGGGCTTGCGCTTCTCGGCGAAGGCCTTGGGGCCCTCCATCCGGTCCTCGGTCTTGTTGAGGATGTCGTTCCAGGGGGCGGCGATCTTGATGCTGTATTCCACCGGCATGTTGCGGCCCTGCATCACGATCCGCTTGATGAACTGCACCGCCAGGGGTGCGCACTCCATGACGTTGTCGGCGATCTCGTCCACCCGGCGCATGAGAGCCTCCCGGTCGGGCACCACCTCCTGGACGATGCCCCACCTGGCGGCGGTGTCGGCGTCGATGTGGTTGCCGGTGAGCTGGATGTAGAGGGCGTGCCCCAGGGGGATCATGCGGGAGAGGTTGTGCAGGCCGTAGCCGGCCAGCAGGCTCCGGCGCGGCTCCGGCAGGCCGAAACGCGACTGCTGGGTGGCGATGCGGATATCGCACTGCAAAGAGACCTCGAACCCTCCTGCGAGGCAGTAGCCGTCGATGGCGGCGATGATGGGCTTGAACACCCCCAGCTCTGTCCAGCGGCCGTCCCCGGTGACGGGCTGGCCGCCCTGGAGCCCGCCGGCCTGGTCGAGCTGGGTGCGCTCCTTCAGGTCCATGCCGGCGGAGAAGGCCCGCCCACCGGCGCCCGTGACGATCCCCACCAGAACGTCATTGTCATCCCGCAACTCCGAGAGGGCGTCCCGCATGCCCTCCCGGACGGCGGTGTTGAGGGCGTTCATAGCCTCCGGGCGGTTGATGGTGATATAGGCCTTTCTGTCCCGCTTCTCGTAGAGGACCGCGCCGTTCCCTGTGAATGCCATGGCAGACCTCCCTTTGGTGTTTGGATAGGCTTTCGCCTGCGGCGGAAAATCGGCCCCATTAAAGCGGAAGGCGCGGGCAATGTCAAGAACGATGGCGAGGGGACCGCCCCGACGGCCCGGGAAGGCGGGGGTGGCGCTAGCGCTGGGCTGCCGCTTGCGGCCCGGGGATAAAGCCGGAGTCCTTCCAGGGCCAGTAGGTCAGCCATGCTTTGCCCACGATGTTCTCCATGGGCACCGGGCCCCAGACGTGGGAGTCGCTGCTGTTGTTCCGGTTGTCACCTAGAACAAAGTAGTTGTCCGGGGGCACCACCGCCGGCTCCCGACTATAGGTGGGGTTCTCCAGCACATAGGCCTCTTCAAAGCGCTGGTTGTTGATGTATACCACGCCGGCCCTGACCTCCACGGTCTCACCGGGCAGCGCGACGACCCGCTTGATGAAGTCCCGGTCCGGGTTTCGGGGGAAGCGGAAGACGACGATGTCGCCCCGGTTGGGGGTGCCGAAGGGGTGAGCGACCATGGCCTCGCTCTGGGCCAGCACCGGAAGCACACCGGTGAGGGGAGCGAGATCGATGCCGAGATAGGCTGCCTTGTTCACCAGCAGGTACTGTCCGTGGTGGAGGGTGGGCTCCATGCTGGAGCCCTCCACCTTGAAGTTCTGAACTACCGCCCGCACGGTGAGAAAGATGAGGAGCGCCAGGAGCAGCGTCTCCGCCATCTCCCGGATGGCGGTCTTGCCACGACTGGGCGCGGCTTCCCCGGGGGAGGCAATTTCAGCCTCGCCCAGGGCGGCCAGAGTGTCGCCGGAGAGCCCATAAGGGATGAGCGCCTCCTGGCGCCCTTCGGGGAGAGGGGCCTGGCGCTCCGGAGGCTCATCAGCGATGGTGACTGGCCTGACGGGTGGTAGTGCGGCGTCTTCGCCCATACCTATCCATTATAACGCGGGCACTATGCCCAGCAAAGCGATGTGGGTCACTAAAGCACGGGAGGGCCAGGGCTACGCCTTACCACTGGAGCCAAAGAGACGCATCCTGGCCCGCACGGCTTCCTTCACCTGCTCTCGCGCGGCAGCCAGGGCGGCGCGGGGGTTAGTGGTATCGGGGTGTGCTTGAAGGCTGCGCTGGAACCCCAGGAGAAAGCCCTGGTTGAGCTGGGTCGCCACATTGAACTTGCAGACACCGCGAGCGATGGCCTCGCGGACGGCCGCGTCGGAGACGCCGGAGCCGCCGTGGATCACCAGGGGCAGCTCGACCCGCTCCCGCACGGCCGTGATCCGTTTCATGTCCAGCGACCCTGTGGCGGCCCGCATGCCATGCGTGTTCCCAACGGCGATGGCCAGGGCGTCCACCCCCGTCTCCTCGACGTATTGGAGGGCCTCCTGGGGATCGGTCATGGCGCCGGCGCCCTGCGCCGTGAACACGCCCTCTTCCTCGCCCCCCATCTGGCCGATCTCGCCCTCCACTGAGACTCCTACGGCGTGGGCCATCTGGCATACCTGCGTGGTGATCGCGATGTTTTGCTCCAGGGGATAGGGCGTGCCGTCGTACATGAGGGAGGTGAAGCCCGCGCGCAGGGCCGCCGCCGCCTGGGTAAAGTCGGCTCCGTGGTCCAAGTGCAGCACCACCGGCACCGAGACGGCTGCTGCCGCCACCCGACCCAGGGCCGCCGCGTAGGCCATGCCCACATGCTGGATGTTAGCCGGGTTGAACTGGAGGATCACGGGGGAGCGCTCTTCCTGAGCGGTTTCCACCACCGCCTGGACCATCTCCAGGGTCTGGACGTTAAACCCCCCGATAGCGTACCGCGCCGCCAGCGCTCGCCGGAGCAGCGGCGTGGCCGAGGTCAATTGCATGCGTGTCCCCCATGAGGCGCCTTGACTGTCACTGATGGCATCCTTCCACGTTCTGTTGTAGGAGCGATCGTGACAGGCGGGGTGGTGCTGTACGCATTCTGCCACGGCCTGTCAAGCAGTCTGATCGGAGCACCCTTGACGGGGATGGAGCAGGACGAGATCCTGGTGCAGGCCAGCCGGCAGGGCGACCTGGACGGGTTCAACCTGCTGGTGGACCGCTATCAGGGACAGGTCTACAACCTGGCCCTGCGCGTTCTGCACGACCACGCCGCAGCGGAGGACGCCACCCAGGAGACCTTTGTGGCCGCCTTTCGAGGCCTCGCGTCCTACCGGGGAGGGAGCTTCCGGGCATGGCTCATGCGTATCGCCGTGAACCGGTGCCATGATGAGCTGCGGCGGCAGCGGCGCAGGCCCGCGCAGAGTCTGGACCGACCCCTTGGCCCGGAAGACCAGCCCCCGGAGGTGGCTGACCCTGTAGCGGGGCCCGAGGACCTGGCGCTCCAGCGGGAGCGCGGGCGCGCCCTGGCCGGTTTACTGCTGGATCTGCCGCCGGACCAGCGGGTTGCGGTGGTGCTCTCCGACGTCCAGGGGTTCAGCTACGAGGAGATAGCCGCAGCCACGGGCGCCGGCCTGGGCACCGTCAAGTCTCGCCTGAGCCGGGGCCGAGCGCGCCTGAGGGATCTCCTGGCCGGCCAGGGGGAACTTTTCGCGCTGCCGGAGCGTCCTAAAGCCGAGGGAGGCGCCGCGGGAGGAGGTGAGCGCTGATGCCGCCGTGGCCCTTGAAGGACACCCACCGGTGGGTGCGACGGGAGCTCTCTGCCTATCTGGACGGCCGGCTGGAGGCCGCGGCGGCGCGGCGGATGGAGGCGCACCTGGTGGGATGCGCCCGATGCCGGGAGGAGCTGGAGAGTCTTCGAGACACGGTGGCTGCCCTGGCGGCGCTGCCACAGACGCCTGCGCCGCGCTCCTTCCGGCTGACGCCCAAAGACGTGGAGCGATCCAAGGCAACGCCGGTCTGGGTGGGCTGGCTGCCGGCGCTGCGCCTGGCCAGCGCCGCCGCCACGGTGCTGTTGTTGATGGTGCTGGGCGCCGATGCGCTGCTCTATCCGCCGGCGCTGCCGGCGCCAGCAGCCATGGGCCTGGCGGCGCAGGCGCCCAAAGAGGGGATCACGCGGGAGGCCGCACAGCAGGTCCCCCCTGCCGTGGAGGGGACGCCCGCCCCGACGCTGCGAGATGCCGCGCCCGGCGCGGGCCCTGCCCCGGCGCCGGTCGCTTCGCAGCCCGGCACGCCGGCGGTGGCGCCGGACAGGGCGACCGACGGTGGCGCTGGAGCGCCGGCGCTGCGGAGGATAGCGATGTTCCTCGTGGCTCTGGCCTTGATGCTCCTGGGGGCTACCGCAGGTCTCACCCTGGCGCGCCGCGTAAGGGGCTATTGACTGCTATTCCGGGTGGCCTGTCGTGGCCAGCTCCTGGCAGGCCAGGAGCCAGACCGTTCTCTGAAAGACGCGCAGCACACCCATGCCCAGGGCCACCACCAGCAACAGCCCAAGAGTAGGGAGCAATAGCGCCACACCGAGAGCGGGGTTGACCAAGAACCCGATGACCGCTGGTAGGACGGTGACTGCCACAACCAGCGCCACCAGGCAGCCTGCGCCGCAGCCGATGGCCATTTCGTTCACCAGCCACACCACCAGCAGCTCCCACCAGTGGCGTGCCAGCAGCTCCCAGCCTGCGTGCAGGGCTTGGAGTGGCCCCGTGTCATGAAGCACCACCTGAACCTGAGATACCGTCACCAGGATGCCCAGAGCCAGCAGGCCGAGGAGCACCAGCGGGAACCACAGGCAGATGCCCACTGCCAGCAGTGGTTGGCCCGCCAGCGCTGCGGCGGCTCCCAGCGCGGCCATAGGCAGCAGAAGCGTCAAGGCTACCGTGCCCGAGATGAGTCCGATGACCAGGATTGGCCAGAAGTGACGCCACCCCAGCGCGGCTGACCTCCCGAAGGTGGCGTTTCCCTCTTCCGCGGCCTGGTTGGCCCCGGCCAGCAATGCCCCGATGGCCCAGTTGCCCACGAGCACAGAGAGGACCCAGTAGAGGAGCACCAGCGCCGCCGCGGCGATGAGGATGGTGATGCGGAGGCCGGAGTCCATCCCGCCGAAGAACGCGGCTACATCGCGCCACTCATCACGGTCGCCGCCGATGTTGCCGGCGGCCCCAAAGCAGTCGCCGCTTACCAACACCAGGAGAAAGCCATAGAGCCACAGCACGCGGTTGGCCACCGCAATGGCCAGGCCGCGGCGCAGCGTCTCGGCCAGGTTCAGGCGCATGCGTCCTCCGTGCGGCTGCGGCGGGTCATGCGCGATGGATGCGCGCGCCAGCGGTGTAGGTGACGTGGGCGGCGCGGGCCGCAGTCAGCACTTGTCGCCCTCCGCGAAAGGCGGATGTCTCCTCCAGGGCCGTGGCCTCTGGGGCTTGCACGGGGTCTACCATAGCCTCTTGGAGCACCCGGCCCTGCCATGCCGCGGGCAGGGGGAGCCCCAGGCAGCGCAGGACCGTGGGGGCGATGTCTACCACGCCGCAGGGCGCCTGGGAGTCCACCGCCGCCCGGAAGTGGGGACCGGCAGCCAGGAGGGTGTTGCGCATCTCGAAGGGGCTGATGCCGCCGTGGTTGCCCGCTCCCACGCTGATATGCCCGTGATCCAGGGTCAGGCCCGGCACACCGTGGCCATTGTGGCCGTCCTCCCACGCGAGGGCTGCCACCAGGTCGGGCGCGTGGGGGCCTTGGCCACCCACGGCGCCCAGGGGCAGGGCGCCCGGCATGGGGCCGTCCCGGGAGAAGACCGCAGTCACCCAGGGTTGGCTCAGCAAGAACTGCGCGACTGCCGCGGTGTCCACCGAGGGCGCCGCGTACAGCAGGAAGGCGCCACCGTCAGCGCAGATGACCAGGTCGTCGGAGACCCGGTCATGCTTCAGCCCGGCTTCCACCAGCGCCTGCACCACATCCACGTGGCCGGACACCGTGGCGTAGCCGTGGTCGGAGGTGATGATGACGTCCAGGCGGTCTCGCAGGCCCTGCTGGGACAGCCGTGTCAGCAGCGCGCCGAAGGAGGCGTCGGCAGCCTGGAGGGCCGCCAGCGCCTCCGGCGAGCCGAGGCCGTAGCGGTGGTGGAGGCCATCGGGCACGGTGATCCAGAAGAAAGCCAGGGCCGGACGAGCCAAGGGCAACAGGACGTCGCTCAGGGCCCGGGCGGCGTACTCCACCCTGGCCACAGCCAGTGCGCCATAGTCGCCACCGTACGGCGGCGGCCCCAGGGCAGTGGCCACCCGCTCGGCCAGGTCCGGAGGCGTGGTGAAGTCGTGGTGGTAGACCAGGCCGCCCACGGAGGCCGCCTCGGGGTGCATCAGGTAGCCGCAGCCGGAGCTGCCCGTACCTACTGCGATGGTCTTCCGTCCGGCCGCCGCCAGCACCTCCCCCACGGTTGGCGCCAGCAGCATGCGTCCGGTGACCTGGCGCAGGCGCCGCAGATCGGCGACGTCGCTGGTATTCAGCGGTCGCAGAGGCTCCACCTGTGGTCGCCACACGGTATTGCCTTCGATCCCATGTGCGCCAGGGAAGCAGCCGGTGGCCAGGGAGGAGGCGTTGACGCGGGTGACGGAGGGGAAGACGCAGTGGCTCTGGCTGAACCATACACCCTGTTGTCGTAGGCGGTGGAGGTGGGGCGTCCAATCTGGCCGGACCATCTCTGGTCGCAACCCGTCGAAGACACAGACCAGGCACATGGAGTCTGGGCTTGACATGGCAGTGCGCCCTCTCACGCCAGGGTCAGGTGGTGGACATGGTAGCAGTGTACCGCCCGGAGAACAAGGGTGACAGGGCGAGGCCTAGCCGGCGTCGGCGGAGCAACTCCCCTTGGCCACCAGCACTTGCCGGTAGGCGTGCAGCAGGCTGGCCGGCGGGGCGTTCTGGGTGATGCCCCGCTCCAGGGCCTCCCGAGCGGCTGGAAGATCGCCCAGGCCTTCACACCGGGCCACGGCGCTGGCCAGGTGCCACTCGGCATGCCAGGGGTAACGGGTGGTCCACTGGCCGTAGACCAGGAGGAGGCCCGCCCAGTCCGGTTGGCCGGAGCTCCTTCCCCAGGCTTCTGCCGGCGCGTAGCGTCGCAGTGGCTCGCGGCTGTCGGCCATCACGCCCCGGCGGATGGCCGACAGCGCGGCCTCCGCATCGCCCAGGCGACCATACAAGCTACCGAGGAGGTACCAGCTCCTGCTGGCGCTGGGATCGCCCTGGGCTGCCGGCTCAAGGAGCGTCGCGGCCAGCCGCAGGGCGCCAGGGTCGGCCGGGTTATCTTCTGATCGCAGGAGCTCACGGTATGCCAGGACCCGTCCGGCGTTGAGGCGGGGCCCATCCCACGTCGCCGGGAGCAGGAGGACAACCACCAGCAACAGCAGCGCACCCCTGTCCAACCGAGTCTGAAGCGCGCCGACGGCTTCGTCGCCAGGGGCCGCAACCGGCCGCAGCGTTGCTCCCAACCCAAGGATAGCCCAGATGGCCACGCCGGGCTTGGCGCCCAGGGTGACCGCGTCCAGGATTCCGAAGATCAGGAAGGCAAACAGACCGGCGGCGAGGGCCAGAGCCAGCGCGCCGGTCTCCTGCGTACCATTCTGGTAGGCATTACAAAGGGTGACCAAAGAGGAGGCCAGGAGCCACAGGAGCGCGATGAGACCGGGGAGGCCCAGGTCGACGCCAGTCTGCAGCATCCAGTTGTGGGCATGAGGCTCCGGCCCCAGCGCGAAGGGTGGATAGAAGCGCTCCATGACCCAGGGGAAGGTGTTGAGGCCGATGCCGGTGTAGGGAGTGTCGTGGACCATCTGGAGCGCCCGGGGCCACAGCTCCAGGCGAGCGGCCATGCCGAAGGAGGCGCGCGCCTCCCCAGCCGCAGGCGCGGGCGCGGTGGTGGTAGACGGCTGGGCAGCCAGGAGAGCACTGGTGGCGGTCCAGCCTGCGACTGCTGCCAGCACGAGGATTCCGCCTCCGCCCAGCGCCCACCAGCGGGGGCGGGCACGTCCGGCCACCAGCGCAGCAGCTCCCAGGGCAACGACAACGCCGCCGAGCGCGCTGAGTGTCTGGGTGAGCAGCAACACGACGGCCATGAGCGCCGTGGCTCCGGCCAGCAGAACGCCGCGGGGCCAGATGGGGCGACGCCATGTCCAGCAGAGCACGGCAGCCACCGGGAGCAGCAGCGCCAGGCTGCCGCCCACCTCCCGGGGGTTGAAGAGGTCGGTGGCCCTGGGTACACCGCTGCCCGGCAGGCCCCGGATCAGGGTGGGCAGCGCGCCGTACAGCGTCTCCAGCCAGGGCGGTAAGGTCAGGCCGGCGTAGCTCCAGTCTGTGCCCAGGAGGGCTGCTCCCGCGATGCCGGTTCCCAGCGCGGCGAGGCCGTAGCCGCTCCAGCGCTGCGCCACATCGCTTTCGACCCGGTTGGCCAGGGCGTAGTAGAGGCAGATGCCCAGGATAATACCCCAGAGCTTGCTGGCGCTGGCCTGAGGGAAGCTCGAGACGGCGGCCCCCACCAGGGTCATGAGGGCCAAAAGGAGCAGAGGACGGTCCATTGGTGTGGGGTGGGAGGGGCGTCCGGTCTGGGCCCAGCGTCCCAGCCAGGCCAGGGCCAGCAGCCCGGCGCCGAGGGCGGTCCAGCCGCCCGGAAACAGCAGGGTCGGAGCGGCGGCCAGGGTCAGCGCCAGGTCCCAGGGGGCCAGGCGGGCGGTGGCGCGCCACGGGCGGAGGGCTGGTATCCCAGGCCCCGTCAGCCGCACCGCCCGGCCTCCTTGGTGCGCAGGAGCGGTTCCGCCGCTGGCCCTGGCGCCTCCGGAAGCCACCGATTTACCATGGAGGAGAGCTGTCGCCGAAAGTCAGCGCGCGACTCCTGGCGGCACCACGTCGATCCAGAGCTGGAGCTGCCGGAAGGGCGCGGGATCCCCTTCTCTGAACAGCAAGAACCTGACCTCCTGTTCTTTCCCCGTCTCTTTGAGGCTGAAGGTGATGGGAGATTCCCAGGTCTCCCGTGAGCCCACTTCCAGCGGCCCGGCGGTGGCCAGCGTCGCCGTTCTTGACGCGACCCGAAGGGTAAAGACGGCGGCGCGGGGCTCCCTGTTGGCGATGCCCACCACTACGGTGAGGGGATCGCCGGGCGCTGCGAGGCGGGGATAGCCCTCGGCGACCTTCTCGGCGCTCAGGACGTAGAACTCCGTAAGGGCCGGCTCCGCCGACAGGGTCAAGGCCAATCCCGCGCCGCTCAGCAGCCCTCCTGCCAGGAGCACCGCCAGCGCCAGCTTGGTCGCGGGGCGCGCCTCCCGCCAGCGGGCCACCCGCGGCAGGAGCGCCGGCAATTCGTCCGCCGGCACACCACGGCGGCGCCAGGCCGCTGCCCCGCAGCAAAGCGCAGTCCAGACGGTGAGCGCCCCTACGAGCGAGTTGTAGGTCAGGCCGAGGCGGCTGTAGTTGACCAGAAGGGACAGGACCGTCACAGCCGCCAGGGACGTGCCCAGGCTCAATGCCATGCGGTCGGCGTCGTCCAGGTCGCTGGAGCGAGGGAAGAGGGCGAGGCACAGGCTATGGCCGGGGAAGAGGAGCACGGCCAGCATACCCAGGGGCAGCCGCAGCGCAAAAGGCCCTTCCAGCAACGCCAGCAGCGCCGCGCAGAGGCTGGCTGCAAAGACCAGGAAGAGCTCGCTCCTCAGGAGGTGGGGCATGGTGGGTTCCTGGCTCCATACTACCGCGCCCGCGGCTGCTGCGGCCAGCCTCTGCCTACTGGGGGAGCAGCACGCTGCGATACACCGCCACCGTCTCGCGGGCGGTCCGCTGCCAGGTGAACTGGCGGGCCCTGGCGAGGCCGCCTGCTCGCATCCCTGCACGAAGGTCGGGGTCGGTGAGCACGTGAGCCATGGCCGCCGCCATGTCCTGCACGCTGGCCGGGTCGACCAAGAGGGCGGCGTCGCCCGCCACCTCCGGCAGCGAGCTGGCGCTGGAGCAGACCACCGGCGTCCCGCAGGCCATGGCCTCCAGCACCGGCAGCCCAAACCCCTCGTAGAGGGAGGGAAAGACGAAGAGACTTGCCGCGCTGTACAATGCCGGCAACTCCTCCTCCGGCACGTAACCCAGCAGACGCACCGCGTCTCCCAATCCTAAGCGGCGCACCACGTCGCCCAAGTCCTCGTGCGCCCAGAGGGAAGGCCCGGCGATGGCCAGCCAGTACGCCGGGAGCTGGTGGTGCAACCGGGCGAAGGCTTCCAGCAACCGGGGCAGGTTCTTGCGGGCCTGCTGCGCCCCCAGGCTCAGGATGAAGGGGCCGTCGCACCCGTAGCGGCTGGCGACCTGCTGGGCCACAGCCTGTGGGACGGGCGCGAACCGCTCCGAGACGCCATCGGGCGCCACGTGGATTCGCCCCGCGGTGGCTGGCAAGAAGCGCAGCAGGTCCGCCCTGGCATGCTGGCTAACGGTAATGACGGCGTCCACGTGGCCCAGGGTGGCCGGCACATAGCTGCGATGGAGGAAGTTATTCAGCCAGGGGTAGCCCTCCGGGTGGCGAAAGGCGATGGCATCGTGGATGGTGACGACGCGCTTGAAACCGCCTGCCCAGCGCCCCAGCAGGAAGGGGCTCACGCCGGAGGGGTCGTGCACCAGGTCGAGCTGGAGCCGGCGGGCGGCCAGGGCGATCATGGGGCTGCCCAGGGCCATGAGGCCCGGCAGCATGCCACAGCCCGGCAGGAACCAGCAGGGCTCGCCTGCGTCATGGAAGGGGCCGCGGCGGTAGGTGGTGAGGTAGACTATCTGGCACTCCGCCTGGTTCTGGAGGGCCCAGCCCAGCTCCAGCGCCACCCGTCCCACGCCGGAGAGGGGCCGGTCCAGGGCGTAGGCCAGCAGGCCCACCCGGGCCGGCCGGTCGCGGAAGGGGACGGGGCTCATCTCGAAGGCAATGGAGCCGAGATCGGACCCTCCTCCATGAACATCATGGGATGGGAGTGATCGGTACGCCTTTAGCTCGTCGCCGGTTTCCTGTAGTCGATGATTGCTCCTGTCGGAAATACCGACGCCACGAGCTGCTTGGGTAGGAGCGAGAGGAAACTGCCTGCGATCGCGTAGAAGTGATTCGAATGATAAGGCGCATCCGTGCTTATGATGAGTGTGCTTGAGGGGAGATTGGCGCTTTCCACTGTTTTCCGCCATTGGCCATAAGATAGGAGACCCTCATGGATTCCTAGGCCGTGTTCACGGGTCGATGCGTCACGATGAAACAACCAAACGAAATGACCCGGCACCGAAGGTTCGAGAAAGACCATTCGACCCCCCGGCCGGAGAATTCGGGCACTTTCGCTGAGAATGCGGCTCGGCTCATTGGAGTGGTGTATGAAAAGTTCACCAAAGATGTAATCAACGGTCTCGTCCTTGAACGGCAGGTCTTCGGCAGCTATTGCCGCAAGGAAGTCTGGTTGTTGCGGAAAAGCCTTGAGGACCGGTCTCGCCTTGTTGCGCAGCGTGTTGACTGCCACGTCTGTGGCGTACACGACCGATTCCGCCCAAGTAGATTTGACGATACCCGACGCATAGCAGCTACCGCCTCCCAGTTCTAAGAAGCGTCCTGGACCAAAGCGGGGCAGTATCTCCTTTTCAAAGCGGTGCACGTACGGGAATCTCGTCAGCCAAAGCCATGGCGCGATCCTGGTGCGCTCAGCCTCGGGAGCTCCATCTGCATACTCGTATTCTTCAGCCAGTCTTGGATCGGCGGGATCAAACGGGCGTCGTAGATCGAGAATGCCGTCAACAACAGGAATGGTGTGGCCATTGACGCAGCGAACCTCGCCATCCTCAGTTGTCAGATCGCCGTGACATAGCACACAGCGAAGCACTTTTACTTCGACGCGCATCTTATTGCCTTCAAAATCCAACGCTGTTCGATGGTTGTTGACTGGGATCTGTCACTCACCATGAGCGATGCCTCCACAGTCTGTTAGCGCTGATAGGGTGTCTGGGCACGCAGGCGATAGAGCTGAGCCGTGCCGCTGTCGTAGACTCTGTTCTCTCCGGCCGTGGGCGGCAGCGGCTCACCCAGGCGGGAACTCTGCGAGCGAATGACGTCTGTCACCAGGAAGGCGCGGGTCTGGGGCTTTGGCCGATAGACGTCCCAGGTGTTGTGCCGCGTCGATTCACCTACGGCGATGGCGTAGGCCGTCTTCAGCCGCTCGTCCAGGCCTACCCAGACGCTCTCGCTCTGGTGGCGCTGGTCGGCCCAGCGGAGGGCCTGCAGCTCCAGCGCGGTGTAGAAGGTCCACTTGTTGCTGAGGATGGGTTCGTTGGTGGCCTTGAGGAGGGCGAGCCCCGCCAGCGCCGCCAGGGAGAATCTGGCCACCAGGCCCCCAAGGCGGCCAGGGCGCCATTGCGTGATCGCGCCGGCGACCAGCGGGGTGGCCACCATGGCGAAGGAAGGGAAGGAGCGGTGCTGGAGGTTGCCACCCAGAAGCTCCGTACGGTCGCTCAGGATGGCCAGGCCGCCCTGGAGGGCAAAGGCGCCATACAGGAGCCACAGCAGCCACTGAGCCAGGGTCTGGGGCTGGCGGTCTCCCCGGATCACCCAGCGCCATCCCAGCCAGAGCCACACGGCCGCGGAGGCCGCGATCAGCAGGTAATCCTCTATGCTGACCAGGAAGTACACTGGGAGGCTGATCCAGCCCTCTACCAGGTACAGGTAGGGGTTCACCCCCACGTCGGTCTGGGTGGTCAGGTAGAGGGCTGCAACCCGCTGCTGGAGAAGCTCAAAGGCCTCCAGCCCGTGGCGTGCGGGGGGGTACAGGAAGAACACAAAGATGAAGCCGAGGCACACCACCGCCAGGGACACCGTGGCCAGCCGGGCGGCGGCGTCGCTGCCCAAAGCCCAGAGACCAGCCCAGAGGCGACCAACGGCCCAGGCGGCGCCCATGGCAGTGGCAATGGCCACCACGAAGGAGATCCCGAAGAGGGCGTTGGTCGCGATGAGGGCATACGAAGTGAGGTAGAAGAGGCCGGCGTAGACCGCAAAACGTCCCGGGCGCTCCCGAAAGCGGAAACTGCGCACCAGCAGCCAGAGGCTTACCAGCATGAACAGGCGCAGCTCCCGCTCGTGGCTGCCCCGCAGGATCACGAAGAGGAACTCGGGCTGGAGGAAGAGCAGCAAAGTGGCGAGGGTCGCGGTGCTGCGGCTGCCCGAGAGCTCCCGGTAGAGCGCCCAGGCGGGGAAGACCAGCAGCACGGAGACCAGGGGAAACACCGCCTGGAGCAGGAACGAGAAGTCAATGCCGGTAAAGGCCAGCAGGGCGTTGGTGATCACACCGTGAGCATAGCCATGGGGATAGACCTGGCCAGTGCTGGGCACCAGGTCTGCGCTCTGGGCCATGGACCGGACTGCCAGGGCCTGCAGGGCGCTGTCGGTCTCGGCCCACTGGCCCCAGGAGCGGACGACGAAATAGGTGGCGGCCAGCAAGGCATAGGTGAGGAGCAGGATGAGCGGTGTCCATAGGCCCCGCATGCCCGAGGGTGTCGCACCGGCTGGGGGGGCGTCGCCGCGCTGCTCCGGGTCTTTAGCCAGTCTGACCGTGCCCAACGCGCTATCTCCCGAAGCTGACTTGATCTGGCGCATTGTCGTCGGTCTGTTCGAGGCGCACCTGCGCCCATAATGCGCCCGCGAGAGCCACGGCTGCCAGAAACACCAGACCTATCGCGATCCAGACCGTGGTGGCCAGGCCCTGGGCCGCCAACAGGACATCAGCGCCGCTGGAGGGCGCTGCCGCCACCGTGAGTTGCAGCGGCGGAGAGACCGCATCGCTCTCCCCCAGAGCTGCCCGGAGCGCCCAGTCTCCGCTCTGGCGAGGCGTCCACAGCCATGTAACCTCGGCCGTCTCTCCGCCCAGGACGGCCAGGCTCACCTTTCCCAGGGCGGGCGCGACGGCGCTGCCGCCGGCTCGCAGAGCGCTGGCGATCAGGGGGTACGCCTGGCCCACGACTCTGGCCGCGTAGAGGTCCACCGTCACCCCTTCCGCATCGGCGTCGCCCAGGTTGTGCAGGGTGGTCCGCACCTGCACCGGGCGGAGGGCGGCCAGCTCGTCAGCTATTACCTCCAGGGGCCCCAGCTCCAACCGCGCTGGACGGTGGGGTTGAGCGGTGTAGCCTCCAGCGGGGTGGTAGGAGACGGTGTAGGTCCCGGGGGCCAGCCCGGCGGCCCAGGGGACGGTAGCAGGCCCGGCCTCCGCCAGGGTGAGCACAAAGCGGAAGCCCTGCGCGGTGCGGCGGAGCTTGCTGAGGCTCGCCCGAGGGATCAGCACCTCTGGCCCGGAGAGCTGCCGGAACATGGCGGAGAGGTCCTCGGGAGCGAAGGCGGGTCGGTGCGCCCGCAGGGCCGCTCCCAGGCGGGACCACTCCTCCCGGCCGGTGGGTGGCGCTGTGACCAGCAGCGGTTCCTGTGAGACAACCTGCTTGACGCGGACACCTTGCGCATCGGCCAGGACCATCTGGTCCGCCGCCAGCGCCAGCGCCGAGATTTCCTGCCCGTCCTCCAGCACGCTCCAGTGGTTGATATAGTCGCCGCCGAGATTGCTATAGCGCAGCTCCTTGCCTCCGGGCAGACGCCACGCGCCTCGCTGTGCCTTGAGGAGGTGCAGCTTGCGATCCACCGGGCTGAGGTACAGGTAAGGCTGCCCCACGAGGCTCGTAGTGTACTGGGCGCGATATCCCACGGGTAGGTCGGGGGTGCTCACGTCGGGCTGCCCGGTTGAGAGCCCCGTGAGGTAGGTGCGCCAGATGCTCAGCACGTCGACCGGGCTCTCGTAGATGCCCTCTGAGGTCCACACGCCAGGCTCGGGCGCGACGAAGCCCGCGATATCCCACCGGTTGTCTACGACCCACCTGGGAAACTCCTGGTAGGGGACCGTCGCCACCGTCAGCGCGCCCAGGCGCACGGTGGTGGTGATGGGGTTGCGCCCGATGAGGTCCAGCTTGAAGTCCCAGGTGTGGTCGTGATCCTGGTCCCAGGAGTAGCGGATGAGCTGGGTGGCGCCATCATACCGGCCGCTGTTGAAGAAGGGATCGGAAGGGCCGTAGAACTCCTGCCGGATGGCCAGGTCGGGGTAGCCATCGCCGGCGCCGGCCAGGTCGTAGAAGGCGAAGGGGTTCTCGAAGTTGGCATAGGCGCTGGCGGCGCCAAAGGGCGAGAGGGAGTAGATGAACCAGTTGTTGGCGCCGCCCCGTGACGACACAACTTCCCCGATGAAGCTGATTCTGCCGGTTTCCCAGTTCACCTGGATGGGCGGGTCCGTGGCGTTGTAGTCCTTGACGACGCCGAAGACGCGCGCGCCCAGGTGGGGCCAGAAGAGGAAGCCGGTGGCGGGAGGCTCTCCCTTGGGGTTGACCATGACCAGAGAGCGTATCACCGCGGAGCTGCTGGGCAGCGGGGGAAAAGCGTTGATCACCTGATAGTCGGCGCGGCCGTCCCGGTTGTCGTCCCGCACCTGGAGCTCGAAGTCCAGGGTGCGGTCGTTGCGCAGCGTCTGCAGGAAGACGCTGGAGCCGAAGCTGGCCTGTACCGGGCCGTTGACGGAGATGTCTAGATTGTAGTTCACCGTGTCGCCCCGGAGCCACCAGCCCTCGGGCGCTCGCACCTGAACGGTGGGGAACCGCCCCTCGTTGGGAGCAGGCAAGCGGTCCTTAAGAATAAACGCGACCTGGCCGTCACCGTCCTGGTCGTCGTAGAGATCGGCCACCAGGCCGGCGCCCCGAGCATCGGGGTGAAAGTCGATGATCAGGCTGGCCCGCCCGCTGGCGCCCGCGTCGAAAAGCCAGAGGGCGTTGGCCATGTTGAGGTGCGTGCGCCAGTCGGTGGTCTGAGGCTCCTGGGACCGGGGAAACACCAGCAAGCGGTCGCGGGCCGATGCGAAGCCGGGCGCACAGTCGATGGTGAGCTGGCCGTGGCTCCCGCCGCTCGGCTGCCATGTCCCGGCGCAGGCCGCCGTGGAGTCAGCGTAGGCGGCAGCGCGCAGCCTCTCTGGAGGGACGGCGAGGGCAGTGGCTGCCACCAGCAGCGCCGCAAGGGCCAGGCGCAGCGGCTGGAGCGCCCCTTCGGAGGTCGCTCGCCTGACCCCGAAGGCCCAGACCACCAGGGCGGCCAGGGACCCCAGGGTGTGCCCGGCGCCCAGAATCCATAGCGGCAGGTCCGGCATTGTGATGGTGATACCCACCGCCGCGCCCAGCAGCGCCAGTTGCACTCCGGCGCCCAGGAGCGCGAGGCGGCCCTTGCCCAGGGGCACCAGCGTCCACGCCAGAAGCTGGCCCATGGTCAGGAGCCCCGCCGCCGGCGCCATGCTCACCAGGGGCGCAGCGCCGGGCAGGTACTTGGAGGTGTACAGGAGATCGATGAGCGTGGCCGCTCCCAGCCCCAGCACTAGCGATGACGTCACGCTGGCCAGAGCCAGCGGGCGGGCAAAGGCGCCCAGCCAGAGACGCACTCCGTTGGGAGCGCCTCCCGCAGCCAGGCGGCACAGCTCCGGATAGTACTGGTAAGCCACGACGGTGCTGGAGGCCGTGGCGGGCAGCAGCACCAGGGACAGCGCGACGGATATAGAGGCAGCGTCCTCGAAGCGGTCCAGCCCCCCCAGGGCCAGGAGGGCCAGCGCTCCGTAGGGGGCAAGCAGGAGGCTGAGGGCGTAGACCTGCCCGGAGGCCGCAGTAACGGTCTTCCAGTACTGCCGGCCAAAGCTCCAGGGCCGGTCGGGGTTCACGAGGTACTTCAGCGTCTGGGGGAGCGCGCCGATGAACGGGAGCGTCGCCGTTGCGGCCATGGCGAGGTACACGCGCTCTGGCGCTTCTCTTGCCCAGAGCGCCACCACCAGCAGGTAGAGCAAGGCCTGTCCCGCCAGAAGCCCAGCGGCCAAGCGCGCTCGTCCCAGGCCCTGGAGGATCCCGAGGGCAAAGCTGCCGAGCAGCGCGATGGCCGCCGCCAGGCCGGCCGCCGCTCCGATGAGGTTTCCCAGGGCCAGGGCCGCCCCGGCCAGGGCGAGCAGTACCACCAGGGCGCTCAAGCGCAGCGTCACCAGCGCGGAGACGCGTCCGGCCGTATCGCCGGCGTGCTCAGCGGCCTGGGCGCGCGCTACCTCCGCGCTGACCTGGGTCGAGAGGCCCAGGCTGCCCAGGAGCACGACCAGCCCATACACGGAGAAGAAATAGGCAACCTGCCCAAAGTGGGTAGGGTCGAGGGTGCGGGCCACCACCAGTCCCGAGAGGGCCATGGCGGCCTGGGCCACCACACTGGCGCCGCCTACCAGCGCCATGGTGGTGCGGGCGCCTCGGCCCAGGGTCTCGGCAGGGCTCAGGGTCATGGCGCAGTACAGACGAACATGAGACGATACTTGAGCCAGGGCGGCGCTACCAGGCCCATGCTGCCCTCAAGCACCCGCTGGAGGGCTCGCATCCAGGGCACGCCTGGCACCCACAGCATGGGCAGCACCTGGGCGCCGTGGACGCCAACGATCCGGAACCCCGCCTTGGCCAGCATGCTGCGGGCGTCTCTGGGCGTGTACATCGCCTCATAGGGCCAATCGCCGCGCCGCAGTGCCAGGGGCGTGGTCAACTGGAGGAGCCAGTGGCGGGCCCGCGGCAATCGCTCCAAGGAGCCAGCCAGCCCGCGCAGGTGGTACCAGGGGAAATAGGCCCACAGGTTGCGGATGGTCACAAAGAACAGGCCCCCCGGCCGCAGTGTGGCCCGGACGTTTGCCAGGGCCGGATGGGGGCTCGCAAGAAAATCCATCACGGTGGTCATGAGCACCACGTCCTGGGTCTCGGGCAGCGGCGCTTCCTCGATGTCATGCAAGAGCAGGCGTGCGCCAGGCGCCCGGGGCGCCGCCAGCTTCAGGGAAGCCTGTGAGAAGTCTGTCCCCAGGAGTCGCCCATACCCCAGGCCGGCGAGTCGCTCCAGGAGCGCGCCGGGGCCGCAGCCTACGTCGGCGATAGAGGCATCTTTGGCGAGATGATAGTGGGAGAACACGCCAACTACCCAGTCGTAGAAGTCGGGCAGGTTCTCCATGGCGGGCGCCATGCGATCAAAACGGGCGATCAGGGGAGACTTTCGGCGCATGGTGATGCTCTCAGTCTCACCCGAGAGCGCCGTAGCCGGCTCGTGCGGATGCGCTACTTGCCTGTCGGCCTGCATATCAGCATGTACCTATAACACAGCCGCTTCGGCAGAACGGGGGCCAGATGACGGTCCACCCAGTCCATTAGCAGCTCCGTCCACCTGAGCCCGCTGATCCGCAGCATCGGCCACAGCCGCATGCCGTCTTCCTGGATGACCTGGAAGCCCGCATGGCCTAAGAACCTGCGCACGTCCTTCACCGAGTAGGCGTGATCGATGGGCTGGGTCGAGCGCATCTCGTAGGGCAGGGTAAACCAGGTGAACCAGTGGCGTAGCCGTCCGTTCTTCGGCAGGTAGGGCAGCAGGAGCCTGCCCAGATAGTACCAAGGCCAGAAGGCGTCTTGGTTGGGGAAGGTGAGTAGCAGGTGGCCACCATCTGCCAGGGAGGCCGCTACGTTCTGGAGGGCGAGGACGGGGTCTGTCACGTGCTCAATAACCTCGGTGAGCAGCGCCACATCGAAGCGGCCTGCAGGGCCCTCCAGCACATTGTGCCGCCAGATGGTCGCGTGAGGAGCGGCCTTCTTGGATAGCTCCACACAGGCGGTGGAGAAGTCCGTTCCCGAGAGGTTCTTGAACCCGGCTGCCGCAAGCTCACGGAGCATCCGGCCCGTCCCGCAGCCTATGTCTATGATAGTCGCATCCGGCGCAACGTCCATCCCTGTCAGATGCTGTGCGACCCAGGCATAGAACGCTGGGTAGAGCGCGGTATGCTCTGCCACGCTATCATATGCCTGGCTCAGCGCGTTCTGCAGGGCTGCTCGCTCCTCATTCTCAATGGACCCTACGGATTGGTTACGCTGCAAAGCGTTTTCTCCTTTTGCCGGGTCACACCCTAATGGGCCTGGCCTCCGGCAGGGGCCTGTACTTCTTTGCCGCGTACGACGGTCCGGTACACATCCCGTACTTGCTCCACCAGCCGATCCCAGTCCACGTTCTGGCGGGCGTAGGCGGCCGCTGCCTGGCCGAGGCGCTCCCCCAGGTGGGGGTCCACCAGCAGCCGCCCGAGCTGCTCCGCCAGCTCCCGGCTGGAGCCGGGGGCAAAGAGCAGCCCGGTGCGCCCGTGGTCCACGTGGTCCACGATCCCGCCGATGGCCGAGCCCACCACTGGCGCGCCACAGCCCATGGCCTGGAGCACCACCCGCGGGGAGCCGCCGCTGAGCCCCGAGAAGACAAAGATGTCCGCTGCCGAGTAATAGCGTGGCAGCTCCTTCAGGTCCACCCAGCCGTGCCAGGTGACCTGATCCCCGATGCCCAGCGCGCTGGCGAGGGCCTCCAGGCTGCCCCGCTCTGGGCCGTCACCCAGCACGTGGAGCTGGGCCGGTGTCCCCTGCTCCCGGAGCCGCGCCAGGGCCCGCAGGGTGATGTCCAGGCCGTTTTCCCTGGAGAGGCGGGCCGCAAAGAGGAGGACGGGCGGGTCTGCGGGCCAACCCAGGGCGGCCCTGGCGTCGGGCAGCCGGGCAAAGAGGGCGGTGTCGATCCCCAGGGACACCCGGCTGATGCGCTCGGGGCGGAACCCCGTGCGCTGCCACCACCAGGCCATCTCATCGCTGGTGGCGATGAGCCGGGCGCAGGTGGCGGCGGCCCGGCGGGCCGCCAGCTTATAGACCAGCGTGGTCACCGGGTCGTAGGGGTTGCCGCGGGCCACCCGCTGGTAGATGTTGCCGGGCTCGGTGAGGACCACCGGGGTGTCTTTCAGGAGCGTGCCCAGCACGGCGGCGGTCAGGTACTCGGGCACGTGGACGACGTCTAGTTGGCCGAGGCCCCGCAGCCGCCGGTAGGCGGACAGGGCCAGCAGCAGGTGCCCAGCGATGTTCCGGTAGTTAATGGGAGGCAGCGGAAAGGTGTGCACCTGCACAGCCGGGTCGGGGAAGGTGGAAGCCCGGTAGGGCGCGACGACATGGACGTCCTCTCCCAGGCGGGCCAGGCGGCCCGCCATGTCCCATACCACGTCGCTGAGCCCGGTGGCGCCCGGCCTGGCGGGATCGCAGATGATGTCTACGAACGAGATGCGCATCAGCGGCTGGCTCCGCCGGGGCGCGCCGCAGTCACGCGGTCATACACGGCGCGCGCCTCCCGCGCGGCACGCTCCCAGGTGAACTGTCCCGCCCACTGAATGCGTGCGTCCCGCGCGCCTGGCGAGGGATCCGGGGCCAGGGCGGCGGCTATGGCCTGGGCCAGCGCGCCGGGCACGGGCGGGCAAAGCCTGCTGTCTGCGCCCGCGACCTCAGGCAGAGCGGCAGCGTTGGCGCAGACCACCGGTGTCCCGCAGGCCAGCGCCTCCAGCACCGGCAGCCCGAAGCCCTCGTAGAGGGAGGGGAGAACGAAGACGCGCGCGGCGTTGTAGAAGAGCGGGAGGTCGTCTTCTGGCACCGCGTCCAGCCAGTGGAGCATCCCCTGGACGCCCAGCCGCTGTGCCAGCGCCTGGAGGCGGGCACGCTCGGCCAGGTGGTAGGGCGCGCCGACTTTGAGCAGCCGGAGGTCCGGATGCGACGCCTGCACCAGCGGCAGCGCCCGCAGCAGCGCCTCCAGGTTTTTCCTGGGGTCCTCCGACCCCACGTAGAGGAGGTAGCGCGCGTCAGGTCGCAGGCCGTAGCGCGCCCAGAAGGAGTCGGGCACCAGGCAGGGCCGGAAACGTTCCCGGTCCACTCCCAGCGGCGCCACCTGGATGCGGCCGGCCGGAATATCCAGGCGCTCCACCAGCGTGCCCTTGGTCCAGTGCGAGTCCGCGAGCAGAGCATCGGCCCGCGTGAGTCCGTGCATGGCCAGGCGGTCGAACCACCGGTGCACGGGATGGCGGTAGGAGCAGAGCCTGGGGTCGTCTCTGAGGAGATAGGGGATGATGTCATGCACGGTGACCACAACCGGGGGGCGGGGGCGTCGCCACGCTAGGGCGGAGGCCAGATTCTGGGAGGAGAGATGGTACACGTCGGCGTCGTGCCGGGGAAGCGTCAGCGGGTAGTGAGCGAAGAACGCGCCCAGGTCAACGCCGGGCAGCCGGCGGGACAGGGGCGCTAGGGCAGGCCCACCACGGCGGGCAGGCTCTTCAGCCTGAGCGTCCAGGCCCAGGCCGCGCAAGGCCGGCAGCAGGCTGGCGGCATAGCGGGAGGTGCCCGTCACGCCCACCTCCCGTCGGGCAAGCAGCAGCACCTTCAGGGCGGTTGCCCCTTCTGCGCTCGTACCTGGCGCGTTGGACTGACCAGCCGCCTGCATCGAGCGTGTCCTTACCACGAGGTCCTGCGCCGGGCGCTGAGATAGTCCCAGAGGGGCGCAGCCCACGCTGCAAACTCCAGGAGGGTAAAGGGGACCGCGGCGGCCGCCTCGGTTGCCGTAACACGCCTGTCCAGTGTGGGGCTTACCCGGTAGGCGAAGGCCAGGTAGCGCAGTTTGCTCAGAGCGCTGTGGGCCACGGCCGCCACCCACAGGGCCAGCAGCCAGGGCCCGGCCCAGAGGGCGGCCAGCGGAGCCAGGAGCATAGCCAGCCCCAGGAGGGACGTCCGTAGCGCAGTCCACGCCTCCTGGCGCGCGCCGAAGCTGCCGCCGTGCAGGGCCACGTTGCGCAACCAGCGGCGCTGCTGCCGGACGTAGGCAGAGATATCCTCCGGGTAGTGGGAGGCCACCTCGCTGGCGTGCACCTGCCGCACCAGCACGCCGGTGCGCTCCAAGGTTTTGGCCAAGTGGTAGTCGGTGCCGGTAGGAGCTGGGGCAGCAAAGCCTCCCGCCCGCTCCAGCGCCTGCCGGGTGATCGCGGCGTTGCGCCCGAGGAGGCCGGCGCTGTCCCGCGGCCCGCTGGCCCAGGCGTAGATGTCCGCGGCCCACCGGAAGCGCGGCAGCAGCGAGGCCGACCACTGCTCCGGCAAAGGGCGCGATCCGCCCGTGGCCGCTTGGGCCTCGCCCTGGAGCAGGGGCGCCAGGGTGCGCTGGAAGCTGAGGTCGTCCAGCAGGCAGTCGGCGTCGGTAAGATAAACGATGTCGCCGCTGGCCCGCTGGAAGCAGCGGCGCAGGGCCCGCTGCTTCCCTTCTCCAGGCTGCTGCCGGAGGAGGATAAAGCCGGGCCTCCGATAGCGTTTGGCCAGCGCGAAGGTGCCGTCGCTGCCGCCGGCGCAGAGCACGTACTCCAGGGTGGGATACTGTAAGGCCTGGACACTCTCCAGATGGCGGGCAAGGATGGGAGCTTCGTTCCAGGCGGCCACCAGAATACTCACCCGGGGCGTGCCTGCCGGCTCTGGGAGGGGCTGCTGGCGCGCCCGGCGCAGAGCCTCCGCCGCTGGGCGGTCCCGGCGCCTGCGGGCCAGGTTGCGTCCAGCAGCCAGAGTCAACCCTCCAAGCAAGAGGATAGGGGTGAAGTCGCGATCCATGGTAGGCAGCATCCCTCTCCCGACATCATACCGAAGCCACCCAGGGCTCCACCACCTGCGCCCAGGGGGTTCCCTTGCGCCAGCGGTAGGCCAGGCGCCCCTGGGAGGTCAGTGCCAGTTCCTGGCTGTCCTCCCGGTACTCGCCCTGCCGGCCGCGATGGGCGCAGGCCAGGGCCACCGATAGCGGTGGGGAGTCGTCATCATCGGGTAGGGCAGTGACCAGGCCCGCCAGGTACCGGAAGGCCTTATCGGCCCAGCCGCAGGCCGGCAGCAGGTCCCTGAACTCCGGCATCGTGGGTGGCGCCTCCTGACTGACCAGGGAGCCGAAGCCGTGCGCCGTGGCGAACCCACCGCTGGCCAACTGCCCAGCCAGCAGCCAGCGCCGCGTCGGCTCGGGAGGAAAGCTCAGTCCCCACGGATGCAGCAGCTCCGCCGCCCGGAGGATGTCGCCCGTGGCGGCAATCCAGCGGGGGTAGCGGTTGACCTTGGGGCCAGGATACACCACCTGGGGAAAGGCGCCGTCGCCGTCTCGCCACCGCAGCACAAAGGCCATGGCCGCCAGCGCCCCCTCCAGGTAGCGCTGATCGCGCAGGCGGTGGTAGGCCGCCAGCAGTCCTGGGGCGCAGCGGGCGCAGTAGAAGGGAAAATACTTCTCCAGCCGGACGCGCCCCAGGGTGTTCTGGGCGATGGCCCCATCCAGGGGACTCCCTCCGGCCCTGCGCTGGTGCGCCAAGATCGCGTCGGCAGTGGGGCGCACATAGCCCTCCAGGAGATCCTCTCGTCCGGTCAGGTCGGCCAGCAGGCACAGCGCCTCTACCAGGGTAGCCGCTTTGTTGGGCACGAAGGACGGCGTCTGGGGATCATCCCAGAAGCGCCGCTCTTGCGGGCGCCACAGGCGGCCCAGGTAAAAACCCAGGAGGTTGCGCTGGGCCGCCTGTAAGTAGGGCTCCCACGACTCCTGGCCCACGCTCCGGAGCGCCTGGGCCAGGAGCAGCAGCCCCACGTCTGCGGCTGCCTCATGGGGGGTGCCGCCCGAGCCGGGGTTTTGCTCGAAGCGGGAGTTGCGGAAGCTGCCGCTGGCCGACTGGTTCCGGAGCAGGTCGTCGGCGGCCCGGCGCGCCTTCTCCAGCCAGCGCGACTGGCTGGTGCGCTGAAAGAGGGTGAGATAGCCAGCGATGATGCCCTCGTAGCGCCAGTCCAGGCCCGCTCCGCAGTAGACCAGGTTGTCCCGCCACCAGTGCGCCACAGGCCCCCCGTAGCCGTCAGGTCCCCGCATGGTGTCCAGCCAGCGGTCCAGGCGCCAGACCGCCCGCTCCACCGCCGTGCCCGTCTGCGCGAGCGTCAGGACGCTCCTCCTTCGGCAGGCCCTTCGACGTTGCTCAGGACAGGCTCAGGACAGCGCCCTTTTCGGGCCAGGATCAGGGTGCAGCGGGAAGGTCCCTTCCTGGAGGCGGGCGCCAGCGCCGCGCGATACCCAGCCTCGCACCGGTCCGCCTGGCCGGGCTCGCCGAGGGCGAGGGCCAGCCGTGCCCGTGCCGCCCAGAGAAGGGCGCTGAGGCTACCCAGCTTGATCTGCTGTAGCGAGGTGTACCCGGCGGCCACCAGCTCCCGGCCCAGCGTTGCCGCCGCCGGGGGGGAGCCGAAGGGGTGTCTACCGAGCAGTGGGGTCAGCAGCCGCCCGAGGAGGCCTGGCGTCACTATCGCCAAGACGCCGCCGTCGGTCATGGCTGCATGGATGGCTGCCAACCGTTCTCGCCAGGTCTCCCGGAGGGGCGTCGTCCATAGGACGAGGGGGTAGACGCCGGGAAGAGGAGCGGTTCCGGCCAGGGGGAGCTGCGCCACGGACGCGGCTGAGCCTGAGAGCGGGCCGTGGGCCAGCCCTTCGGCTCCGCTCAGGACAAGCCCTTCGGCTCCGCTCAGGACAAGCCCTTCGGCTCCGCTCAGGACAAGCAGGCCGGCTACTGCCGCCGCGGTACCGCTATCTTCGGGCCAGAGCGCGGTGGAGGCGCCGGCCCGCAGCAGCCCCTCGTAGGCACAGGTGGGAGTCGAGGCCAGCAGGAGCAGCGGCTCCTCCGGGCTGCGCGCCGCGTACAGATGGGCACAGGCCAGGTCCAAGGCCAGACGATACTCCAAAGACACGCCTTGGGGGAAAACCGCTGTGGGCGTCCAGGGGGCTGCCGTGCTCATCTCGTCAGGGTCTCCTGCGCCAGCGGGTGAGCTGTTGGCTCCAGGGCCTTGCGGTAGACTTCTTCCAGCCGGGCGCCCACCTGGCGCGCGTCATAGCGTGCCTCCGCTTTCCGGCGGCCAGACTCGCCCATGCGCGCGCGCAGCGCCGGGTCCGCCAGGAGCCCGCGCAGCCGCGCGGCCAGCGCCGCCGCGTTTCCCGGCGGCGCCAGGTAGCCGTTGAGGCCATGATCCACCACTGCCTGGACGCCGGGGAGGTCGCTGGCCACCACAGGCGTGCCGCAGGCCATGGCCTCGATGAGCACGACCCCGAAAGCCTCGCCCCGAGTGGTGGAAGGCAGCACGGCCACGTCCGCCAGGGCGTAGTAGAGCGGTAGCTCGGTGGGGACGACCGGTCCCACAAAGCGAACGCGTGCCCCGAGACCTGCTTCCTGGGCCGCCTGCTGGTAGCGAGGGCGCAGATCGCCATCGCCCACCACCACCAGCGCCGCGCCGGGGAGGCTGCTCAGCGCCTGGAGGAGCACCGGCACGCCCTTGAAGTAGTGGGCACGGTCCAGCGCCCCAACAAAGAGGGCCACCGGCTGCTCCTCGCCGACGGCGAGGGATTGCCGGAGCCCACGCGCGTCCAGCCCCGGCCGGAAGATCTGGGTGTCTACGCTGTTGGGCAGCTCCTGGACGAGCTGAGGGGGAAGGGAAGCCAGGCGAGACCGGGCGGCGTAGTCCAGGGTGGTGGCCAGGACCAGCCGGGCGCTCCGGAGCACCCCCTCTCCTGCCAGCCGGTGGTGCGCCTCCGCCAGCCAGGAGAGGGGCCAGGGCAGCACTACGTCCTGGTGGTAGGTAGCCACGTAGGGCACGCCGTAGCGAGCGCTGGCCCACCAGACCTGCTCGCCGCCGAAGTAGAAAGGGTAGTGCAGGTGGACCAGGTCGAAGGGCCGCAGCGCAGGCGCCAGCCCCCTGAGCAGGGGCGCGTTGCCGAAGCGGATGCGAGGCTGCAGCCGGCGCACGGTAACGCCGGGCGGATCATCCGTCTCGCCGTCTGGGCCTAGCCCTCCGTCCGGCGGGCCTGCAGCGGTGAAGACGTGGACATCGTGGCCCAGGAGTGCCAGTTGAAAGGCGTTCTGATAGGCCACGGCGCCGGTGCCACCCCGGTAGGGGGGGAAGGTGGCCGTCACGTGGGCTATACGAAGGGGACTGTGTGGGTGACCCACCCGGTTGTCCTGCCTTTCGGCGGGCGGAACTTTACCAGTGGACAGCCCAGCGTACCACGCGGTGCCAGGTCTCGAACAGCGGGTTCACCATAGTCTTGGCGAGCCTGGCCAAG
The DNA here is from genome assembly GCA_016190485.1 of Chloroflexota bacterium. Lineage (GTDB taxonomy): Bacteria > Chloroflexota > Dehalococcoidia > SHYD01 > SHYD01 > JACPQN01. The sequence continues at coordinate 30,677 of JACPQN010000134.1, forward strand.
GGATGCTGCAGCTCCTCCAGGAGGAGTTGACCGTCGCAGCCCGCCAGCAGCGCCGCGTCGGAGGCCCGACGGGAGGCCTGGGTGTGCCGCCTTGCCGCGAGAATGTCGGGGAGGTGAGCGAGGACCCACCCGTAGGTCTGGAGCTTGCCCCAGAAGGCCCGGGGGCCGCGCAGCAGACAGTAGCCCAGCACCAGCAGCTCCACGGCCAGGAGCGCGGGCGCCAGCAGCGCCAGGGTGCGCCACTGGTAGAGCTTCAGGAGCATTGCCGGGCGGTTGCGCTCCAGGAGCTGGAGCTTCTCCGGTGTGAAGCGTGGCTGGAAGTCGTGGAGCACCACCGACCGGGGCACGCACAGGCTGCGGTAGCCCGCCAGCGCAGCCCGCAGGGAGAGGTCGGTATCCTCCAGGTAGAGGAAAAACGAAGGGTCGAAGCCTCGCAGCCGGTGAAAAAGCTCTCTCCGTGTCAGGAAGGCGGCCCCCGACACCGCGGGCACGCTCTCGACCAGGGTCCACGCTTCAGCGGGATCGTTGTAACCCCGGCAGGGGGTGATGCCCGTGTAGTGGGCCGCGTTGCCGCAGGTGTTGACCCTGGCGGGGTTGTGGCGCAGCAGGATCTTGGGTGTCACGAGGCCGGCCGCGGGGTTCGCGTCAAGGGCCGCTACCAGCGGCTCCAGCCATCCCGGAGTAAAGACCAGGTCCTGGTTGGCCACGGCCAGGAACTCCCGGTGCGCTGCCTGCAAGCCCGCGTTGGCCGCCGCACCGTAGCCGGTGTTCTGGCCCTGCTGGAGCAGGCGGACTGCGGGAAACTCCCTCCGCACCAGGTCGGGCGTACCGTCGGTGGAGGCGTTGTCAACCACCACCACTTCCAGCCCATCGCCGCTGCTCTCCAGCAGGGAGCGCAGGCAGTCCCGGATGTAGCCCGCGCCGTTGTAGGTCACCACCGCCACCGTGACCCGCTGGGCCGCGGCGACGTGAGGAGACGTCGTGGCGTGGGACCTGGGAGCGATGGCGCTAATGGTCACGATGACCTCCTAGAGGTCGCTCCTCCAGGGAGAGCATGCGCCGCTCCAGGTCCAGGAAGGTGCTCCGGAGGACATGGAGGAGAATGCCCGTGAAGAGGGTGATCAGGCCCACCGAGACGCTCATGATGGTGATCAGGGCGTAGCCTACCGCCAGCTCGCTGGTGCGCTGGTAGATGTCGGTGACCAGGGCGCCCAGGAGCAGGCCCGCCAGGAAGAGGGCTGCTCCGGGCACGCCGAAGAAGAGGAGCGGGCGGTGCCGGCCCACCAACTGGAGGACGCCGTTGAGGACGTGCAACCCCTGGCGCAGGACGTTCCGCTTGGGGGGATCGGGGTAGAGGGCGGTGATGGGCATCTCGACGATCTGCAGCCCGAAGTCCCTGGCGGCGAACTGCATCTCCGACTCCACGCTCAGCCCCTTGCTGCCGAAGACCAGCGCGTCGATGGCCTTCCTGGAGAAGGCCCGGAAGCCGCTCTGGGAGTCGGTGACGGCCGTGCCTGAGCCGGCGTTGGTGGCCAGGGTGATGGCCTGCTGCCCGAAGCGCCGCATGCCGGGGATAGCCCCGTCGGAACTCGCGAGGAAGCGGGAGCCGATGACGATATCCGCCTGGCCCGAGAGGATGGGGCCCAGCAGGGAGTGCAGCTCCTCCGGGCGGTGCTGGCCGTCGCCGTCCAGCAGCACCAGGACATCCGCCTCGGCGGTGCGGGCGAAGCGAAACGCGGTGTTCAGGGCCTCTGCCTTGCCCTGGTTCACCTCGTGCTGGAGGACGGTGGCGCCTGCCGCGCGGGCGATCTCCGCCGTGCGGTCCTGGGAGCCGTCGTCCACTACCACCACGGGCAGGCCCAGGAGGCGGGTGGCCAGCACCACGCTGCCGATGAAACGCTCCTCGTTGTAGGCAGGGATGGCCACGAACGTCTTGGCCGCGACGGCGCCGGGCGCCGGCTCCACGGGCGCCAGGGCGGGAGCGCCGGGCCTTCGGGTCCGCTGGCCGGTCTCCGGTGGTTTCTGAGGGGATGCGTCTTCTGGCATGGTAGCCTCCTCGCCGCCGCCCTGGGCCAGCGCCCAGAGGTGTCCAGCCTGGGCGGAGGTTCTGGCGGTTGGCCTTAAGCGCAGTGTCCAGCGCCCTTCGGCAGGCTCAGGACGGCGCCCTTCGGCAGGCCCGTCGAGGGCCTCAGGACGCGGCTCAGGACGAGGGGCGGCGGCGCTGGTCATGGCCTAGAACCTCAGTACGATTACAGTGTAGCAGATGCCCAGGAAAATCAGCCCCAAAATGACCACCAGCTCCCGGAACTGCCGGTTCAGCCGGCCCAAGAGCGAGTTGGGCATCAGGCGGCTCAGCGGGCCGGTCATGTCCTGGAAGACCACCAGCACCAGGAGGGTCAGGATCAGCAGGAAGCCCGCGTTCATGCCCTCGGCCGAGACGAAATGCTCCTTGTAGTAGGCGACAGCAGAGATGGACCCCATCATCGAAGTGGAGAAGGTCGCGAAAGAGACGAAGCTGGACCACACCTGGGGTGGGTAAGGTGGCAGCGACAGGGTCCGCTCCCAGGACTCCCGTTCCGTGGTGACCCTGGCCACGAAGTTGAGCTGCCGCCCAGCCGCGAGGTCCACCTTGTGGACGTACTTGTAGATCCGGCTGCCCTGAGACGGCAGCGTGCTGGCGCCACTTTGCAGCATCGTGTTGCCCAGGAACAGCTCGTGGCGGAAGGTCTCCTCCTGGTCTCGAGGGTTGGTCACCTCCAGGGCCACCACCACGGGCTGGCCGTCCTTGGGCACCTCCGGTACCACCGTCAGGCCCAGCGGCCCCGACGCGGGCCGGGAGGAGAGCCACAGCACTCCCCAGAGGAGGATGATGGACCAGAGAACGGCCAGCTTGAGCCAGGGGTCTCGATGGCCCTGCCCTTCGAGAGCCTCAGGGCGGCGCCCTTCGGCAGGCCCTTCGTGAGCCTCAGGACGCGGCTCAGGGCGGCGCCCTTCGACAGGCCTGCCTGTCCGGCGGCCAGGCTCAGGACAGCGGGTTGCAGGCGTCGTCTCAGCGCGGTCCTTCGGTGACAGGGTGGTCACGGGCGCTCACTCCTCGCCGACGCCAGGCGTGGCCTGGCGATGTTGTTACTATCGGCAGCGGTCACGGAGCCTCCAATCCAGAGATAGAGGCCCACGAAGGCCAGGTACCACAGGGGAAAGAGGACGTAGGCCAGGTACTCGTGGGTGAACCAGAGGCTCTCGGCGCCGCCGTGATAGCCGGCCACCATGAGGGCCGTGATCCGCAGCACGTTCTGGAGCCAGGTGCCGGCCACGCCCGCCAGCAGCAGGCTGGCCGAGGGGCCCAGGGGCAGCGGCCGCTCGTAGGCCATCAGCCCGAAGAGTCCCAGGAAGAGGGCCATAGTGGTGGGGCCGGCGCAGTCCGTGCTCACCGTCGCCTGGAAGGGCGCGCCTGCGGCGGTGGTCAGGGTCAGGTCCATGCCCGCGGCGCCAACAGGATACCCCAGGAGCTGACTGAGCCAGACCACGGGATAGAGCACCGTCCGGGCATAGGGCTCGGCGACCCACTGGGTCACCACACCGGGATAGAGCACCACCAGGACGTTCACGGCCAGCACCAGCACCACCACCGGAGCTGCCCGGCCAAAGAGGGCCACGAAGAGACCGCCCCAGCCAGCCACCAGGGCTGCCTGGGCCGGCAGCAACGTCGCGCTGGCCAGGAGCGAACCGCCCACCAGGATGGCCCCCGGGCTGGTGGGGGCTTCCATCAGTCGCCAGGTCTGGGAGCGCCGCCGCCACAGCACCAGCCCGCCCAGGGCCAGCACCATCCAGGGGGCAAGCCGCTCCTGGAGCAGCGCTTCGGGATTGGCCAGCGGCGCCGTCAGCGGCGCTCCCCTGAGGGCCAATTGCGCCAGCGCCCAGTACGCAGCCAGCGCAGCCAGCAGCGCTATCCTCGTCTGGCGCTCGTCAAGCCACCAGAGCAACGCCTTGCCCTGGTAACCGCTCATCGCCTGCTCCGCCATGCTCATCGTCTCTAGCCTATCCTGTCGCGAAGCCACGTCACTCTGGTCCTAGTCCCGCTACCGCAGCAGCAAGCCCGCTGGCACGCCCAGGAGGAAGGGCCAGGTGCTCACCAGCAGGGTGTTGTTCAGTCCATGCCAGAAGAGGGGCCCGGCCAGGCTCCCGGTCTTCCAGCGCATGTAGCCCAGCAGGGCGCCGGCCATGAAGGTGAACCCCAGCTCCGGCACGGATCGCCAGCTCATGTGCATCACACCAAAGAGGGCGGCGGTCAGCAGCAGCCCTTGCCACGCGCCCAGGGCCTGGGTCAGGTCCTGCTGCAGGATGCCGCGAAAGAGCAACTCCTCCGCCACCGCCACAAAGAGGAACATATAGAGCGCGTCCCGCAGCAGCAGGCCCGTACTGAAGCTGGGGAGCTGCGGGCTGGGCAGCAGGATGATGTACTCCACCAGGGAGGTGGGAACCCCCAGGGCCAGGCCCAGGGCCATGTAGCGCCCCAGTCCGGGTCGCACCAGACCCAGCTCCCGCAAGCGGGGCAGGCTGTAGCCCCGCCGGTAGAGGTGCCAGAAGACCAGCCCCAGGATCACGGAGTAGACGCCGGGCAGCAGGTAGGCCTGGTTCACGATGAACCAGGGGAGGCTGGCCGTCAGCAGGATGTAGGTGGGCGCCAGCATCAGGGAGCTGGCGCTGCGGCTGATGGCGTCGCTCAGGGGCACGATGGTGGTCAGCACGTAGGTGGCGATGACCAGGGCCAGGCAGAGCAGGATCCCGTAGCCCACGTCCTGGTAGGCAAAGATGTACTCCGCTCCGGCGATGGCCAGCACTAGCCCGTAGGGCAGGAGCCTCTCGTGCCGGGCCAGGGCAACGGGCCAGGCTGTGGCGCCCCCTTCGGCCATGCTCAGGGCATGCTTCGAGAGCCTCAGGATGGCACTCTGGCTCCAGGTGGCGATCATTGCGCCCTCCCCTTCAGGTGATAGGTGGTCTCCTCCAGGGGCGTCAGGTTGCGCGCCTCAAAGACCTGCACCCGCACCGCGCCTTCGCTCAGCTCCGATGGCGCGATCCGCTGGGTGTAGGAGTACCTTCTTCCCCGGGGCACGATGGTCTCGTCCCCCCTGACGACGCCATCCACGGAGACCTGGACGGTGTATCCCTTGTACTCTTCTTCGTGGTTGGCCAGGACGATGCTCAGCCTCCAGCCGTCCCCCGCCGGCGTCAGGGCAATGTCCTCCACCGGCCTGGGGGCAGGGGACTCGGTCCGGGGCGCCGGCGCTGGCGGGACCAGGGTGGCGACCACCAGCAGGCCCAGCACCAGGAAGGAGAAGACGGACAGCGCCGTCACCTTTTTCATGACGCTACCCCCTGGGTCGCCAAGGGCGATGTCCTGAGCCTGTCGAAGGGCCGGCGGGTGGACCAGGTGTAGATGGCGGCGGCCAGGGCCATGACGACGGCCGTGGCCAGCAGGCTGGGCAGCTCCGGCACCAGGGCGCTGGCGTTCACCGTGAAGGTGTCGTCGGCCAGGGGCTTGTTGACGGTTTCCGAGATGGAGGCGTAGGTGGTGGCCGCCGAACCGGAGGGGTCGAAGACCACCGCGTGCCAGGTGCCCGCGGCCAGGGTGCTCCCGGCCACCAACCGGCAGGAGCTATCGAGCGTGCCGCTCACGGCGGCCTGGTTGTCGGTGCAGGCCTTGAAGCCGGTGGAGTCGTAGTAGGCGATGACGTAGGTGCCCCCCAGTTTGAAGCCCGTGCCCCGCATGTAGACGGCCTCCTGGTTGGCGGCGGTGAGGCTGTCGTTCTGCGCCGTGCGCCCGGAGTCGCTGTAGGAGTCCCACACCGCGGTGAAGGTGGCCGAGAGAGAGGGCTTGCTGGACACTGCCTCGTCGGTGTTGAAAGTGCTGACGGTGGACTGGGGGTTGGCCTCGGTGCCGTCCTTGATGAGCCAGCCGAAGTTGGAGGAGTTGGTGGCCACGAAGCTGGACACGTCGGTGGTGACGGTCCAAGAGAGGGTACTGGGGGTCGCCGTGGTAGTGGCGGTGCCCGTGGCGGTGGCGTTAAAGTCGCCGCCTGCGGTGGTCCAGGGACTGCTCCAGGTCGCGGTACCTTCTGCCCAGCTCGTGGTGACCTTGTGGGCGCCCAGGGTCCTGCCGGTCACGGTAGCGGTCTGGGTGAGGGAGAGGGTCCCCACGGAGACGGTGGCGGTGTCTGGCACCGCTAAGAGGTCGAACCTGGCCAGGGAGCGCCCGCGCTTGTTGGTGCCGCCTTTGACCACGCTCATGGTGGTCGCGGTGCCGTAGTTGGTGGTCTGGTTGGCGTCGTCGATCCAGGTATCGTCGCTGGCGGTGAAGGTGCGGGTGACGCTGGTGGCGCCGCCGGCTCGGGCCGGCGTGCTCGGAGCAGCGCCGGGCCACAGGCCCAGCGCCAGGTTCAGCGCCAGGCTCAGCTCCACCGCCCAGAAGAGCGACCTGACCCAGCGAGCCTGCCGTTCTCGTCGGGGGCCGCTAGCCCCCTCTGTCGCCCTTGTTCCGCTCGTCATCACTCGCATCAGCATCAGTTTCAGTGTGGTACGCCCCTACAGTGTTGCTTATCCGTGCTTCGGGGGATTCGTCCTCCCCCGTTAGTGTGATCTCCGTCACGCAGGAATAAAAAATCCGGCCACCCTAGCGTGCTGGCTGCCAACACGCCCTGTGGTCGGTTACGCCACTAGCTCCCCACCCTCGCCGGCGTCCAAGTCGTGTGAGTGTGGATCAACGCCCCCACAGGTCCCCTGCGCTTCTTATTGCTTCATCCTGCCCCCGTTCGCTCCTTGTGATTCCATTCTCAAGGTGTTCTGGTTCTGCCGCAATGATCTAGGTCACACTCACCAGTTACGCCAGCACACCTACGGCCCTGCTTCAGGGCCGCTGCCAGTTTACCGCGCGTTACATAGTAAACGATAGTTCTGTCATAAGTGACACAAGACGTGATTGTTTCACCGGCGGTGGGTCAGATTTTTCCGCTCCTACTGAGCTTGCTTGCCCTGAGCTTTGTCGAAGGGTCGAAGCACGAGCCGCTCATAGTTCGACAAGCCCGTCCTGAGCCTGCCGAAGGGCTCACCATGAGCGGCTAACCCAGTGGATCCACCGAGAATGAAATGGTCACCACAAGGCGCCCAGCGGCGCCCCACGTTTCATTATGGCCGCTGCTTCTGGGATTTTCAGATAGATGGGGAGGGTGTTTATCAACCCGCCACCTCAGGCTCAAGCCTGAGGCATGCTGAGCGGCTATGCTGCAGGCTTCAGCCTGCAGTGCGGAGTACATAAGCGCTCTCATGGGTCGTCTTAGCCCTCTGCCCCGCTACCTTCCGCCTCACTACCAGGGCCTGCTGGTGCGCTCTGACCAGAGCACGCGCTCCGGCACGCTGGGGCCGGCTCGTGACGGTTTGGCGCTGCCGGGCCTGGTGGCGGAGACCGAAATCCGCCGACTGGCGGCAGAGGACTCCCCCTGCTAGCCGATGCTGCCTGCGCCGTGTGGATCGATACTCAGGGTAGACAAGCACGACACGGGAGGGCAGCATGGTCAGGATTTTTTGGAGCAGGGTGAAGGTCCGGAGGGCGGCGGTGGTGCGCCTGCTCCTGGGACTGGGCCTGGTGAGCGCGCTGGCCCTAAGCAGCGCCACGCTCACCCACGCTGGCAACAACGACGAGCTGGGCAACGCCCGGGACGGCGGCAAGCCCACCGAGACGTGCCAGTGGGGCACCTGGTTCACGCCGTCGCTGGACGGGTCGGGGGAGTTTGGCGGCTGGACGAGCTGCAAGTATGGCACCACCACTTACATCCGGCACAGCCTTACGCTCCAGGCGCAGGACCCCGGCGCTGGGACCTGGGTGACCGTGGACACTGTGGCCAGCGAGTGCTTCTCCTACGCATGCCAGACCAGGATCAGCCGGGCCTCGTTGCCCCGTGGCGAATACCGGGTGCAGTACTGTCACGAGATGGAATCACCCCTCTCGGTGTGGCGCTGGCACTGCCACCAGGAACGGTACACCGTCGCATAGCGTCCCACGCACCTGGAGCCGCAGAGCGGTTCTTGCGTCCCAGGCAACCATCGCAAAGCCCCTTCTTCGTAGGGGGCTTTCCTGTACCCAGTGCCGCTGAAGAGCGTCTCACGGCCATGAGAAGGTGCGCCGCTCGGGGTGAGCGGACCTGTTCAGCGGTCTCGCTGCGCTCGCTTACCCTGGGCTACAGCCCCTTGCCCGGCGCCACCAGGGGCGCCAGGACCAGGATGATCAGCCCCACGAAGATGGGGATGAGGATGAGGGGCGGGAGAATGCGGTCCCAGGGGCTGTCGCCGTCGTGCTCTGCCATCTTTTGCTCCGACCAGTAGCTGCTGTCCTGAATGAGACTGCTCGCTCTAATGCTAGCAGATTGTTATTGCCGTCACAATAGAACATTGTGTGGGGGGTGTTTATCAACTCGCCACCTCAGGCTCAAGCCTGAGGCATTCTGACTATGCTACAGGCTTCAGCCTAAGCAGAGCGGCCACAGCGGGAGCGTCGCCTCCTGGTTTTTCGAAATCCCCCTCTGGGCTATCCACATGATCCGGACCGAGGATGTGCCTGCCCCGGAGGCGAAACCCGGCATCCTCAGTAGCCTGCTGGGGATGAAGGTCCGGACAGTGCCCTCGCTACCCACGGTCTCGCCCGAGGTGCTCCTGGTGGTGGAGGCGAATATGAAGGAGAGTAGGGAGGCCACCGTGGTGCTGCGGTGGCCACGCCGGGAGTCGAAGCAACTGGAGCAGCAGCTTACCGCCTCCCGTAGGGGGGTGCGCTACCGGTTTTAGTCGGGCGGAGAGCTGCTGGTGCCGGGCGTGGGAGTCGAACCCACACGTCCTTGCGGACAGCGGATTTTAAGTCCGCCGCGTCTGCCAGTCCGCCAGCCCGGCAGGTCTGCCATTCATTCCGCCAGCCCGGCGAGGGCTGCTTGATGGGTGCTACGACGCGTGGATTGCTCGGAAGCCGTAGTCCACGGTGCCCATTGGCTGTAGCCTGGTCTGGGGCAGGAAGCCGCGCAGCCACATGAAGCCGAACTTCTCCACGTAATGCTGCATGAACTCCTGGTGGTTGTTCAAGCCGTAGACCCACTCGTCCAGGTACTCGTCGAACCCTCCCGGCGGCAGCCGGTTCATGGTGGCGTCCTGGCTGTAATAGCCGGGCAGGTCGCCGGGGAATGCCCCGAAGGGCTCATGCACGACGGCACTCACCTTGGCGCCGGTGATAAACGTGCGGTTGGGGTCACTCCGGATGACTTCGGTGGGCACGATCTCCTCGGCCGAGATGATCACCCGCTCGGCCGCGCGTACCCCCCACTGGGCATCGGCGAAAGCGCCCCATGCCTGCGCGTTGCCGTGGAGGTCCGCCCGTTGGGCGTGCCACAGCGCGACGCCGGGCTTCAGCGCCGGTAGCGCCACTACCGGCTGCCCCGTGAAGGGATCTGCAATCACTTTCAGCTTGTCGCTCCCCAGAAAGCCCCGAGGGTGGTTGATGTACTCGTCCTTCAGGAAGTCGGTTCCTAGGAACGAGCGGGTGGTAATAAAGGGCATGCCCATGGCCGCTGCCATGAACATGAGCGTCAGCGTCTGGTTGCTGTAGTCCTCGATCTGGAGCTTGCCCTCCTCTATGAGCTGCCAGGTACGGCCTTTGCCGAGGCTGCCGCGCAGTCCCACGATGGCGCCGCTGCGGGTCCGATTTGCCACGCCGGCGTGGAACAGCAACTGTTGCAGGTGCGTCCCTGGTGTGCCGCCGACGATGTCGAGGCCACCCTTGCGCTGGCGGAGCACTTCGTATCCGAGCGCGAAGGGAATGAACGTCCCCCCGAAGCCGATATAGGTGATGTCGCCGTGGTGGACGAACTCAGCCACTGCCTCTGTCGCTGACATCAGCTTGCTTGGGGGCTGGCGTGTCATGCGGTCTCTCCTCTGCTGACGGTGGCCGCCTCACACCAGGGCGGCCCTGCCTCACGTTGCTAGCGCGGCGAGGCCCCAGGCTACAGGTCCCCGCGACCCTCCCGTAGATACGAGTGAAGCGGGTCCAGCCGCCGTAGCAGATCAAGCTCCGCCTGGGTTGGCGGGCTCATCACTTTGAGGTCGGGCGAGACCTGTAGCGGCCAGCCGGTTTTCGCCACGACTTCCTCTACGGCAACGCCGGTGTAGACAGTGTCCAGGTACGCCTGGCAGCTCCCGGTCACGCCACCGTCCGGCGTGTGGAAGCGTAGGATGCCCAGCGTGGTTACCACCAGATTCGGCCCCTGGGGAGCAAGACCGGCCCGCCCACGTCCCCCTGGTCCGTCAATATAGCCAGGGCTGGTGATGAAGTCCACCCGCTCGAGGAACCGCCGCCGCTCGTGGGGGACCACAAACATGACGGCGGGCGCCAGGCAGGCGCCGTCGGTATTGCCTCCTACGCCGTTAAAGCGCTGGACGGGGTCGTTGTAGTTGCCGATGGTAATCGTGTTGCCGTTGCCGAACCGGTCTACCTGGGCGATGGGCAGGGCCGCCAGATCGAAAAAGTCGCCTCCCATCAGCGCCATGCAAAGGGTGTCCGTCATGTCACCACAGGAGGCGGCGCCCTGGAGGAGTACCGGATCGGCCACACCAACCGGTGCCCGTTCGAGGTCGGCCGGCGGCGCCCAATCGATCACGCCCGGCTCTGTGCAGAACTGCAGGTTAGGGTCAAGACCGAGCTTGGCAAGGGTTCCGGCCAGCATGGGGTAACTCATGCCCATGAAGATGATCCCTTTGCCGACCATTTCCCGCGCCGCGGCGATGAACATCATCTCGAGAGCCGAGTAGCCCTGTGCGGCCTGAGACGTGGTCATGGCCCTCCCCCTTGGCTGTCAGCAGCCTGCTGCGAGATAGGTCGTTGCCTATACTACTACCCCAGGCACCTATGTCAACCTTGTGACGGCATGGAGATCCGCTCGTTTCATACTGGGAGCAAAACAAACTCAGAACAGACAGACGCCTGTTCTGAGTGTTGGGGGTGCTGTTGAGCGGGTTGGAGGCGACGAGCGGATTCGAACCGCTGATAGGGGTTTTGCAGACCCCCGCCTTAACCACTTGGCCACGTCGCCCTGGAGCGGAAGACGAGATTCGAACTCGCGACCCTCTCCTTGGCAAGGAGATGCTCTACCACTGAGCCACTTCCGCGTGTGAGGGGTGCCGACGCTCTGGTCTCCCTGGGACCGAGGTGCTGGTGCCGAGGAGGAGATTTGAACTCCTACGGGCTTTCGCCCACTGCCCCCTCAAGACAGCGTGTCTACCTATTCCACCACCTCGGCACGCCGTCAACTTGAACTTCACCGACGAGGATTCGTCTGCTGGCAGGAGCGGAGGGACTCGAACCCCCGACCCGCGGTTTTGGAGACCGCCGCTCTCCCAACTGAGCTACGCTCCTCTGCGGTACTCGCAGGCTGGATTATAGCAGAGGGGCCACCACCCGTCAATCGGGTTTGAAGAACAGGCGTGCCACCCCTGGGCTGCGCTAGCGGCCCTTGAAAACAGGCTGGCGCTTCTCTACGAAGGCCCTGGCCCCCTCCGCGGCGTCGTCGGAGGCGCTGGCGATCTGCACTGAGAGGGCTGCCATCTCCAGGGCCGAGTCCAGGTTCATCTCGAAGCCCTTGTACACCATCATCTTGCACAGCTTGAGGGAGATGGGCGGGTTGAGCGCGATCTTGGTGGCCAGCTCCATGGCGGTGGACTCCAGCTCCTCCGCGGGCACCAGCTTGTTCAGGATGTGGTGCCTAAGGGCCTCCTCGGCCTCGACGAAGTCGGCGGTGTAGATGTACTCCAGCGCCTTGTTCAGGGGCATGATCTGGGGCATCAGGTAGCAGCCGGCGCTGCCGGGCACCAAGCCCCGGCGGATGTAGGCAACCTGGAAGCGGGTATTGGGAGAGCCGATGCGCAGGTCGCAGGCGAGGGCCATGTCGAAACCGTGGCCTACCGCCACGCCGTTGACCATGGCGATGGTGGGTTTGTCCAGGGCGCGCAGCATGCGGACGCTCTTCTGCTGGCCGTAGCGCATGTTCTGGCGCCCTTCCTCGGAGCTGCGCCGCGGCGGTGGCTCGGCGCTGGCCTGCTGGGCCTGGCCCCCGCCACTCACGTCGGCGCCGGCGCAGAAGCCTCGGCCGGCGCCGGTGAGCACCACCACCCGCACATCCTCGTCCTCGTTGCAACCCCTGAGACACTCGTATAACTCGTCGTGCATCTGGCGGTTCATGGCGTTGAGCCGCTCCGGCCGGTTAAGGGTGACCCACCCGATGTGGGGCTCACGCTTCTCGTAGAGAATGGTCTCGAAGGCCATCTGTTCACCTCCAGAGCGGTTTGTGTGGCGAGTATAGGAGTGGGGCGTGGGGGTGTCAACTGATAAGAACGAGAGTGTTTAGTAACTCCGCGCTGCAGGCTTCAGCCTGCAGCATAGCCACTCAGAATGCCTCAGGCTTGAGCCTGAGGTGGCAGGTTGATAAGCACCCTCAAGCAATAACGCCCTTTTCTGAAAGTAGGTACTGGCACAAGCCGTAACGTGGTTGCGTATAAGCGCTTGTATGGATCACCCGCAAGGAGCACAGTGTGGCAAAGCTAGACGGGGCGTCGCTGAGGAGATACACGGGCATCGCACGGCAGTGGTGTGCTGGGGTCCCTTTGGAAGCAGGTGGGAACGGGAGGCCAGGGAAACAGGATAGCCCTTGCTCTCGATGATCCCGTTTAGCGGGAGGCGCTGCGCTACGTGCGCCTGGCGGGGTGTGGTCGCGCTCCTGTGGCTGGCCGGGATGCCCGGCTGCGCCACTGCCGCGGGCGCTCCGCCAGCTCCTGCTACAGCGGCCTCGGCTACGCTTGCCCCGACCGCCACGGCGACCATCTCATCCACGGCCACGCCGGCGCCCACCGCTACTGTTACTGTTACCATGGTCGTTCCGGCGCCCACCACGGCTCCGCCGTCGCCCCGGCCCACATCTGCGGCCGAGCCCACGACCACGCCGGTGCCGCCGACGCCCGTTCTCCAGCCAACCCCACCTCCCCCTTCGGCACCTCCACCCACTACGGGTGGTGATGCGGTGAAAGGCCGCTCCCTGTTCCTGAGTGTAGGCTGCTCAGGGTGCCACCAGCCCGATGGAAGCGGCCTCATCGGCCCTCGCATAGCCAACACGTCGCTGAGCTTTCCGGAGGTGCTGAGGCAGGTGCGGACACCCCGCCAGAACATGATCCCCTTCGACCCGTCGGTGCTGAGCGACCAGGACGTGCTGGACATCTACGCGTTTCTCAAGAGCCTTCCGTAGGCGCTCTCAGCTCGGAGAAAGCCAGGCGGGCCGTCGGTGCGACGGTCTGAGTTGTATGGCGGGCATGTGCCCGGTACAATGGGGTAGTGGAGACCAACGCGGCCCTTAGCGAGGCCGCGCTGCCCCCTTTCAGGTGCGGGAGTAGCTCAGTGGTAGAGCTCCTGCCTTCCAAGCAGGCTGTCGCGGGTTCGAATCCCGTCTCCCGCTCCAAACTCGTTTTTGAAGCTAAAATGGTCCGATTTGGGGGTATGTCCGGAAAATAATTAGCCCGTAATAACCTGCTTACGAGTAATTATTTTGCCTCCCAGGCAATGAAATCCATGCTTGGGAGGCTTCATAATGCCTGGTAAGAAAGGTTTGCGGTGGCAAGATTTGGACCACTCTCGGGAAGCCCTCTACGATGTCGCAATGACATCCCGCGCGTCTCGAGAGAGCGGGCCGGTTCCGGAGTTCCTGGCGAAGAAAGCTGCGGAACAGGAAGCCAAGACATTTCAATGGTACTCGGAATCGCTGATGCAGTTCTGGAAATACCTGGAGAGCCGGGGGCTCGGACTCGTCGGCGATCTGAACGAGCACAATGTGAACTTGTTCCGCCTGCATCTCCGCGAGAAGGGGCTAAGCGAGAACACCGTCTCGAACAGGCTTCGTGCTCTTAAGGCGTTCTCTCGGTGGATGGGCAAGCGGGGGTGGACAGACGGGAACGCGCTTGAAGATCTCCGTGTACCGCAGTCCTACCGGCCGCAGTTTGACCTGATTCCCGATGACTTGCGCCGAAACCTCTTCGGCCTTTATAAGCCGAATACCTTTCTCGGTGCTCGGAACATCGCGATGCTGGCCGTCCTGTCCGACACTGGCATGCGGCGTGAGGAGCTAGCCAATCTCCTCTCGGCCAACGTGGACATGGACGCACGCACTATCAAAGTGTTCTCTGACAAGACAGAAGAATGGCGCTACGTGCCAATGACCGACGAAGCTGTAGCGCTTGTTAAGAATTACCTAACCTGGAAGGCAAGGTATTTCTCTGAGACCTCTCGGCACAGAATCAATGGGGAAGTGAGCCGAAGGACTCGGGTGCCGCGAGTGCTACAGAGCTCGCATGTCTTCGTTACTGCGGAGGGTAAGGATGTTGCGCCGCAAGCTGTCACCCTGCTGGTGCATAGAGCCGGCAAGAGGCTAGGAACCCGCCTTCATCCCCACCTGTTCCGGCATGACTGGATAACGAGGAAGGCCATCGACGGCGAGAACCCCTCACTTGTGAAACGCTGGGCTGGCCACAAGTCCTACGCGATGACGGATTACTACTTTGGAGTTGCCGAGCAGATGCTTGGTGCCATCAAACCGAAGCGGTCAGTTCTCGCGACTATCCCGCTGCCGGGTGCGCGCAAAAGAGGGCGGCCCCCTAAAGCCGCCGCAGGGTAACAGGCGCGTAATCCGCAGCTACCAATAGCTCATCCAACTCCTCGGGCTCCAGCCGCAGCGCTAGGCCCAGCCGGATAAGCACGTCTCGGCTCGGATGAGCACGCGCACCTTCCCGGAGCCGCCACAGATATCCGACATCGATCAAGGCGGCTTGCGCAACCTGATTCAGGCTGCGGCCGTCCCGGTTAATAAGAGCCTGTATCAAGCTAGGCAGTCCTTCATGGTGAGCCATTGGAAATCCCCGGTAGTTTGGGCCAGTTCTGTTTCGGTTCCAGGTAAACTCTGCTTTCCTGCCCTTCCCGCTTTAGCGGCACTAACCTTCGTTCGACAAATACGAACGAACCGCCCGCCGACGCTAGGAGGCGGGCGGTATATGTTTCATTACCTCACGAACCAACAAATACTGGATTCTTCCTGATTGCTCTTCTACTGCGATCTCAGCAACCTTTTTCTTCACTGATTCCCTAGCCTTTGCGTCTTCCACTATCACAAACACCTTGTCCACCATGTCGTTTAACAGCCCAAGAACGACATGCGGTTGAAGACTGCTTATGCAGATTTCATACCCCACTCTCTTGGGACCGTTAGGCCCAATCTCATCAAGCCGGGTCACCAGGGCGTCGGCCCGAACCCCGGCCTCCTCTGACTCAATGTCCACAATGCACCCAGGGTGCTCCAACTCTTCTTTTGCCTTTACTGCGGCCGTAACTAGACGATGTAGGCCGCCGCCCCGCCCGGGCAAACGCTTCGGTTCTATACCGTTTGCCCGGGCGACCCGCATGCCCCATTCCGTAGGGAAGCCAAATAGAGCTTGCCCTGACCGCCCGCCAATGCTCACGCGACTGAAAGTAGCCAGCTCTCTACTACTGAGCCAGTCACGAAATCTTTTCCCAGTGGCCTTGGGGATTGCCAGTAGTTGCTCAATTTGCCCTGCCCGCAACCCAGGTTTCTCGCAGAGAATCTTGAAGTACTCTTTGACGCGCCCCTTTAGCTGGAGTGCTTCGACAGCACCGCTGCTTGTAGCTTTGGCAGCTCCGCTTACGGATGGCCGGATGGAAGCCAGAGTCACCCGCGGCTCCCAGGGCAGCCGGGCTGCTGCTGCTTTGGCCTTTAGCACAATCTCTTCAATCTCAGCATGGCTTAGTTCCGGAATTTCGAACTCAGGGACCACCATGCGGAAAGGGAACGGGTAGCTTGGAATCTTGACTATGGCATTTCTATTAGGAAGTGAACCGAGCTCGATAACCTGTTGTTCGGTTAGGCCAAGCGTGGCGGATAAGGTTCGCTTGGAAAGCGGATCTTCAGCGCGAAACACAATCTTGTTGTTGATCGTGGTTTGAAGTGGAGCAGGAATGGTATAGATAGTTTGACTGATGAGCACTATGGTGACAGAGAGGTGCCTACTCCGGCGGCCAAGAGTGTGCAAGAACGGCTCGTGGATGTCGTCCCGTGACTGCGTCGCCACAAAATACTCGTCCGCCTCATCTATGATCATCAGAAGTTGCTTATGCGGCCCTGGGTTAAGGCGACGGTATGCGGAAACCGTGTCACTCAGGTAGTGCACCACAGACACGCGAGTTGTTGTGTCCATGCCACTCAGATCGAAGAGGATGCTACTCTCAGAAAGGGTGGCAATGTCGAATCCCTGAGAGCAGTCAAAAACGTCCCCAGCATAGCGAAGCAAAGTGCTGATTCCCCTGTCCTCTGACTCGGCGTACTCTGCCCTTCGTCTAAGCGTATGGTGCTGACGGTTGATGATTTCCTTGATGTCGTAGTAGCTAGGGTAGGGACCCGATTCTGCTGATGTACCAAATGCAGCGAATGCTGATTGCAGCGTTCTGGCGTGCTGCTCACACGTGCCATCTCTCCAGTAGTTATCCGGCCGCAACTGGTCGACTATGCGACCTACAAGTAGGATTAGGGTCTCGTTTTTTACTGGGCACAGCGGGTTTAGCTTAAGATTAGAATTGTCCAAGTACAGCATCTGCCCAGAGCCCAGCGCCTCGTAGAAATGCCCTACCACGTCTAGCGGAAACGGCGTAAAGACCCACGCCGAATAGCCAGCCTTCATAGCCGACTTGCCAACTTTCTCCATGCTGAAGGTGCTTTTGCCAGTCCCAATGGTTCCCACAACAAGAAAGTTGAGACCGAAGTTGGCACTGCTGAGCCTTGCCTGTGTTGTTCCGCCGGGAAGGTAGCCCAGAAAAAATTCGCCGTCGGCGATGTCGCGGGGATTAGGGCTGGGGACAAAGTAGCTCTGTGACGGGCGCAGGTGGTTAATCAGCCGGACGAAATACTGTTCAAGCTGTTGGCAGTAATAAGGGTCGTTTGAAAAGACCGCTCGATGTATCCGTTCGGCCATGCCGCTTTTACCGGCCTGACTTGCCAGCTTTAGCAACGCCTGCTCTTTCATCAAGAGTTGCTCGTATTTGTCCGGGTTCGCGCTCTGCATAAGCGGTTTCAACAAAAGAAAAAAGGGCAGGGTCTGCCTAGACCCCGCTGCCAAAATCTCGTGCCTGTGACTCTGTCCAAGCAGCGCACTCGCATGTCAGGCAAAGCTTGCTAATGCATGTCGTTTCCGCGCCACAGCGTTGGCATGTTGTGAGACTCATCGCATCTCACCGTCATCGGATTGTCCGTTAGTCTTCAGGCTGAGCTCGTCACGCTCTTTTATCAGGGCGGTGATTACCTCTGAAGCCTGGGCGATTCCCATTACGCTAAAGCGTGACAAGTCCTCCTCAGAAGGCTCATGCCCCATCTGAGTCTTTAGTTCGGTGTAAAACACCAGTTGCTTGTTCGTACACATGTTCTATCGACCTCCATCGACTTTTTCCGGCCTCATCGTGCCCCTCGGCCTGTTAGTTTATTCCGGTAGGGAGGAGCCTCTTTTAGGATTTCAAGCGCCGTAGGAGCGGGTTGCGCAGCAACCGAAATTCATAAATGTGGCTCCGAGCGCAGGAAGGATTGTAAGGAAACCTCGGTTGCCTTACTCCTCTTCACTTGGGTGAAGGTTATTCCGCACCTCAGGACTGCTTAAGGGCAGCCAGACCGAACGGCCGCACTGCGGACACATGCCTGCCCAGCCTGGGCCAGCAGAGCCGCCAGCCTCCATTGGTGTTTCATAACCGCAGTCTGGGCAGTGGGTCCAACAGGGCCAGTTGTCCCAGCGCTCCTCCCACTCCTGCCATTCCGCGTCTCTATGCTCCTGAGAGATTCCCAGCCTCCTACGCAACCTACGTGGCCTCGACACCGGCCGACGGGGGATAGGACCAGCCTCTCTGCTCGTCCAGGTTCTGCCGGATGGTGAAATCTCCATCCAATTAGGTGGCCGTTCGGCCGAATACCTCGCGTCAGGATAGTCCGGGTCGTCCATGCCGTCACCTCTTTGAGATGCTCAGCACAACAGCAACCACGATGGTAAGGAGGATGCAGCACGCTATCGTCACCAGCATTTGACGCTGATCTTCCTCCCAGCATCGCTGGCACATGATCTCCTCTTCGTTGACCTCGTGGGAATGTTGCTTACACGCACTGCGGCCACATTTCTTACACTGGCCCTTGGAGCATAAGTAGCAAAGCAGGCCACCGCTAGCACACATCGCCACTAGCATCCTTTCCGACAGGAACAGCCGGCCACATCCATGGCAATAGGTGAGCCGTTTTTGCTTCCTTGAGAGAAGACGAGACTCGTCGCCATACATCTCGTGTCGGGTTTCAATCACAGGAATGGCCTCAGTAGCAGGGCCGACGACCAGGACTTCTTCGGCCCGACCTCGGGAATACCCGCCTCGCCCGTCCCTTCCTGTACGTCCGTGGGATCTTCGCCACTCTCGGTTACCATAGCGCGAGCTCTAAGAGTGCCTTAAGCTAGAAGCGGATGCCGGCGACATAGAGCGCACCCAGCACCACGACCACCCAGAACAAGAGCCAGCCAAACCAGTTGGAACCCGAGCTCTGCTTCAGCTTGCTATTGTTAGTGCCTCTGCTCCCTCTGCCTGCCGTTGTCGCCCACTGCTCTAATTCATCTGCCCTCACTACTGGGAATTTCATTGCCGCCTCCTAACATCCAGTTTGGCGACGTAAGCCCCGTGCTGCGAAGCGTCTTGGATAGCCAACCGAAGGCCCCGGGGTATCTCGGTCCGCCAGAAGTCGGGAATGGAGACCTCCTGAGGGTAATAACCCTCGCATTCGACGCAGAACAGGTTAAACACGCCGTTAGCGTGGTGGCACCAGCCTCTGCTGGAGTCGCCCGACGACCAATAGTACGTACCCGGCATCACCACCAGGGTGTGATCGCCGTATCCTGAAAGGCCCTGGGCAACCCGGGAGTTGGGCGCCAGGTGGAGGCACCGGTCATGATCCCCATAGACTGCGTTGCGGTCCCAACTAAAGGACCGCATGGGAAACTGCAACGACTGGTAGGAATGGGAGACATGCTGCCTGCGCACCATCTCCACCCGCTTTGCAAGGATAGGCGTGAACCCAATCCTTTCCGTGTTGCTGTCTAACCGCTGCCTGAAGAGCGGGAAAACGTCTGGCTGTTGCAAGAACTGCACGCACATTGGAATCCTCCTTTATTCCTACTGAGAATTACGGGAATCAGGGGTAAGCGCGCTCTCGGCGGCCTCAGACAGGTCCAGGCGTAAACTCGTACTTGGGGCGCTTCTCATCCTCCTTCTCCGCTACTGGGTCAACAGCGCTATCAGGTACTGCACCTTCGTGGATGCCTTCTGGAGTTGCCGCATCCCACAGTTCTGGATGCGAAGGATCATCAGTTAGCTGTGAAACTGGTATTTGAATTCCCTGACAACCGGTTCTGCGCTTCACCTCATCATGGACCATTGTTTGCTCCTTTCCGTTTCCCGACGTACCTTCCTTTTGGTATGCTGGGCGTGAGGAAGGCGGGCAGGTCTCTGACGTTGCCGCGCTAAAGCATGCTAGGGACCCTTGCCTTCCTCTTCTCGTATTCGATTGTCCGTACCGTTAAGAGCCGGCGTCACCTCCTCGTGGTTACGTGGTCAGAGACTGAAGTATTTCAGCTAAGATCTCCCGATGGCAGTGGGCGTCAGCGTTATTGAGGTTTTCGTGGCATAGCAGGGTGACCGTTCCGTGCAAGCGCTCAAGGCGTTTGACCTCCGTTAAGGCGGAGCAGCCTGGCTCCGTTCCGGTAACTTCTTCACGGTACCAGAGTCCTGAGAGATTAAGACTCACCTTTCCGGGTTGTCGACCCATAAGCTATAATGGGGGGAGGGCAGTCCCTGGTCATCCCCAAAAACTTGGTCTGGTACTAAAGAAAACGTTAAGGTCGGCAGCGCATATGGGTGCAGAACCCTTCTCACCGCTAACCAGCAGACAGATCGAGGTCCTAGAACTCTGGGTCCAGGGTCTGTCTGCCAAGGAAATTGCGCAACGGCTGGTCGTAGCGGAAGACACCGTGAACAGTCACCTTTTACATGTCCGCAATAACTTGGGGGTGACGACCACCAGGCAAGCTGCGTTCAAGGCCGTTGAGTTGGGACTGGTGAATCTTCCGACAGAGACTAGTACGGGTGACGTAGTACCAAAGGCGCCTAACTCAGGACCATCAGCCATTCCCTCTAGCCACAGGCTGACTACCGCTCCACCCCCGGTCAGTCACTACTCAGGGATAATACGCCCGGCGGCCACGGAGCTAAGTAAAAGTGACCGTTTTACGACTCAGTCGTTAGTAAAGTTATCAGGCCAAAGCCTTCGAGATATAGTTGTAGAGGCGATAAAGCTGGTCTGGGAAGATGTCGATGAGACGTTAGACTTGTTAATTATGGCAGCATGCCTGGAGAGGGATAGGAAGGCTCTCTCATATGACTCACCGATTGTCGGCGATCCAGTATTCGACCTGCTATGGAACTTTGTGAGGCAATACAGATGCGTGGCCAACGCCGTACGTTCGTATGATCCGCGGGGATGGGCGGCCGTTGTGAAAGATAAATCGAGCGTGGAGACGCTGTTGAGTGATGCATCCTTCTTATACGCAGAAGGCCAAATACAAGCCCTTGAGTTATTCATGGCTTTCCAGCGGGAGTTCGCCGTGCGCTCCGAGGGCACCATCGTGCCTGCCCCGGAGGACGAGGCGGCGTATGATTGGAACGTAGGGGTTGGAACGCCCGGTGTGATACAGGCTAGAGTAGATATTGAAGCCGCTTTATCATTAATCGAAGGATTACTTTTCCCGGATAGTCATGACCCTTATTTTGGCTTCGCTCAATGGAATCTTGAGTTACTGCTAGCGAGGTGCTGGGATCAACAGGCTCAGAGAGACGCATTGCCTGTATTATTCTCCAAGTCTATGCGTCTGCTATCGCTGTGCCATGTAGGGATGGTAGTTAGCGAGTTTCGTCCAAGTGATCTTGGCGGATTCTTCCTCTCCTGGGCTGATTACATCAATCGGCTGTTCGGGTGGAACAACGAGCTCCAGAGAACCACGAGATGGCTAGCCATCGTTCCTGACTTTCGGAAATACGAGCAAATTGTCAACAAGATGCCCTTGCCCAGATCAGGCGCGGAAGCCGAAAAGGCGCTTGTGGCTCTCTGTCCTAGTATTCGTGATCTTAGCTTCGATTGGGTAAGACGGCAGCGCAGAGCCGAGGTAACCTCGCATCGCTAAGTCGAGCGTCCGCAAAATAGCTAACGAAGCACTCCAGTTCCCACCTACAGATTATGTCTTTCGAGGAAACGTGCTAGGCGAGTCAGCCCCTTTTCGATGCTGTAGGGATGAGAGACCAGATATAAGGCGTAAGCCAGTCGTCCCAAGTCCGGGCTTGCCTCCGCAATAATATTTCTTCGGGCCCCAGGCAACTGACTGGAGGATTCCTCGGCTTCTGAAACCTGGCTATCAATTTGCCGAGCGATGTATTTCTGTATATCCAAATGGGCCTGCCCCGATTTTGTAGACACCTAGCTTTTAGGCGGCCGCCGCCGCGAGCAGGGTCTCCTCGAACGCTGCGGGACTCTGATACCCGAGGGCAGAATGTCGCCGCTGTCGGTTGTAGAATACCGCAATCCACTCGAA
>JACPQN010000019.1 GCA_016190485.1 Chloroflexota bacterium
GAAGACGATGGTGTAGGGGTCGGTAATCTCCATCTTATCAACCACCAGCAGGGCGCCGCGGCCAGTGGCCAGGACCTTGGGGTCCAGCACCCGCTCCATTCCACTTGATGACCTCGGCGTTGATCTCGGCGCCGTCGTGGAACTTGACGCCCTTGCGGACCTTGAACTCGATGGTAGTGTCGTTCTTGAAGCTCCAGGACTCGGCCAGGGAGAGCTTGGGGTCGGGCTTGGAGTCGTTGTCGTAGGTCACCAGGGTATCGAACATGGCGAAGAGGTACTTGTGATCACCGCCACCGCCGCCGATCTGTGGGTCCAGGGAGGTGGGCTGGCCGGCGGTGCCGATTTTCAGGGATCCGCCCTTCTTGACTTGGGTGGCGGCTCCCGGAGCGCCGGCCCCGTCTCCGGGCGACGGAGAGGGCGCGCACGCCAGGGCGACCATGGCCGAGAGCATAAACAGGAGGAGACTGTGCGGGTAGGGAACTAGTCGGCGCCGGTGCAGTAGCTGCATTGTTGCTCTCCGCGCGGAGAATCCCATCATGACATATTGGGTCTTTATAGCAAAGCCCCCAGCCCGTGTCAATTCACGCCGGAGCACTCAGGACTTAGATGCTGGTCGATGCCTCCTTTGGCGTGCGCATGGCGATGCCCGCTGATGGGCATACCGTGCCACAGGTATCGCTACTTGGCAAGCCACACGCCCACGTAGCGGCCCTTGCCTTCGCCTCCCAACTCGAAGCCCTTAACGGACTTCTGGAGCGCCTTACCGCTACCAATGTATGCGAGGAAAATACTCCCATACACGTTGTCCACAATCAGCTTCTCCGCGTCGTTATAGAGCTTCTTGCGCTCCGCCAGGTCGTAAGTGCGTCGCGCTTTGTCCAGCAGCTCGTCAACCTTGGGGTTGATGTTGGCGGGGTCCCGGGTGGCGAAGTAGGAGCCCTTGGAGTGGTACTTCTCGTACACGGAGCCGTCGGGGTCAGCGCGGTCGCTGAAGCTACCGGCGAAGGCAGGGAAGCGCCGTTCGACGTAAAAGTCCCGCACGATGGTGTCCCGCACGGTGATCTTCGTCTTGATACCCACGTCCAGGAGCTGCGCCTGGAGCATCTCGCTCAGCAGGCGGCTCGCGGTGGTGCTGCTGCCGATGAAGTACTCCCACTCGAAGCCGTTGGGGTAGCCAGCCTTCTGCAACTCCTCCCTGGCCTTGGCCAGGTCCCGCTTGGTGGGCTGGATGCACTCCTGGCAGTGGGCCCAGGCGTGGCCGGGGGTCACGGGACCCCGCACCATCTCGCCCAACTCGCCGTAGTTCGCCTTGACGAGGGCCTCCCGGTCCAGGGCGAGGGACATGGCCCGGCGCAGACCAGCGTTGTTGAAGGGAAAGACGTCCATGTTCAGGCGGATGTCTGGCACAGAGCTAGACTTGGTCTGGAGGAAGGTAAAGTCCGGGTTGCCCTTGAACTGGGGCACATTCTTGCCGGGGAGTCCTTCCAGTACGTCGATCTCACCGGCCCGCAGGCTGGCCACCAGCACAGCCTCGTCGGAAAGGGTGAGGACGGCTACCTCGTCCAGGTAGGGCAAGGGGTCGTCCCTGTCGTCCTTGCGCCAGTAGTCGGGGTTCTTCTTCACCTTCACGTGGCTGTCCTGGATCCACTCCACGAAGGTGAAGGGACCGCTGCCTACCGGGTGGCGCCCGTAGTCCGCATCGCCCCACTTTTTAACGGCGGTGGGGGAGTTGATAAAGCCAGAGCGGTCGCCCAGGTTCAGCAGAAGGGGCGCGCTGGGCTCCTTGAGGGTGAAGACGATGGTGTAGGGGTCGATAATCTCCATCTTGTCGACCACCAGCAGGGCGCCGCGGCCCGCGGCCAGGACCTTGGGGTCCAGCACCCGCTCCATGTTCCACTTGATGACCTCGGCGTTGATGTCGGTGCCGTCGTGGAACTTGACGCCCTTGCGGATCTTGAACTCAATGGTGGTGTCGTTCTTGAAGCTCCAGGACTCGGCCAGGGAGAGCTTGGGGTCGGGCTTGGAGTCGTTATTGTAGGCCACCAGGTTATCGAACATGGTGAAGAGGTACTTGTGGTCGCCCCCGCCGGTGCCGATCTGGGGGTCCAGGGAGGTGGGCTGGCCAGCGGTGCCGATGCGCAGGGTCCCACCCCGCTTGATCTGAGTGGTGGCTCCCGGAGCGTCAGCTCCATTTCCGGGCGAGGCTGCGGGGGCACAGCCTGTGGCTATCATCCCCACCAGCAGCAGCGGTAAAATGCGACACAGGCTCGACCATGGCTGAGACCGACGATGTATCTGCATGGCGTCCTCCTTATGGGGACTACCCGCCACCTGTATTGGGTTTTTATACCAGGATACCTCGCCAGTGTCAATGGAAGCCAAGGATAATCCTATGCGAGTCTTGTTCCTATGGCCCCTTCTGTTGACGAGCTTTTTGCGCCAGAGTAAGCTGTACCTACCTTCCGGCGGCGCTCCGTGCCTGGGCATCCAGCTCATGGAGGAGGCACTTTCCCTGGCCCGGCAGATGGCGGCCAAGCCCCCCAGCGGGGTGCGTATGGCCAAGCGCGCCCTGGTCAAGCCCACGCTGGAGGGTCTTGAGGCTGCCCTGGACTACGAGGCTACGGCTCAGATGACCAGCTACGCATCACCGGAGATGCGGCAGGCCCTGGCGTCCCTGCGGCGCAGGTAGCCGGGCGGCCTGGACCACCCGGAGAGTACGCATCAGTCAGAAGGAGGCGCACCGTGGACCTGCGGCTAACGGAAGAGCAACGGCACATCATCCAGAACGTCCGGCGCTTCGTGAGGGAGGAGATCCTGCCCCTAGAGCGGGACATGGATCCGGACGCCTACGAGCTACCCCCCGCGGAGCACGAGCGGCTTACCCAGATGACCAAGGCCATGGGCCTCTATCACATGAGCGTGCCCGAAGAGTACGGCGGCCCCGGCGTGGACATCATCACGCGTGCTCTGCTGGCGGAGGAGATGTCCCAGCACCGGGCGGGGCTCTACTCCCCCTGCTACGGGGTCTTCGGAGGCGGCGCGCCCGAGCAGCTCTACGCCGCCAACGAGGACCAGAAGCAGCGCTATCTCTGGCCCGCAATCCGGGGTGAGAAACGGGCCTTCTTCGGGCTGACGGAGCCCAGCGGCGGCTCCGACCCCGCCCGGGCCATTCAGACCAAGGGCGTCCGGGATGGCGACGATTGGATCATCAACGGCTCCAAGATGTTCAACTCCGGCGCCGACACCGCGGACTTCGGGCTGCTCTTTGTCCGCACCAACCCCCAGGCGGGGCGCCAGGGCATCACCTGCTTCCTGGTAGACACCGACACCCCCGGCTTCATCGTCAAGCGCCTGGTGCACGTGCTGCGCTCTCACTACACCACGGAGCTGGCCTTCGACGACATGCGGGTGCCTCAGACCAACATCCTGGGCGAGGAGGGTAAGGGCTTCGCCATCGCCAACGAGCAGCTCAGCCTGAACCGCATCCCCTACGCCGCGGCGGGCATCGGCCTGGCGGTGGCGGCCCAGCGCATGGCCATCGATTATGTGAAGAACCGACAGACCTTCGGCGACTTCCTGGCCAACCGCCAGGCCATCCAGTGGATGATCGTGGACAACGAGCTGGACATCCGCACCTCTCGCTGGCTGGTGCTCCACGCCGCTCAGAAGGCCTACGACAAGCAGCCCTTCCGCTTCGAGGCCGGCGCCGCCAAGGTCTTCTCTACCGAGGCCGCGGGCCGGGTGGTGGACCGCTCCATCCAGATGCACGGCGGCGTGGGCGTCACCAAGGACATGCCCCTGGAGCGCTGGTATCGGGAGCTGCGCATCCGCCGCATTGGCGAAGGGCCCTCGGAGGTGCAGCGCATCATCATGGCCCGGGACCTCATCAGCGGCGCCGCCCACAGCGAGATCGAGCTCGCGTAGGGGAGCATCGCGGTCGGGGCGCCGCGCCCTGAGTTTGGTGCCTATGCCCAGCGAGCGTATTCAACGGCAAATAGACCGGTTCCTGGACGAGGCCGACCAGGCCATGGCCCAGTCCGACTGGGCGCGCGTGGGGGACCGCGCCGATAACGTCCTGGCCCTGGACCCCGAGAACGCCGACGCCCAGGCCTACCTGGCCGCGGCCCAGCGTCGCCTGGGGGAGGCCACTCCTCCGCCCCTTCCCACCGCAGAGACCGCCAGGGACGCAGAGAAACAGCAGGCAACCTCCTCCGCGCCCTCTGCCCTCAGCCCTCAGTCCTCAGCCCCCAGTCCTCAGTCCTTCGCCGCCGGCCGCTACCAGGTGGTGCGGTTCCTGGGCGAGGGCGGCAAGAAGCGGGTCTACCTGGCCCACGACACCGTCCTGGACCGCGACGTGGCCTTCGCCCTCATCAAGCCTGCCCTGAGCAACGTCGAAGGGACCGAGGGCCTGGACCAGGTCGGGCGGGAACGCGTCCTCCGAGAAGCCCAGGCCATGGGGCGCCTGGGCGCCCACCCCCACATCGTCTCGGTGTTTGACCTGGGAGAAGAGGCAAGTCCTGCCTCACCCTCACCCTATCCCTCTCCCAGCAAGGGAGAGGGGACTGCTCCGTCGGGCCAGCTCTTCATGGTCACCGAGCTGATGGCGGGCGGCGACGTGGAGGCGGCCATCGCGCAGGCCCCCGACCACAAGCTGCCGCTGGAGCAGGCCCTGACCATCGCGGTCCAGGTGTGCCGGGGCCTGGAGTTCGCTCACGGCAAGGGCGTCATCCACCGCGACCTCAAGCCCGGCAACGTCTGGCTCACCGCGCCCTTGGACGCCGCTCATCCTGAGCCAGTCGAAGGACGAGCGGCTCCCGGGCTGGGCGGCGCCGTCGCCAAGATCGGCGACTTCGGGCTGGCGGTGGCCCTGGACCGCTCGCGCCTGACCCGGGAGGGCATGATGGTGGGCACCGTCTCCTACATGCCTCCGGAGCAGGCCCTGGGGGGCACGCCGGAGTTTCGGAGTGACCTCTACTCGTTGGGGGCCATGCTCTACGAGCTGGCCTGTGGCCGGCCTCCCTTCGTGGGCGACGACTCCGTGGCCATCATCGGCCAGCACCTGAACACCCCGCCGGTCTCCCCCTCCTGGCACCGCCCCGGCCTGCCGCCGGCCCTGGAAACCCTGATCCTGCGCCTCTTGGAGAAAGACCCCGCCAGGCGGCCCGCCTCCGCCGCCGAGGTGCGCCAGACGTTGGAATCGATTGATGTAGGGGCGGGATTCATCCCGCCCAGGGACGCCATGAATGGCGCCCCTACC
>JACPQN010000132.1 GCA_016190485.1 Chloroflexota bacterium
GACCGCGCCCCGCGGTATGTGCAGATGGGCGGCAGCATTCTTGCCAGGGAGCCCGTGGGCTTGTCCTGAGCCTGCCGAAGGGGTGTCCCCTCGAAAGATTTCTCTCTTCCCCCACTTCCTGGCCAGGAAGAGGGGGTCAGGGGGTGATGGTCGGGGGGTGCTCGGGTGGAGCTCGCCTCCGCAAGTCTGAACAGTAGGTCATGGCCAGAGGCCACCACCGCGAATGAAAATGGGGCAGATAGCCGGTATTTCAAGGCAGTACCCTTGGCTACCAGGATGGACACGGCGCTGGGGAAGGGACATAATACGCGGCAATCTACGATGAGACCGCAGCAGCGCAGACAGGAGGTAAGGCTATGGCCGATCGACGTCGTCCCTTCACCCCGGAGGACCTCTACGGGATCCGCTGGATCAGCGACCCTCAGATAGCGCCCGACAGCCGCCGCGTCGCCTTTACCGTGACGCAAATGGATCAGAAGGCCGACGATTATCGCTCCCAGGTGTGGCTGGTGCCCACCTCGGGGCGGGTGCGCCATGCCCGCCCCGTCACCTTCGGCCCGAAGCGGGATAGTAGCCCCCGCTGGTCGCCCGATGGCCGCACCCTGGCCTTCGTCTCGGACCGCGCCGGCAAGGCCCAGGTGTGGCTCCTGCCCGTGGACGGCGGCGAGGCGCGCCAGTTGACGAATCTGTTCGGGGGCGTCCAGTACCTCTCCTGGGCGCCGGACGGCCGCCAGGTGGCCGTGGTCTCCCGGGTGGGCGACGATGAGCAGCGCCCCAAGATCCGCGAGATTACCACCCTGAAGTACAAGTTCAATGGAGAGGGCTTCCGGGAGGGCCGCCGCCACATCTACGTCGTCTCGGTGGCCAGTGGCCGTGCTCGCCAGCTCACTGATGGTGACTGGGACGACGCCTATCCCGTCTGGTCACCAGACGGCGCCCGGATTGCCTTCGCCTCGGCCCGCCATGAGAGTCGGGACCTGGACAGCACCATGGACATCTGGGTGGTGGAAGCCCGGGGTGGCGAGCCGGCCCGGATCACCCCGGGCAGGGGGCCAGCCACCGCCCCCCTCTGGTCGCCGGATGGCCGCACCGTCGCCTACCTGGGGCACGACCACCCCATGGCCGGGCTCTCCAAGAACACCTGCGCCTGGGTGGTGGGCGCCTCGGGCGGGCGGCCCCGCAACCTCTCGGCCGCGCTGGACCGCTGCGCCAGCACCGCCTCGTGGCCGGCCCAGTACCATACCCTGGCCTGGACGCCCGATGGCTCCGGCCTCCTCTTCCTGGCTATGGACCAGGGGAACGTGAGCCTCTTCCGGACCTCCCTGCGCGGCGGGAGGGTGACGCCCGTGGTGGCTGGCGACGCGCAGATCGCCCAGTTCAGCGTGGCGGCCAATGGCGCCACGGCTTACGCGCTCTCCAGCCCCACGAACCCTGGCGAGGTGTACTTCCGCGGCCCCAGGGGAGGCCAGCGCCGCCTTACCAACCTCAACGGCCGTTTCGCGGGCAGGTTCGGGCTGCAGCCGCCGGAGCGGCTGGCCTTCGCCAGCGCCGACGGCACACCCCTGGAGGGGTGGGTGGTGAAGCCCAACGGATTCCAGCCCGGCCGGCGGTACCCGGCGCTGGTGAACGTTCACGGGGGCCCTCATGCCCAGTACGGCAACGTCTTTTTCGACGAGTTCCAGACGCAGGCTGGGCGGGGCTATGTGGTCTTCTACCCCAACCCCAGGGGCAGCCAGGGCTATGGCGAGGCCTTCGCCTCCGCCGTCTGTGGCGACTGGGGTGGCAAGGACTACGAGGACGTGATGGCGGGTGTGGAAGCCCTGGCGCGGCTGGACTATGTGGATCCCGAGCGCTTGGGCGTGCTGGGGGGCAGCTATGGCGGCTACATGGCTAGCTGGATCGTGGGCCACACCGACCGCTTCAGAGCCGCCTGCTCCGAGCGGGCTGTGAACAACATTCTCAGTATGTTCGGCACCAGCGACATCGGCTCCTACTTCCAGGAGTTCGAGATGGCAGGCGCTCGGCCCTGGGAGAACCCCCAGTTCTACCTGGAGCGCTCCCCCATCTCCTATGTGGCCAAGATGCGCACGCCGCTCCTCATCCTGCACAGCGAGCAGGACCTGCGGTGTCCCATGGAGCAGGGGGAGCAGCTCTACGTGGCGCTGAAGAAGCTGGGGCAGGCAGACGTGCTCTTCGTTCGCTTCCCAGAGGAGAGCCACGAGATGTCCCGCAGCGGTAAGCCCAGCCGGCGGGTGCGGCGCTTCCAGTACATCCTGGACTGGTTCGACAAGTACCTCAGCCAGGGGGCTCAACCCGCTCGTCGCCGGCGTGGGCGTCCCGCGGGCCGGGCGCGCGCCGCTGCGGCGGCGCGAGGATGACCCAAGCCACAAGGAGCTACGTAGTTGTTCAGTCTTGAGGGGAAAGAGGAGTTGGCGGCAGCGCGCGTAGGGTGGGGGCTTGTCCCCCGCCTCACGATCTCGGCGTGGTAGGCGGCGGGCCACAAGGACCCGCCCTACGGGCAACGCCCGTCCGCATACCCTGCCCGCAGATTCAGCACCTCGATTGTGAACAGTAGGTGATGGCCAGAGGCCACCACCGCGTATGAAAATGGGGCAGGTAGCCGGTATTTCAAGGCAGTTACGGAGCCCCAGCGCGGAGCCCCAGCGTGATTGACACGCCTGCCGAAGGGCGCTACAGTACGGCATGATGTGGCCGGTAGGAGGCCATGTTTTTTGGGCGCATAAATGAGACTAGGTGTCAACACATGACCACTGAGACCGACACCGCCGAGGAGCTGCTCCGGCGGCTGGAGGATGGCGGTCATCGTCTCACCGCCCCCCGGCGGTCGGCCCTTGCCGCGCTGGCCCAGCGCCCGGAGGGTTTCACGGTGGAGGAACTCTGCCGGGAGGTCCCCTGGGCGGGCCGTGCCACCATCTACCGCACCGTCCGCCTGCTGGTGCGCATGGGGCTGGTGTGCAAGCTCTCCATGCTGGACGGCAAGCCGCTGTACAATCTGGCCCAGGCGGGCCACCACCATCACGCCATCTGCCTCACCTGCGGCAGCGTGGCCGACGTCTCCCGCTGCGGCGTAGACCACCTGCTGGAGAACATCCAGCTCCTGACTGGCAGCCAGGTCATGGGCCACCGGCTGGAAGTCTACGTGCTCTGCGCCTCCTGTAGAGCCACGGCGCCCCAGCGCTAGCACTGAGTGTCAGGTAGCGAGGGAGGTTTCTTTGCCTGTTAATGATACTAAGTCTCATACTGCGCCTGGCCGGATCCTCCTCCCGGTACTGGCGGTGGTCTCGGTCGCGGCCCTTTCCTGCGGTGCGCCGCTGACCGGCGACTCTGGTAAGGTGCGGGTGGTCGCCAGCTTCTACCCCGTGGCCTTCTTCTCGCAGCAGGTGGGCGGCGACCTGGCGGAGGTGACCAACCTCATGCCGCCGGGCATCGAAGCCCACGAGTGGGAGCCGGCGCCCCGGGACATGGGCCGCATCGAGCGGGCGGACCTGCTGGTCTATAACGGCGCAGGCTTCGAGCCGTGGGTGCCGCGGGTCTTGGGGACCCTCAAGGGCCAGCGGCCTCTGCCGTTGAACACTACCGAGGGCCTCCAGCTACTGCAGGCCTCGCAGGATCACGACGAGCCGGCCCAGCCGGCGGACAGCCCTGACCCCCACGTGTGGCTCGACCCCGTCCTGGCCCAGCGGCAGGTGGAGAGGATCAGGGAGTCCCTGGCCAGGGTGGACGCCCGCAACCAGAGTGTCTACGAAGAGAACGCCCGGCGGCTCACCCAGAAACTGGAGGCCCTCCATAGCCGCTATCTCTCGGGCCTTCGGGAATGCCGGCATCGGACCATCCTGACCGCCCATGCGGCCTTCGGCTACATGGCGGCGCGCTACAGCATCGACGTGGTGGCCATCGCGGGGCTGAGCCCGGAAGCGGCGCCCACCCCCAGCCGTCTGGCCGAGCTTTCCAGGTTGGCCCGGGACAAAGGGGTGCGCTACGTCTTCTTCGAGACTCTTTCCAGCCCGGCGCTGGCCGATGTGCTGGCCCGGGAGGTGGGGGCCAGGACTCTGGTCTTCAACCCCATCGAAGGACTCACCCAGGAGCAGGCGCGGGCCGGCAAGGACTACTTCTCCCTCATGGAGGAGAATCTGGCCAGCCTGCGGACCGCCATGGAGTGCCGCTAGGCATGCCTACCCCCGCCATCGCCTTCGAGCAGGTGAGCTACGGCTACGACGGTGAGCCGGTGGTGGAAGACGTCAGCTTCTCTGTGGCCGAGGGAGAGCTCTTTGTGCTGCTAGGGCCCAACGGCAGCGGCAAGACGACCCTCATCAAGCTGGCCCTGGGCCTGCTGCGGCCCCTGTCCGGTACGGTGCGGCTCTTCGGGGTGGAGGCCAGCAGCTTCCGCGCCTGGGACAGCGTGGGCTACGTGCCCCAGCGGGCCACCGGCTTCGAGTCGCAGTTCCCGGCCACCGTGGCGGAGGTGGTGGCGCAGGGCGAGTACACCGGCGCCAGCCCCCTGGCCTTCTTCCGCCCCAGCCTCTCGCCGGCCGTGGCCGAGGCGCTGCGCACTGTCGGCATGTGGGCTGCCCGCAACGAACGCATCGGCAGCCTGTCCCGGGGGCAGCAGCAGCGGGTGCTCATCGCCCGCAGCCTGGTGCGGCGTCGCACGCTGCTGGTGCTGGATGAGCCGACTGCCGGCATCGACCAGGCGGGGCAGCAGAGCTTCTACGGGCTGCTCCAGGAGCTGCACGAGGCGCGGGGCGTCACCGTCATGCTCATCTCCCACGACGTGGGTGTGGTGTTGCGGATGGCCACGCGCGTCGCCTGCATCAACCGCAGCCTCGTCTTTCACGGGTCTCCGGCAGACCTGACGGAGGAGGAGCTGTCCCGGCTCTACGGCGTGCCCGTTGGCCTCTGGACGCACCGGCACTAGAAGAGCGTATCGGTACCATGCCCGAGATCTTTCAGTACGGCTTCATGGTGCGGGCCTTCATCGCGGGGGCCACCGTGGGCGTGCTGTGCCCCGCGCTGGGCACCTTTCTGGTGCTGCGGCGCCTCTCCCTCATGGCCGACACCCTCTCCCATGTGGCCCTGGCCGGCGTGGCCGTGGGCCTCTTCTTCCACACCTACCCGGCCGTGGTGGCCATCCTGGCCTCGGCCCTGGCTGCGGCGGCCATCGAATGGCTGCGGACCACCGGCCGGCTCTACGGCGAGGCGGCGCTGGCCATCTTCCTCTATGCTGCCCTGGCCCTGGCCGTGGTGGTCATCAGCCTGGGGCAGGGCTTCAACGCCGACCTCTTCAGCTACCTCTTCGGCAGCATCGTCACCGTCAGCGAGCTTGACCTGTGGCTGATCTCCGGCGTGGCCCTGGCGACCCTGGCCATGGTGCTGTTCTTCTATCCGGAGCTGGTCCAGACCACCTTCGACCAGGACCTGGCCCAGACCAGCGGGCTGCCGGTCAACCGGGTGAACCTGCTGCTGGCGGTGCTCACGGGCATTGCGGTGGCGGTCTCCATGCGGATCGTGGGAGTGCTCCTGGTGGGCGCGCTCATGGTGATTCCCGTGATTACCAGTCTCCAGGTCAGCCGCGGCTTCCGGGTTACTTTGCTGGTGGCCGTGGGCCTGGGGTTGCTCTCGGTGCTGGCGGGCCTGACTCTGGCCTTCTACTGGGGACTGGCCGCCGGCGGCGCCATCGTCCTTACGGCGCTACTGCTGCTGGCCGCCGGTGTTGGTGGCAGAGAGATCCGAGGCCGCTCGGCACGGTTCCGGCGGAGGAGGACGGGCCCGCCTGCCGGACGGGCAGGCGCGCCTGCGCCGTAAGGCTGCCCGAAGGCCGCCCCAGACTACCGATCTTCCGCGGTGACCTGGACGCGCTCCGGCGCTGGCAGCGCGCCCGCGCTGAGGCTCACCCCCAGGGCCAGGAAGGACAGGGCGGCCAGCGCCGGCAGCACGCCTCCCCACAGCTCGATCAGGACGCCCGCCATGGCCGGCCCGAACATCCCGCCCAGGCTCCCCACGGTGTGCAGGAAGGAGGAGGCGACGGCCACCTCCCTGGGCTGCACCTGGGGCAGCTCGAAGGGAAGGCTGCTCATCACCGGGACAAAGCCCCAGCCGAAGCCGCCCAGCATGCAGATCACCAGGAGTAGGGGCACCGAGTCTGTCAGCAACATGGCCAGCGCGGTGAGGCAGAGGTCCAAGCCGCAGGCCCAGAGCAAGGGGCGCCGCAAGCCGGGGTGCCGGGAGCTGAGCCAGCCCACCACCAGCCCGGCGGGCGCCATGCCCAGGGAGGTGAGGCCGAAGAGAAATCCGGAGGTGCCCAGGGGCAGGGCGTAGCGGTCCAGCATGTAGCTGGGCCAGAAGGTGGCGTAGGCCCACCAGAAGGCGGGCGCGCCGAACTGCCCCATCGCCAGAACCCAGAGCGCTGGCCGCTGGAGTAGCACCTGCATCGGGGATCCCGCCTGCGCGGCCGCCTGCTGCCCTGTGACGGCGCCTGGCCGCTCTCGTCCCAGCCCTATCCACAGCGCCGTCACGGCCAGCCCCATCCCGCCGAAGGTCAGGAGCACGTTGCGCCAGCCGCCCACCTGGAGCTGGAGCAGCGGCGTCAGGGACAGGGTCGCTGACTCCACCACCCCGATGACAGCGATCTGGATGCCGCTGATGAGGACGATCTCCCGCAGCGGGAACCATTGCTGCACCAGGAGGGTTCGGGCGGGCGAGAAGATGACAAAGACCAGGCCCGTCACGACCCTGGTGGTCAGGAGCAGCCAGAAGGATCCGGCCAGACCCTGGGCCAGCACCAGCAGGGCCGCCAGGGCCGAGGAGGCGCCCAGGAGCAGGTTGGGGTTGAAGCGGGAGAAGTACCAGGCCGCCGGGACGCCCAGCAATACGTTGCCCAGGTTCATGGCCGAGCCCAGCCAGCCCTGCTGCACCGCGCCCAGCTCGAAGGTGGCCGTGATGTCGGGCAACAGGACGCCCAGGGAGACACCCACCGGCACCCGCGTCGCGATGGCCGCGGCCATGAGGGAGAAGATCACCCAGCGGTAGCGGGGAGCTATGTCTTGCATCTTGCTATTGTACGGGACGGGTCAACCCGATGACATGGAGGCTGTGCTACAATGCCTCCCGCAAGACCGCCGACTCTGGTACAGCATAGATCGGCCCTGAACCATCGACGGTAGAGGCAGAGTATGGCTGAAGGCACCACGGAAGAGCGCACCACGATTGACCTGGGCACGCCGGACCTGATCTTCGAGCAGGAGGGGCCGCTGGCATGGCTCACCTTCAACCGGCCCCAGGCCCGCAACGCCATGACCTTCGACATGTACGAGGGGCTGGTGCGGGCCTGCGACTGGATGGAGCAGCAGCCGGAGGCGCGGGTGCTGCTGCTGCGGGGCGCAGGCGGCCGCGCCTTCGTCGCCGGCACCGACATCAGCCAGTTCCAGAGCTTCCGCACCGAAGAGGACGCGCTGGGCTACGAGGCCCGCATCAGCCGGGTGCTGGAGCGGGTGGAGCGGGTGCGACAGCCCACCATCGCGCTGGTGGAGGGCTACGCCTTTGGCGGCGGCATGGCCATCGCCCTCACCTGCGACCTGCGGCTCTGCACCCCCGACGCTCAGTTCGGCATTCCCACGGCCCGTACCCTGGGCAATTGTCTCAGCATCGGCAACTATGCCCGCCTGGTGGACCTGCTGGGGCCATCCCGGGTCAAGGAGATCCTGTTCACCGCCCGCTCCATCGGCGCCGAAGAGGCCAGGCAGATCGGCCTGGCCAACGAGGTAGTAGTCACGGAGCTGCTGGAGGCCCGGGCCCGAGAGCTGGCAACCACCATCGCTGGGCATGCGCCCCTCACCATTCAGGTGACCAAAGAGGCGGTGCGCCGCATCCAGGAGCACCGTCGCTTCCCCAAGGCCGACGACCTGGTGCTCACTGCCTACATGAGCCAGGACTTCCGGGAGGGGGTGCAGGCCTTTCTGGAGAAGCGGCCGCCCCGCTGGCAGGGCCGGTAGCAAAGGGGGAGGAACACGATTCTCCTCCTTTCCAGGGAGGGGCTAGGGAAGGGTGACGGCAGGTATAGGGCGACGCGTCAACCTCTTCCTAACCTCCCCCTGGGTAGGGGGAGGGATGGGGCATTCCCCTCCCTGGCAGGGAGGGGGTTGGGGGAGGGTTGGCATTGTCGCAGCGAAGTGTCATCCCGCTCATGGCCTGCCTGCCGTGCCTGTCTGCCGGTAGGCAAGGGGAGGCTCGCAGAAGGGCTCACTATAAGCGGCGCCTTCCGCTGTTCTCCAGAAGCCTCATTCAGTGGTCGCCGCGTGCGCCACTTGACTCCCTACTCCGCCGGAATAACCGGCAGCACTACGTGGGACGGGTGCGCGGCGCTGTGGTGTACCGTGTTCTCCGCCACCTGGGTGTGGGTGTGCATCCCGATGTGCTCTCCAGTGTTGGGGTTCACGTCGAAGCGGGGAAAGTTGCTGGATGAGACGTCCAGCCGGATGCGGTGCCCCGCCTTGAAGAGGTTGGACGTGGGGTAGAGGGTGATGGTCACCGGGTGCACCGCTCCCTGCCGCATCAGCTCCGGGTGGGTCCAGGAATCGCGGTAGCGCATGCGCATGATGGAGTCCGTCAGGTTCAGCGCGTAGCCCTCGGGGTAGTCGGCGCTGGGAGGATAGACGTCGATGAGCTTGGCGGTGAAGTCGGTGTCGGGCGCCGTGGACTCGATGTACAGCCGCACCTCGATGGGCCCCGTCACCTCGGTGTCCTCCGCCAGAGGCTCGGTCTGGAAGACCAGCACGTCGTGGCGGGAGGCCAGGGGCAGGTAGGGTGGATTCGCCCCGAAGATATCGGGCCGCTCCCGCTGGTCATAGCCCCCGGGCGTCACGATCTGCTCCACCCGCATGGTCTGTGGCAACGTTGTGGGGTCGGCCACCCCGGCGGGCACCGGCCTTAGCGCCGAAAGGGATGAGACGTTGCCACCGATGGTGGGCACTGGGTCTGTGGGGTCGAACACGTAGCGGCTGTACGACTCCTGCGGCGGCGGGCGGTGGGACGAGAGGCCGCCGCCCGGCTGGAGGTAGTAATTGGTGGAGCGAGTGCGGGCCAGCGGCCACTCCTGCTCGGCCCGCCAGCGCCCGCCGTGGAAGAGGCGTCCCGACTTTGTCCTGTGCCCCCCGCCCCCGCCCATGACGAAGAGCTTCAGCGGCGGCTCGCTCGCGATGCCCGTCTCCTCCCCCTTCAGCCACTGGTCGAACCAGGCAAGCTGGAGCTCCCGGAAGTCGGGCACCGCCGCCTCCGGCCCGAACTCCACGTCCCCCGCGTAGGGCTGCTCCGGGGTCCGGCCGCCGTGGGTCCAGGGTCCCATGATCACCTTCACAGGCCCCTTCTTGCGTGCGGTCAGGCCCACGAAGTTCTCTAAAGTGGCCCGGGTGTAAGAGTCGTACCAGCCGCCGGAGAGGTAGATGGGCACGTCGGCATGGCCGTCCCAGTGCTCGGCGATGCCCAGGCTGGGCTGCTTCCAGAAGTCGGAGTAGTCGGACCGGGTGTAGATGTCGAAGAGCCAGCGCTGGTAGTTGGGCGCCAGGGCCAGGGGCGACTGCCCTGGCTTGATGGGGAGCCGGGTCAGCCAGGCGCGGATGTCCGCGCTGTTGAGGGCCGCGGTCGCGCCGGGCCGCCCGCGCAGCGCCGCGTTGGTGTTGACGGCCGCGTGCCAGAAGGCCCAGCAGAAGAAGCGTAGCTCCAGCGCGCCGCCCTGCCGCACGGAGGAGAAGTAGGCGTGGGAGCCGCCGAAGTTGGGCCACATAGCCGCCAGGTGAGGCGGGTTGAGGCAGGCTGGGGCGCTCTGGGTCCAGGCGGCGTAGGAGGTGCCATGAGTGCCTACCTTGCCGTTGCACCAGGGCTGGCTCCCAATCCAGGCCAGGGTGTCGTAGCCGTCCTCCGCCTCCTGGGTCAGGAAGTTCAGCTCCCCTTCGGAAGCGTGGCAGCCCCGGCAGTCCTGGAGCACCGCCGCGTAGCCCCGGCGCGCCCAGTACTCGCCGGAGTCTCGTCGGCGGGTGAGGTCGTGCTTGCCGTAGGGCGTGCGCTCCAGCATCACGGGAAAGGGGCCTGGCAGCGGCTCGCCGTCCCGCGCGGGGCGGTAGACGTCGCAGACCAGGCGGACGCCGTCCCGCATGGGGATCAGCAGATCCAGGGATACCACCACGTCATACTCGGGTTTGGAGACCTGGAATGCCATGAGCGCACCTCCGCAGCCACAGGAGTCGGCACGAGGTAGTATAGCGAATGCGGCCGCGCCCGCACAGGCGCGACGCCCGCTTCGTTTCCGCTTCGTATTGCAGAATAAATGCGGTCACGCCCGCACAGGCGCCGGCCTGCCCATCGCCATCCCTCCCTCCGATCCGATACAATGCGAGCATTCGGAGCCATACACTCCCGCCAGAAAGGAACCGCCATGGTCGAAATCAAGAAAACACCCGACGGCATCGAGATCCCTCCTCCAGGGCCCGAGGATGTCCTGTACGAGCAGGGGGAAGGCTTCGCTCGCATCGTCTTGAACCGCCCGACCATCCTCAATGCCCTGAACAAGAACATGCACCGGCTCCTCCATGCGGCGCTCATCCGGGCCGAGGAGGACGATGAGGTCAGGGCTGTGCTGCTGACGGGCGCAGGACGCTCCTTCTCCGCGGGAGGCGACCTCTATTCTTCCCTCTACCCGGACGACGAGCCGGCCCCCAGCACCCTGGATGTCCAGCTCCTCATCTGGAGCCTTACCAAACCGGTCATCGCAGCGGTGCGGGGCAACGCCGTGGGGCAGGCCTGCGAGCTGGCGGGCATCTGCGACTTCACTATCGCGGCGGAGGGGGCCCGGCTGGGGGAGATCCAGATCCGGCACGGCTTCAACCCGCCGGTGCTTATCACGCCTTTTCTGGTGGGCCTCAAGAGCGCCAAAGAGCTGCTGCTGCTGGGGGAGACGGTGGATGCCCACGAGGCGCAGCGTCTGGGCCTGGTGAACCGGGTGGTGCCGGAGGACCAACTGGATGCCGCCGCCGAAGCCATGGCCCGCAAGCTGGCTGCTCTGCCCCAGACCACGGTGCGGCTGAACAAGCTGCTGGTCAATCGGGCCTACGAGCTGGCGGGCTTCCGGGAGGCGCTGAACTACCGGGACGATCCGGCCATTGCCGAGCTGGCCGGCCGCACCCGAGATGATGCCCGGGCCCAGGAGCGCTTGAAGGTGCTCCACGAGGGCGGCTGGTACGCGTTCCTGAAGAACCGCGATGCCATGTACAAGAAGGAAGACGCGCCGTAAGCAATGCTGGAGCGTCCGAGAGTGTTTAAGAATCCGCTCACCCTTGTCGAAGGGCGAGCGCCGTGGTTCGACAAAGCCTGTCCTGAGCCTGCCGAAGGGCTCACCACGAGCGGCCAAACACGTTGTTAAACACCCTCTCGCGTCCCGCTGGCCGGCGGGCGGTAGGGTCCCGCCACCAAGCGCGGTCGCCATTGCCATGCCGCGGCAGGGGATGTAATATGCACTAACCTTATAGGCTCGATAGCCTCATGCCGTAGCGAGCACAAGGCGAGCGCCGCGCGCAGGGCTCGGATCGTTGCCGGATAGGTTCGCGGCCGGTGCTTGTTTAGTGAAGGAGGGTCAGATGGCCAGGGTAGCATATCGGCGGGTCATCGCGTTTATCCTGGCTGGCGCTACAGCCGCCATCCTGGGCTGTGCGCCCGCGGCCCAGCCGTCGGCCCAGCCTGCGCCCGGGGCGGAGCAGAAGCCCCAGTACGGCGGCGTCTTTGTTACCCACCGGGCCGAATCCGACACACCGAGCTTCGATGCCCACCGGGAGAACACCTTCAACCTCATGCGTCCCCTCAGCTCGATCTGGGACAACGTGGTCCGGTATTCTCCGGAGGACCGTGACAAGATCGTCCCGGACCTGGCGGAGAAGTGGGACTTCTCCCAGGACGGCAAGACCCTGACCTTCTCCATCCGCAAGGGTGTCAAGTTCCACAGCGGCGACCCGCTGACCGCCACAGACATCAAGTTCACCCTGGATCGGATCCGCGGGGTGGTGACCCAGGGACCAGGCGCACTCGCCAACTCCTCCCGCAAGGACCTGCTGCGCTCCATCGACCGGATCGAGACGCCGGATGGCACTACGGTGGTGCTCCGGCTCAAGAGCCCTCAGGCCTCGTTGCTGGAGGTGCTGACGGACCACCTGAACCCGGTCTATAGCAAGACCTGGGTAGAGGCCGGCCACGATCTGGCCAAGGAGGTGAACGGCACCGGCCCTTTCAAGTTCAAAGAGTACATCCGGGGCACCAGCACCGAGGTGGTGAAGAACGAGAGCTACTGGAACCCCGGACTGCCCTACCTGGACGGCATCAAGACCTACATCATCCCCGACAGCAGCACGGCGCTGGCGGCGCTACGGACCGGACAGATGATGTTCATGACTATGACCGCAGAGCAGGAGACCACCCTGCGACCCCTGGTGGAGAAGGGAGAGGTGCCGCTCGACCTGATCCGGGTCCCGGCGGGGCGGTCCGGAGCCTCCCTCTTCCTCAACACCACCCGTAAGCCCTTCGACGATCCCCGGGTGCGCAAGGCCGTGACTTTGGCCACGAACCGGGAGGACTTCCTGAAGCTGACTGGGCGGGACGGCTCGGTGGTGGCGGGGTGGGTGATCCCCGGGAGCTTCTGGGGGCTCCCGCCGGGGGAGCTGGAGAAGATCCCCGGCTACAAGAAGGACAAAGAGGCGGAGCGGGCCGAGGCCCGGAAGCTCCTGGCGGAGGCTGGGTACCCCAGCGGGCTGACCGTCAAGGGTATGACCCGCACGGAGCAGAACTACATCGACACCGCCATCCGCTGGGCCGACCAGCTCGGGAAGGTGGGCATCACTCTGAAGATCGAGCCGGTGGACCTCTCCATCGCCTATGAGCGGTTTGCCAAATACGACTATGAAGCGGGACCCTTCGGCGCGGGCGCCGGCACCACGCCGGACCCCGACACCTTCTACGGCCAGTTCATCCTGTGCGGCTCGCCGCGCAACTACAGCGGCTGGTGCGACTCCAAGTTCGAGGAGCTTTACAGCAGGCAGCAGCAGGCGCTGGACCCTGTGGAGCGCCGGAAAATCGTCTGGGAGATCGAGAAGTACGTGCTGGAGCAGGCGCCGACGCTGCCCGGCGGTGTATCGAGCCCCTCCGTGTGGGCCGTCAACAAGCAGGTGCGGGGCTGGATTCCCCAGTACAGCGAGTACAACCACTCCCGCCTGGACACCGTGTGGCTAGCCCGCTAGTGCGCAGGCCTGCGCACCGCGTAGCTGAGTAAGGAGGTGGAAGCAATCAGAGGAGCCGCCCAAGGGCTATCTAGCCTTTCGTCTTTATGTTCAAAGGAGGGTTGGTGACATGCCTTACGAGAACCTCATCTACGAGAAGCAGGACCGCATTGCCACGGTCACCCTCAACCGGCCCGAGTATCTGAACGCCTTTTCGCCGGGCATGGGGACCGATATTGCCAACGTCTTTGATGAGATCGCCGGCGATGACGAGGTGCTGGTGACCATCCTGACCGGCGCAGGCAGAGGCTTCAGCGCAGGAGCCTTCGTGCGGGACCCCAACACCCACGCGGTGAACAGCGCCGGAGAAGGTCTCCGCGGACGGGCGGGGCGAGGATCCTTCCCCTGGGAGCACCCGAAGCCCATCATTGCGGCCGTTAATGGCCCGGCTTACGGCGCGGGGCTCAATCTGGTGCTCTCCTGCGACATCATCCTGGCTGCGCCGGAGGCCCGCTTCTGCTTCCCCATGGCCCGGCTGGGCATCCTTCCGGCGTGGCCGGGCGCGCCCGCGCTGGCCCTCTACGTGGGGAAGGCGAAGGCGGCAGAGATGACGCTCATGGCCCGCCCCGTGGATGGCGAGGACGCCTACCGCTGGGGCTTGGCCAACAAGTGCGTGCCCCTGAGCGAGCTGATGGACGAGGCCCGGGCCTGGGCGCAGGAGATCGCTGCCTTGGCGCCGCTGTCTACCAAGCTGATCAAGGATGACCTGCGGGAGAGCTTTGAGGGCCATTTCAACCGGAGCGCCAACCGCCTGCGCTTCATGGCCCTGGGGATGACCGAAGACCGGGAGGAAGGCCACCGGGCCTGGCGGGAGAAGCGGGCCCCGGTGTTCAAAGGCCGCTAGTGTCCTGAGTCAGAGATTGGGTGAAATTGTCATTCTGAGCGTTAGCGAAGAATCTGGGGTGGCTGGGCCTCCCCCAGCCAGATGCTTCACTTCGTTCAGCATGACAGTGTACATGCCACGTTGTTCAGCGAACTAACGATTCGGGCCGCTAGCTCCTCAAGAGTTGCCGGTTGGTAGTTGGTAGGGGCGCCTTCTTTGGCAAAGGGGAAGGCGCTCCTTCACCTAGTTTCTCATAAC
The DNA here is from genome assembly GCA_016190485.1 of Chloroflexota bacterium. Taxonomy (GTDB): domain Bacteria; phylum Chloroflexota; class Dehalococcoidia; order SHYD01; family SHYD01; genus JACPQN01. The sequence goes on from JACPQN010000132.1 coordinate 14,410, forward strand.
GCTGGCAGACCTGTGCGAGGTGGTACATCCATGAGCGACGAGTCCCTGACCCTGGCCACCCCCAACGCGTACTGAGAGAGCTGAGCCAGGTTCGTTACCCGTGAGGTAACGCCTCTGCCAGGCATCAAGCGCGTGGCCTTCGAGCTGCGCAGCAAGTCCGTTACTGTCACCTTCGACCCGCAGCAGGTGGCCGCGGAGGAGATCAGCCAGGCCATCCAGCGGGCCGACCAGGCCATGGCCGGCTCTCCCAGCAACCCCAAGAACCAGCGCTCGCCGCGCGGCTAGAGCAGCGTGGCCCTGGGGGTGCGCCGCAGCCGCCACAGGCTGGGGAAGCTGGCCCGGTCCACCTTCAGGATGGCCGCGTACTTGCGAGCCTGGTCCAGGTGGCTGGGGTCTCCGGTCCGCCGGTACCGGTTGAAGCAGTCCAGCATCTTGTCGGCGATGAGGTTCATGTCGAAGCCGAGAATGTAGCGCTCGCTGGCCTCGTTCATGGCCGACATGTAGATCTCGAAGTAGGAGGCCAGCTTGGCCAGCAGCGCGCGCTGCTGGGTGGCCTCCGCCAGCTCGTGTCTCGAGGCCATCTCGTAGTAGCTGCGGCCGGTGGACACGTGATAGGGGATGTCCACCGTGGGGGCAGTCGTGTAGGACCTGCGCCAGCGGTTCCGGCGGCGGCGCCGCAGGCTGGCGGGAAAGACCCCGGTGATAAAGAGAGAGTAGTCACCCAGCTTGCGGTACGCCTCGAAGCGGTTGGGAAAGCGGGCGGCGCTCTGCATCTCGTCGAGCAAATCCGAGAGCATGTGGCCGGCGCGCCGGTTGTCCCGCACCAGGGGGAAGAGGTCCCGGGTGAGGAGGAACCCGGCCATCATGCCGGAGAGATAGTCGATGACGGAGCCGTCGGTGCTATGACGGTTGACATAAAGTGTCTTTATGAGGAACAGATCGAAGAGGCTGCGTAGGGGAATGCTCTTGATCTCGCCGATGTCGTCGTAGAAGGCGCTCAGCAGCGCCTCCACCTCGGCGCTGAAGGCGGCGTCGGCCACGTTCTTTCCCGTGTGCTGGAGGATGGCGCCCTTAAGGCGCTGAATCCTCTCCTCTAACACCCACATCGGCCCGTCGGCTCGTCGCGCGTATTCTCCCATAAATTATGAGGTGGACTGGGCCGCGACCGCAAGACATCGCCGGAGCTTGCCCAGGCGGGCAAGCGCCCGCCGAAGGTGGGGGAGCAGGAGCTGCGTCGTGGCGTCCATGACGCAGTAGCCCGCCCCGATGGCCGAGGGCGGATTGGCCGCGGAGATGCCCAGCACCGGCGCCTGTGTCGCCCATGCCCAGGTGCCGATGGCGGTCCCGTAGTACTCCAGCGCCATGGTGGCCACGAAGGAGATGGCAAAGAAGAGGGGGTCTCTGCCCCGGACGAGGAAGGCCGCGAGGAGGAACCAGGCGTAGAGGCCGAGCCGGTCCGGGTGCGGCGCCAGGAGCGCCCCGTAGATCGCCCAGAGCGCGCTGCCCAGCAGCACACCCGACACCAGCGTGCGGGCCCTGCTGCGCAGAGCGGGCAGCCCCGCCAATCGGAACGCGGCCAGGTAGAAGAGGCCGTGGCCGGGCGGCACGTACAGCGGCAGGTTGCCCATCCTGTACTCGTACATCCGCCACACCAGGGAACCGAAGCACTCGTAGAGGGTGGCGACGCCGATCATGGTGCCCACGGCCAGGCGCTCCTCTGGGCGCGCCCGCCAGAGGGCGGCCACCACAAACAGCCACGTGAGCCCACCGACGACGTTCTGCCAGAAGAGGTCGCCCAGCACCGCGTCCAGCTTCCCGGCCACCAGGACGTACGCCGTCAGCGCGCCCACGTACACCAGCGCCGGGCGGCTCTGCGTACCACGGAGAGCAACACCGACGCCCGGGGGCGTCACCGATCCGGCGCCTTGTAGAGATAGATGGTGAAATCGTTGTGCAGGTAGCCCTCCCGCAGCACCGCCCGCGGGCAGAGGGTGCGGCAGTAGCGCAGGACGGCGCCGGGGTCTGCGCCGTAGTAGATGCTTTCGGCCTGGGAGCCCCCGCCAGCAGGCCCCAGGAAGTTGAAGGCTACGGCCCTCCGGCAGCCCGCATACATGGCCGCGATCATCTCCCGGAAGAAAGCGTCGTGGTCGGCCACCCGGATGTTGAAGGTGCCGGAGGCCACCACGTAGTCACAGGGCGCCTGTAGCCCCTCCTCCAGGATGTCCCGCACCAGAAAGGCGCCACCCGGATACTTCAGGCTGGCGGCCGCGGCCATCCTGGGCGAGAGGTCGTAGCCGGCGTAGCGAACGCAACCATCGGGCTGGGCGCCCCCTGCTCCGGGGTTCGCCTGATCATGGAGGGGCAGCAGCCGGCAGCCCTGCTGCTGGAGGTAGCCGTAGAAGTCCCCCAGGCCGCAGCCGATGTCGGCCACGGAGCGGCCCTGCCACGGGCCTACCTGATGGAGCATCCGGAAGCGCACCTGCTGGGTGTGTGCCCCCAGCCAGTGGAGGGATCGGGGGTCCTGGGGGCCGTAGGTGGCCAGCTCCGCCTCGTAGAAGGCGACGAGCTTGGTTTTGTCAGCAGCGCGCATGGCGGACGATGTGTCTATTCACCATCATGCAGCCCATGTATACATGAGATACAATAAGAGCGCAGCCATTGCAACAATCACGTATCTCAACAATAAGCTGGTAACGAGATGTCCACAAGAATGCGAAAACGAGAGGCGCTCAGGGGCCTGTCTCCAAGAGCACTCAGTAAACTGCGCGACCAAGCGACCCGAGAGGGCGCATTCCTTGAGAAGATCAGGAGAGACTACACCGAAAAGTATCCCCATAGGTGGATTGCGGTAATCGATTCTGAGGTCATTGGCCCAGCACAATCAACCGCTGACCTGCTTGTGCTCCTTAGGGAGCGAGGGATCGATCCCGCCAAGGCGATGTTGGCATACCTCGACCCAGGCTTCCAGCGCTCGCTTCTTCTGTGATCATCGGGCATTTCGTACCTCGGGACCTACCGGAACCTACTGCGCCCTGGCCTGTGGTTGGGGCGCTGGTTTTTCTTCCACGACTGAACGTGCGGGGATGGGTAAACTTCATCATCACAGATACTGGCGCTGACAGCACCTGTTTGCACGTGCCAGACTCCACCAGGTTGGGTATCGATTACTCCCAACTTGTAGACGTGGTCCCGGTTGGTGGGGTCGGGAGCGGAAGCGCGTACTACGGGCGAGAGTCAGCCGGACTTATCTTCCTCGATACCGATCAGAGGACGGTTCTGGAGGTTCTGCCCAGACTGTACGTTGGAGTTCTCGATCAGTCTCCCAATGCGCCCTCATTATTGGGACGCGACATTCTCTCTCGTTACCAGCTCATAATGGACATAAAGGCTAACACAGTTGCCCTTCTTTAGCGTCCACATCTTCACCCCTCCACCTACACCGGGTACTCCACCCGCTTGAAGCGCTCCAGCATGCGGCCGTTCTCCTCGCCCTGGCGTTCCTGGCGGCGGGCCAGCCAGCGCTGGCGCATCTCCTCCGGCGGGCCGAACTGGCTCACGTGGCAGGCCAGCGCGTTCAGCTTGGTCTCCCAGAAGTCGGTGATGTCCTCCTCCACATCCGCGTCGGCGCCGTCGAACCCCGCAAACAGGTACACCTCCGGTACCTTGTGGGGCGTCAGGCCCTCCTGGGCCAGCTCCGGGTAGTGGAGGCGGTCCCGGCAGTAGGGCCAGACCGCGTCCAGCACGCCCTGGCCGGTGATGCGGTGGTCCCGGTGCTGCCAGCGGTAGGGATTATGGGTCACGATGCGGTCCGGCCGGTACCGGCGGATGAGGCGCACCAGTTGGCCGCGGAACTCGTAGGTGTCCGCCAGCTCGCCGTCCTTGTTGGGGAGGATGACCACCTCCCGAATGCCCATGACCTTGGCGGCAGCCCGCTGCTCCCGGTCCCGGATGGCCTCCAGGCGGGCGGAGTCCATGGTGGGGTCGCCAGAGCCCTTGTTGCCGTTGGTGGCCACGCAGAGGATGACGCGGTGGCCCTGGGCGGCCCACTTGGCGGCGCTGCCGCCGCAGCCCGCGTCGCCGTCGTCCGGGTGCCCGGCCACAATCAGGATGGTCTTGGGTGTATCGGCGGTGTCTGCCATGGCGGCGGCCAGCTCCTCCTCAGCTATGCGCTCTCCATAAAAAGAGCGGAATGGGTCGTGGGTGTGGGTCCAGGTAGTGGGGAAGGGTGGTTGATCAGCCATCGGGCACCCCCGGCTCTGCGCTTCATGGTAACGCGTGGCGGGTTGCTTGACAAGAAGCGAACGTCTGTCTATGATGTTTCTGTTAGTCGGCATCCCCTGTGTGAGCATGGCGCTCACCCCTGGTAAGCCCCTTATGGAAGGCGCTCAAGAGAAGGAGCACGCGCGGTCTTAGCCGTTGGTATGACGAAGTATATCTTCGTTACAGGCGGCGTGGTTAGTTCTGTCGGCAAAGGGATTACGGTAGCCTCCATTGGCCGGATTCTCAAAAGCCGAGGGGTGACCGTCTCCCTCCAGAAGCTCGACCCCTATCTCAACGTCGACCCCGGCACCATGTCTCCCTACCAGCATGGGGAGGTTTTCGTCACCGAGGATGGCGCCGAGACGGACCTGGACCTGGGCCACTACGAGCGCTTTATCGACGAGAACCTGACCAGCGCGGCCAGCGTCACCACGGGCCAGATCTACGGCTCGGTGCTCATGCGAGAGCGACGGGGAGACTTCCTGGGCGGCACCATCCAGGTGGTGCCCCACGTGACCAACGAGATCAAGAGCCGCATCACGGGCCTGGCCCAGAAGACCAAGCCCGAGGTGGTCATCGTGGAGGTGGGCGGCACCGTCGGCGACATCGAGGGGCAGCCCTTCTTGGAGGCCATCCGCCAGATGCGGAACGACGTGGGGCGGGACAATGTCCTCTATATCCATGTGACCTACCTGCCCTTTATCAGCGCGACCGGGGAGTTGAAGACCAAGCCCACCCAGCACAGCGTCCATGAGCTGCGGCGCATCGGCATCCAGCCCGACGTGATCCTGTGCCGCAGCGACTACCTGGTGACCCAGGATATCAAGGACAAGATCGCGCTCCACTGCGACGTAGAGAAGCGAGCGGTCATCGCGGTGCCCACGGCCCAAACGGTCTACGAGGTGCCCCTCATCCTGGAGGAGGCGGGGCTGGGGGCCTTTGTGGCGGACCGTTTCGGCTACGCCGACGCCGCTCCCGATCTCACGGAGTGGCAGGCTATGGTGGACCGCATCATGCAGCCCAAGGAGCCGCTGGCCATTGCCCTGGTGGGTAAGTACGTGCAGCTCAAGGACGCCTACCTCTCGGTGGTGGAGTCGCTGCGCCACGCCGCCCTGTACCACGGGCTGGAGGCCGACATTCACTGGATCATGGCAGAGGACCTGGAGCAGGAGGGCGGAGAGGCGCTGCTGAAGAATGTGAAGGGGATCGTGATACCGGGTGGTTTTGGCTCCCGGGGGGTCGAGGGCATGGGCGTCGCGGCCCGCTATGCTCGGGAGAACTGTATTCCCTACCTGGGGCTGTGTCTGGGTTTCCAGGTCATGGTCATCGAATTCGCCCGCTATGCCCTGTGCAGCCCCAACGTGAACTCCTCGGAGTTCGACCAGGATACCGAGCATCCCGTGATCGACCTCCTACCGGGCCAGCGGGCCGTCGAGGCCATGGGGGGCACCATGCGCCTGGGCACCTACCCCTGCCACCTGACGCCCGGCACCAAAGCCGGCCAGGCGTACGGTGTGGACGTGGTGACGGAGCGCCACCGGCACCGCTTCGAGGTGAACAACAAGTACCGGAGCCTGCTGGAGGCCCACGGCCTGGTGTGCAGCGGCCAGTCGCCGGATGGTTCCCTGGTGGAAATCGCCGAGCTGCGAGACCACCCCTGGATGCTGGGATCGCAGTTCCACCCGGAGTTTCTTTCCCGGCCGACGCGGCCCCATCCCCTCTTTCGAGAGTTCATCGCCGCCACCGCCCGGGTGAAGCGGGAAGGCGAGCAGTTTTCGCTCGTGTGACCACGGGCGCCGCGCGTTGAAGGGAGGCAGACCATGCGGCTGTGGCTGGACACCGCCAACATAGAGGAGATCCGCCAGGGGGTGCGCCTGGGCGTCATCAGCGGAGTGACTACCAACCCCTCCCTGGTGGCCAAAGAGGGGGATGGCAACCTGCAGCGGGTGGTCACGGAGATCTGCGAGCTGGTGGGAGGGCCTGTCAGCGCCGAGGTGGTCGCCACCGAGGTGGAGGGCATCCTGGCGGAGGCCCGTCGCATCGCCCGCTGGCACCAGCATGTGGTGGTGAAGATCCCCTGCACCGAAGCGGGCGTGCAGGCCATCTCCATCCTCGCCAAGGAGGGGGTGCGCATCAACATGACCCTCACCTTCTCCCCCAACCAGGGGCTGCTGGGGGCCCTGGCCGGCGCCACCTACGTGAGCCCCTTCCTGGGCCGGCTGGACGACGTGGGCCACGATGGTATGCAGGTAGTGGCGGACCTGGTGGAGATCTACGACAAGTACCATCTGCCCACCCAGGTGGTGGCGGCCAGCGTCCGGCACCCGCTCCACATGGTGGCGGCCGCCAAGATCGGCGCCCATATCGCCACCGTTCCCTACAAGGTGCTCCAGCAGATGCTCCAGCACCCGCTGACCGACGTTGGTCTGGCCCGCTTCTTGAAGGACTGGCAGCAGGTGGCGGGCGCCGCCGTGCTCTAGCCCTTGACAAGCTCGTTCCATGACTGCTATAGAAAGACGAATGTACTCCAAGCTTTATCACATACCCCCCACCCCGCAACACCATTCTCCCGCCGGTAGGTCCCATGACGACGAGTAAACTCACCGAGTCCCAAGTGAACATCGCAGAGCTGGAAGCCAGGACGCGCGAGGACCTGCTGGACATCGCGAAGGAGCTGGGCATCTCCGGCTACAGCACCCTGAAGAAACAGGACCTGATCTTCCGGCTGCTCCAGGCCCACACCGAGAAGCAGGGCCACATCTTCAGCGGCGGCATCCTGGAGGTGGTGGACGACGGCTACGGCTTCCTCCGGGGCGACACCCTGCTGCCGGGCCTGAACGACATCTACGTGTCTCAGTCCCAGGTACGCCGGTTCGGCCTGCGTACGGGCGACATGGTGACCGGCCAGATACGCCCCCCTAAGGAGGGGGAGAAGTACCACGGGCTACTACGGGTGGAGGCGGTCAACGGCCTGGACCCGGAGGTGGCCCGCCGGAGACCCTACTTCGAGAGCCTCACCCCCATCTTCCCCAACCAGCTCATCAACCTGGAGACCGCCCCGGATAACCTCTCCACCCGGCTGCTGAACCTCATCGCCCCCATCGGCCGGGGCCAGCGCGGCCTCATCGTGTCACCGCCCAAAGCTGGCAAGACCATGCTGCTGAAGGCCATCGCCAACGGCATCACCTCCAATTGTCGGGACATCCATCTGATGGTGTGCCTCATCGGTGAGCGGCCAGAAGAGGTGACCGACATGAAGCGCTCCGTCCGGGGCGAAGTCATCAGCTCCACTTTCGACGAGCCAGTGGAAGACCATACCCGGGTGGCCGAGATCGCCCTGGACCGGGCCAAGCGCCTGGTGGAGGGTGGGCAGGACGTGGCGATCCTCCTGGATAGCATCACCCGGTTGGCCCGGGCCTACAACCTGGCTATGCCTCCCAGCGGCCGCACCCTCTCCGGCGGCATCGATCCCGTTGCCCTCTATCCGCCAAAGCGCTTCTTTGGCGCCGCCCGGAACACCGAGGAAGGTGGCAGCCTCACTATCGTGGCCACCTGCCTCATCGACACCGGCAGCCGTATGGATGACGTGATCTACGAGGAGTTCAAGGGCACCGGGAACATGGAGTTGCACCTGGACCGCCGTCTGGCAGAGAAGCGGATCTGGCCGGCCATGGACATCCAGCGGAGCGGCACCCGCCGCGAGGAATTGCTACTTGACGAACCGACCATGAATCGTGTATACCTGCTGCGGCGAATGGTCGCCATGGTGGCATCCAACACGCAGACCCCGACGGAAGCGACGGAGCGTGTGCTGGAGCGAATGGCCAGAACCAAGAATAACGCAGAGTTCCTGGCAACACTCAACAGGGAGGTCTAACCGCTGGTTCTGGCTAAATACCTCAGAGGGGGTGCGTCCTGCTTTACGGTGAAAAGCCGGGTAGGCTGCCCGCAACAGCGAAAGCAAGCTACCCTAGACCGCAAAGACGTGGCACTTTCAGAACGTTAGACGAGACTACAGCTTCTTCTCCGCGTCTCTTCACGCGGCTTGCGTCACACGGTTTTGTCCTCTCCATTGCTCTAGCGGCCCTTCTAGCTAGTGGGCAGGGTGTAGCCTACCTTATTCCAGGCCAGGTGCTGGGTGGTGAGGCCGAACTGCCCCGGTGGGCCCAGGCGCCGCGGGTGCTGTTGCCAGTGGACGTGGAACTGCAGTACCTACGCCAGGCGCCTGTGCCCCTGACCAAAGCGTCGGCGCCGGTCACCCCACAGACACCCAAGAACAAGTTCCCCGGCCGCCAGAGCGTGGTGACCTACACCGTCCTGGCTGGCGACACCCTCTGGGACATCGCGGCCAAATTTGGTGTCACCGCCAGCACCCTGTCGTGGAGCAACAATATCTCCGACCCCCATAGCATCAAGCCTGGGCTGGAGCTAAAGGTTCCTCCTACTTCGGGCGTGCTCCACGTGGTGAAGGAAGGCGACACCCTGGGCGGGTTGGCCGCCAGATATAACGTGGCGGTGGAAGACATCGAGGGCTTTGAGCCCAACAGGATCACCGATCGCAATGCCCTGGTGTTGGATATGGAGCTGACTATCCCCGGCGGTGTCAAGCCGGTCGAGGTCTCCGGAGCCAGGCTGGCGGCCAGCGCGCCCGTGCCACCGCCTGCAGCGCCGGCTGCGCCCGTCGCCAGCGGCGGGCAGCTCCAGTGGCCCACCTATGGCCCTATCTACGGGAGCTTTACGGCCGGCCACCGGGGTCTGGACATCTCTCCGCCCTACGGTACGCCGATATACGCCGCAGAGTCCGGGGTGGTGGCCTGGGTCCAGTACATCAACTGGGGCTATGGTTACCACTTTCTGGTGGACCACGGCAACGGGGTGCAGACGATGTATGCGCACCTCTCCGAGATCCTGGTGGAGCCGGGTGAACGAGTCACCCGAGGGCAGCACATCGGCCGGGTGGGCACCACCGGCCGGGCCACCGGGCCGCACCTCCACTTTGAGGTGCACCAGAACGGCGTTGCCGTGAACCCGTTGAACTTCCTGCCACGCTAGACCACCGCGCATAAGGCACGCACAAAGGCCCCGATAGACCGATCGGGGCCTTGCGCTGTCTGCCGCTACCACGAGTGGCGCGGCGCGCCTGCCCGCCAAGCCTTCAACGACTCTTTGTGCACCGGCGGCTACCAGGCCGCTTCCAGCACCTTCATCAGCTCAGTGGGAGTCGTCTCGCCCCGGGGGTTCTGGGTGAACCCAGGCTCTGCGACGCTGGTCTCCGCCAGTATCGTGAAGTCCTCTCGGGGCACGTTCAGGTCCCGCAGGCGCGTCGGCATGCCGACGGACCGGAGGAAGCTGCTCACCGCCTCCTCCAGCGCCTCGGCAGCCGCCCGGTCCGACACGCCGGGCTTCCGCACGCCCATGATCCCGGCGACGTGAGCTTGAGCCTCCAGGTTCTCGTCCCGGTTGAGGCGCAGGTCGGCCAGGAGCATCACCGCTCCGGAGGCGCCTTGACCGATGTGGCGATAGCGATAGCGGAGCTGCCGCCCCAGACCGCCGGCGCTACGCCCGCCGCGCGGCCCGAAGGCGTAGGTGGACTGAGACGCCCGGTTGGCCAGGAGGGCCGCCGTGACAATCTGCATCCGTGGCAGTGCATCGTTGGGACGGGCCACCACCTGAGGGAAGTGCTCCAGGCACAGCTCGAACCCCTGGCGCAGGTCGGCGTACTGAAAGGGGCTGAGACTGGGCGTCTGAAGCGATCCGATAAAGCCGCTGAAGGTGGACATGGAGGTGTCCCGGAAGAGGTCCAGGGGCGCGGTCAGCAGCGCCTCCCCGTCCACAAAGATGGCAGCCGGGCGGGTCCTGGGGTCATACAGCTCCTTGCGGTGCGGCGGCTGCTCATCGTAGACGGCCGCGCCGCCCCGGTCGGCGCCGGTGGTGGGCGTGGTCATCACCAGCATCTGGGGGAGCTTGGGTTTGAGCATCCGCTGCACCTGGGGTGGCTGCCCGGGCACGTGGCGGGTGTAGTGGTCGTAGACGGTGCCACCTTCAGCCAGGAGGATGCCGATGGCACGGGTGGTCACGATGGCGCTGCCCCCACCCACTGAGATAAGCGCTTCCGGGTTGGCCGCCCTAGCCGCCTCCACGCCCGCCATGACCTTGGGGATGGGCGACTCTCGCACCGCGCCGTCATAGGAGCCCACGAAGAGGTCACCCAGCGCCTCCTTCACCCGGTCCAGCAGGTTGGTATGGTGCGCCACGGTGTTGCTGCACACCACGAAGGCGCGCATGGCGCCCGCCCGGCGCACCTCTCCGTAGAGCTGGGAGAGCGCGCCCATTCCCACGTGGATGCGGGAAGCGGGCGCCAGGTATCTCCAGGATGTGGCCAGTTCCATGATAGGCTCCTCGGATTGGTGTCGGTAGCCATCTGCGAAAGCCCTTCGCCGGTGTGCCGCAGGCAGAGTATACACCAGGATGAGCGGGCTTGTTCAGCACGCTGCGTGCCTGTTGGAAGGCCACGTCGTAACACCCCGCCCCCTTCCCACGTTGCTCACTGTGCAACGCTTATGACAAGAACCCGTGGCCCAGCCCCGGTGCGGTCCCCGTACGCCCAGGTGCGCCGATTGCCCCTGCGGCGTCCGGCGCGCCGCAGGGGCTTCCGCCTGCCCGCGCTGCCCCTGGGGCTCCTGGTGCGTCCCTTGGCCTTCCTCCTGTTGGGCGGCGCGGCCTTCGCCCTTGCGGCGGCGCTCGTTACGTGGGTCCTTCCCTTCCTGGCCCGCAGCGTCCTCAGCCTGCTGGGGCTTGGCCTCGCGGCGCTGGCGCCGGCTCTGGGTGTGACAGCCTGGCGCTGGCGCAGCCTGGGAACAGGCCAGTTTCTCCGGACTCACGGGCGCCAGGCGGTGGGGGGACTCCTTCTCTTTGCGGGAGGGCTGGGGCTGCTGGCCTCCCTGCGCCCTGGAGCGTCTTTCTGGGAGGTAAGCTGGGCCGAGGTGTCCCTGGGAGGACTGCTGGGCCAGCTTATCCTGGGCGAGCCGGCCTTCCTGAGTGGGTTGCGGACTGCTGCGCTGGCCGCCCTGGGCCTCGGCGTAGTAGTTCCCACGGTCTACGTCAGTGCGTGGCGCTGGCTGCGTCACGGCTGGCGGAAGCTCGCGTTCCTCCGCCTGCCCCAACGAGCCCTGGCCCTTGCCAGGAGGGGCGTGAGCCGACTGAGAGCCGCCGGCAGCGCCGGCGCAGCCCAGGTCGCTGCGTCTCAGGCGTCCGGCCAGGTTCTGGCGGTGGAGCGGCCTGAATCGGACGTTGGGATGGAGGGCGATGAGGGCTCTGAAGCCCATCTCCCGCCGTCTCAACCTATCCAGAGCACTCTCTTGCCCCTGGTCGCTACCGGTGAGACCGAGGCCGAAGGGGAGGAGTCACTGGCGCCGGCGGAGCCGGTCTGGAACCGCTGGGAGCTGCCCGCCCTGGACCTCTTGGAGCAAGCCCAGGAAGCGGAACCACTGGATCAGACTCAGCGCGCCCGCCAGATCGAGGAAGCCTTGGCCAGCTACGGCGTGGAGGGCAAGGTGGTGCAGATCCACGTCGGTCCGGCTGTTACTCAGTTCGGCGTGGAGCCAGGGTGGGACCGGAGGTTCCGGGAGGTCAAGGAGCGTGACCCCGCCGGCCGGATCAAGCTGGACAAGGATGGCAACGCCAAGGCGCGGCTGGAGGAGGTCTCCCGCACCCGGGTGAAGGTGGAACGCATCACGGGGCTGGCCAACAACCTGGCCATGGCCTTGGCCGCCCCCTCGGTCCGCATCGAGGCGCCGGTGCCCGGCAAGCAGATGGTGGGCATCGAGGTGCCCAACCACGTGCCCAGCCTGGTGGCCCTGCGCAGCGTCATCGAGAGCCCGGGTTTCCAGCGCCTCAGGTCCCGCTCCAAGCTGGCCCTGGCCCTGGGTAAGGGCGTCTCCGGCGACGCCGTGGTGGCCGACCTGGCCCGCATGCCCCACCTGCTCATCGCCGGCGCCACCGGCAGCGGCAAGAGCGTCTGCATCAACTCCATCATCTGCTGCCTCCTGATGCACGCCAGCCCGGAGGACGTGCGCGTCCTGATGGTGGACCCCAAACGAGTGGAGCTGGTGCCCTACAACCCCATCCCCCACCTCCTGGGCCCCGTCATCGTGGACGCTGACAAGGTGGTGGGCACTCTCCACTGGGTGCTCAAGGAGATGGACGGGCGCTACCGCAAGTTCGCCTCCGCCGGCGTGCGCAATATCGAGGGGTACAACCGCAGCCCCAAGTTGAAGGAGCGTATGCCCTACTGGGTGCTGGTCATCGACGAGCTGGCCGACCTGATGATGGTGGCCCCCTACGAGGTGGAGCGAGGGCTCTGCCGCCTGGCGCAGCTCGCCCGGGCCACGGGCATCCACCTGGTGGTGGCCACCCAGCGCCCCTCGGTGGACGTGGTGACCGGCCTGATCAAGGCCAACTTTCCCACCCGCATCAGCTTCGCCGTGACCTCCCACATCGACTCCCGCACCATTCTGGACAGCTCCGGCGCGGAGAAGCTGCTGGGCCGGGGCGACATGCTCTACATGCCGACCGACGCCGCCAAACCCAAGCGAGTGCAGGGCGCCTTCGTTTCCGACGACGAAGTGGAGCGCCTGGTCCAGTTCTGGGGCAGCGAGCGCTTCCGCCTGCTACGGCCCGCCCAGTTCGCCGAGGAGATGGAGCTGGCCACGGTAACTCCCACCGGCGCCCAGGAAGACGAGCCAGACGCCCTGCTGGAGCGGGCCCGAGAGCTGGCCGAGAGCTCCGAGCGCATCTCCGCCTCCTTCCTCCAGCGCCGGCTACGCATCGGCTATCCCCGGGCGGCCCGCCTCATGGAGGTCCTGCGGGACGAGGGCTACGGCGAGCCCGGCGCACTGGACGACGGTTACTAGAGGCCCCCGCCGGGTTTGACCCCCCTCTGCCCCTTTGCTATACTCAGCCCGTATCTTTTTCCCCTTTGCAGTGTTTTCCCTATTGGCACTCGTAGTGTGGGGACGACGGTGGCCGTGTGACGGATGACGATGCCCTGCTGGTGGAGCGTGCCAAAGCCGAACCGGAAGCCTTTGGCGAGCTGTACCAGCGCTATGTGGGGCGCATCTACGGTTACATCTACCACCGCACGGGGAGCGTCTGCGACGCCGAGGACCTGACGGAGCGGGTCTTCTTTCAGGCGCTCACACACCTTTCCGGATACAGCCAGCGGGGGTTGCCCTTTTCCGCATGGCTGTTCCGGATAGCCCACAACGTACTGGCCAACTGGTACCGGGACCGCCATCACAGCAGGCTCCTCCCCCTGGAGGAGGTGACCGCCTCCTCCGAGGACGTAGACATCCTGGAAGCGGTGGAGGAGAAGGCGCAGGTGCGCCGGGCCGTGGCCCGGCTCTCGCCAGAGCGGCAGCAGGTGCTCTTGCTCAAGTATGTGGAAGAGCTTCCGCATGCGGAGATCGGGCACATCATGGGGCGGAGCGAAGGAGCGGTAAAGGCCCTGCTGCACCGGACCCTGAAGGCCCTGAAAAAGGAGTTACAGGAGAGTCTCCATGACGGCAACAGGTCTGTATCCCCCTAGCTCCTCGCTGGACGGACCGCCCCTGGATCCGGAGCTAGCTGTCTTGATCCGCCGGCTCAAGGGGGCTTACACGCCGGCCAGGCTTTCGGCCGCCTTCCAACAGGTCCTCGGTGAGCGGCTCGTGGCCGAAGCCAGACGGCTCCAGGCGGAACCCGCCGCCAGCGCACGGGCGCCGCTATTGCGGCGGGCCATGGTGGGAGCCGCGGCCCTCTCCGTTGCGGGAGTCGCCCTGGTGGTGCTGAAGAGCCGCCTGCTCTCGGACCTCCTCTCCCAAGAACAGCTCCCGGCAAGCCAGGGAGGCTAGGCAGGAACAGCAACGTTCACTGCGGAGGTTGAGCGGGTGGAGCGCTTCGCTCGCATCGCCGGCTGGGGTAGGTACCTGCCCGCCCAGGTAGTGGCCAACCGAGACCTGGAGGGCCGGCTAGACACCTCCGACGAGTGGATCTTCTCCCGCACCGGTATCCGGGAGCGCAGAATCGCCGCCCCGGAGGAGACGGCCTCCAGCATGGGGCTGGCCGCGGCCCGTGGGGCCCTGGCCATGGCGGGCGTGCATCCCCAGGAGCTGGACCTCATCATCGTCGCCACCTGCAGCGCAGAGCGGGTCTTCCCCGCCTGCGCATCCCTCATCCAGCACGGCCTAGGCGCGCGTACCGTCGGCGCCTTCGACGTGAACGCCGCCTGCAGCGGCTTTGTGTATGCCCTGAGCGCCGGGCACCAGTTTATCGCCAGCGGTCTCCACCGCACGGTCCTGGTAGTGGGGAGCGAGGTGTTTTCCCGCCTGCTGGACTGGGATGACCGGGCCACCTGCGTCCTCTTTGGGGATGGCGCGGGCGCCGTGGTGCTCCAGGCCTCTGAGGAGCCGGGCGGCATTCGGAGCTGCGTGCTGGGTAGCGATGGTTCCGGCGCCGACGCCCTGTACGTACCCGGCATCTGTGCCAGCCCCCTGGAGGCGCAACGGAATGGCCATCACTTCCTGGCCATGAACGGTCCCCAGGTTTTCAAGTTCGCCGTGCGCACCGTGGCCGAGGCCACCCGCCAGGCGGCCTGGCAGGCCGGCATCCTCCCAGAGGAGATCGATCTCTTCATCCCTCACCAGGCCAACGCCCGCATCATCTCCGCCGCGGCCGAGGCTCTAGGTCTGTCCCAGGAGAAGGTGTTCACCAACGTGGAGCGCTACGGCAATACCTCCGCGGCATCCATCCCTATCGCCCTCAGCGAGGCGGCCGAGGCCGGGCGTCTACGTGACGGCGACCGGGTGGCCCTGGTGGGCGTGGGTGGCGGCCTCTCCTGGGCCGCCATGGTGCTGGAGTGGGGTCCCGGCGCGCCCTCCTACAACCCCGAGTAACACCACCTCCGGAGGGTCTCCTTGCAGTACAGTGCTTCCCCACGTCTCACGCTGTCCCAGGCGGTGCTACCCCAGACCGGCCTGGCCAAGGATGCGCTGCTGGTGCTGGGATTCAGCGCCCTGGTCGCCCTGAGCGCGCAGGTCACCCTACCGCTGCCCTTCACGCCGGTTCCCATCACCGCCCAGACCTTCGGCGTGCTCCTCACCGGCGCAGTGCTGGGCAGCAGACGGGGTGCGCTGAGCCTGGGGATCTACCTGGGTATCGGCGCGCTGGGCGCGCCGGTCTTTGCCCGCTCAGGTGGGCCCGCCACCTGGGGCTATCTGGCGGGCTTCGTGTTGGCGGCCTTCGTGGTGGGCTGGCTGGCAGAGCGAGGATGGGACAGGAGCTACCGGCGGAGTCTGGTGGCCATGCTGGCGGGCAACGTGGCGCTCTACGTTCCGGGCCTGCTCTGGCTGGCCCAGTACGTGGGCGCAGACAAAGCCATTCCCCTGGGCCTGCTTCCCTTTATTCCCGGCGACATCGCAAAACTGCTCCTGGCAGCGGCGACCCTGCCCTCGGCCTGGAGGTTGCTTGGCTGGCGGAACCAGGGTACTCTGTAAGAGACCCTTTCTCAACCCGTCCGCAAGGTAACGCGCCATATGGAAATCACCTGGTTCGGCCACTCCTGCTTCCGTGTCCGCAGCCGAGAAGCCATCATCCTCCTGGATCCCCCAGGGCCCGAATGGGGTTCTCTGGGCCGGCTCCAGGCCGACATCGTGACCGTCAGCCATCCCCACGCCGGCCACAACAACGTGGCCGCGGTCGGCGGGAACCCCTACATCATCAACGGCCCCGGCGAGTACGAGCTGAAGGACGTGCTGATCCTGGGCATCGGCACGCACCACGATGCCGCCAAGGGCGAGCAGCGGGGCAAGAACACGGTTTTCATCCTGGAGCTGGAAGATCTGACGGTGTGTCACCTGGGCGATTTAGGCCACGTCCCCTCGACCAGCCAGGTGGAGGACGTAGGCGAGGTGGACGTGTTGCTCATCCCCGTGGGCGGTGTCACCACCCTGAACGCGGCCCGGGCGGTGGAGACCATCAACCTCATCGAGCCCCGGATCGTGATCCCCATGCACTACTGGGACGAGAAGCGCCGGGCCGACCTGGACCCGCTGGACCGGTTTCTGAAGGAGGTTGGCATTAGCGAGGCGCAGCCTCAGCAGCGCCTCAATGTCACCCGAAATTCGCTGCCACAGGACCGGCAGGTGGTGGTGCTGGAGGGCCGCCTGCCCTGAGCCCTTCGGCTTCGCTCAGGACAGGCCTGCCGAAGGGCTCACCATGAGCGGATTTCTGTCCGCGGTGGCGGCCTGAAGAGGCAATCGATCGCTTCATTGGCCTCCGGGGACTCGCAAGGATGTCACAGCTTGCCCATTGCCCTCAGGATGCGCTCGGCGGTGGCGGGTACCTGGGCCACTCGCGCGCCGGTGGCCTGGGCTACCGCGTTGGCGATGGCGGCGGCGCCGGCCACGATGGGTGGTTCGCCTACGCCCCGCACGCCGTACAGCGGGTCGGTGGAGGGCACCTCCACGATGAGCGCCTGAATGCGGGGCAGGTCCAGAGCGGTGGGCATGCGGTAGTCTAGCAGGCTGGGGTTGCGCAACACCCCCTGCTCGTCGAACTGGAGCTCCTCGGTGAAGCCAATGGCCAGGGACTGGGCCACGCCACCCTGGATCTGTCCCTCCACCAGCATGGGGTTCACCGCAAAGCCCACGTCCTGCGCGCATACGGAATCCAGCACCGTCAGCGCGCCGGTGTCGGGGTCCACCTGGACCTCCACGGCCTGGCAGGTGAAGCCGGGCGCCTGAGGCGGCGACGCAGCGCTGCCCCGGCCCACGATGGGGGAGTAGCCGCCTCCCATGCTGGTGGTGAGAGTGGCCATGAGATCAAAGCCGATGGCCTTCTCCGGCGAGCCCTTGACCCTGATCTTGCCCTCCGTGGCCTCCAGGTCGCCGGGGGCGGCCTCCAGCTTCTCCGCCGCGATGCGTGTCATCTGCTCCAGCATGTCTGCGGCGGCCAACTGGATGGCCCGGCCCACGGTGCGCAGGGTCTTGCTGCCGCCGCTCTGGCCTGCGTAGGGCGCGCTGCTGCTGTCGCCGGTGCGCACCCGGATGGAGGAGAGGGGCAGCCCCAGGGCTTCCGCCGCGATCTGGGTGAAGGAGGTGTTCACCCCCGTCACGTCCACAGATCCCACTTGCACTGAGACCGTGCCGTCCAGGTTCAGGGTCATAGTGGCGCCGGCGGGTTGCATGCCGCCCAGCCAGCCGCCCACGGCCACGCCGATGCCTCGGTTGGGCAGCCGCTGGCTCCGGCGCTGCCACAGCGCCGACTCCTTCACCCGCTCCAGGCACTCCCGCAGCCCGATGCGGGGGTACTGGCGATTGTTGGGCAGCAGGTCGCCCTGGGCTACGGCGTTCTTCAGCCGGAAGTCCATGGGGTCCAACCCCAGGGCCTCGGCCATCATGTCCATTTGGGACTCGATGGCGAAGGTGACCTGGGGGGTGCCCGGCGCCCGCAGTGCGCCCACGCTGACTTTGTTGGTCAGCACCTCGAAGCCGTCGATGTGGAGATTGGGCCACCGGTAGTAGCCTCCGATGAGGCTGCACCCCGCCAGGAGCGGGCCGCCGGGGAAGGCGCCCGCGTCGAAGATCACCTTGGCCTGGATGGCGGTAAGAGTGCCGTCCTTTCTGGCGCCGGTCTTCAGTTCCACGATGGCCTGGGGAGCGGGAATGGCGGCCTTCAGGTCCTCGCTGCGGCTCATGGTCAGCTTAACCGGCCGGCGGGTAATGCGGGCCAGGGTGGCCGCGATCCCCTCGGTGAGGGGGGTGATCTTGGAGCCGAACGCGCCGCCGGGCTCCACGCCCACCACCCGGATGCGGGTCTCGGGCACGCCCAGGATCCGCCCCAGCTCGGCCCGCAGGGGGAAGATGCCGCGGTTGCTGCTCCACACCGTGAACTGGCCGGTGATGTCGTAGTCCACCAGGGTGTTGTGGGTCTCGATGTAGCCCTGGTGCACCATGGAGGAGCGCCAGGCGTGCTCCATCACCAGGTCGGCCTCGGCGAAACCCTGCTCCACGTCGCCGCGGCTGAACACCAGGTGCTGGGAGATGTTGGGGTTAGCTTCCTGCTTCTCCTCGCCCGAGGCGTCGATGGTGGCGTGTTCCTGCTCCTCGGAGCGGTCCACCTCGTGGAGGGGCGCCCGCACCCGGGGCGACCCCGGCCGCATGGCCTCCGCCGGATCGATCACCGCCGGGAGCTCCTCGTACTCTATCCGAATCAGGTCCAGCGCCTCTTCTGCCGCAGAGAGATCAGTGGCAGCGACCGCAGCGACGGGCTGCCCGTAGAAGAGCGCCTCGCCGGGGGCCAGCACGGCCCGCCCCCGACTGGTCACGTCTCGTCCCAGGTTGGGCACGTCCTCGGCCGTGATGACGGCCACGACGCCTGGATAGGCCCTGGCGCGAGCGGTGTCAATGCCCTTGATGCGGGCATGGGCGTGGGGGCTGCGGAGGACTTTGGCGTAGAGCATGTGGGGCAGCGAGAGATCCGAGGCGTATTGCAACTCCCCGGTAACCTTCTCCGCCGCCTCGACCCGGGTGGCCCGGGTGCCAACGATAGACGTGGTGGCCATTATGTCCTCCTCCTGATGTATCAGAACCGGCAGGGTCGGAGCCCGCGCGCCGACTCCTGACGGTCAAGGCAGATTCTATGGAGGGTGTTTATCAACCCCCCACCTCAGGCTCAAGCCTGAGGCATTCTGAGCGGCATGCTACCGGCTTCAGCCCACAGTGGAGTTGATAAACGGTCTGATTCTATGTCCGGTTCACACCTCTAGCGCGTACTCCACCAGATTGCCACGGCGAAAGTCCTGGCTGCTGAAGAACCGCTGCAGCCGGTCGTCGCCGTCTCGTGTCCACGCGTGGACCGACCTTATCTTCTGCTCCCGGCACTGCTGCACGAAGGCTGCGATGAGCTGTCGCCCCAGGCCCCGGCCCTGATAGTCGGGATCCACACCCATGATGTCTATCCAGGCGCCGGAGGGCATGCCGTACTCCCAGCCCCGCACGTCGCCGATGATGAAACCGACCACTCTCCCCTGCACTTCGGCCACGTGGCTGATGGGGGGATAGTAGCGCTCCAGGTAGGCGAAGACCCGCTGGGGCCAGCTCTCGGCGCGCTCCGCGCCCACGATCTTCTGGTCAATGGCGATCACATACTTCTCGTCCCGGGGCTCCATGCGCCGGATAGTGACCTGCGCTTCGGTCATAGTAGCTTCCTCCCGTCTTCGGTTGGGCCAGAGGCACCAGCAAGTGTACACGATGCGCTGGCCCTGGGCAAAGCGTGGGAGCCCCTGTGGTAGAATAGCCCACGGCCTGGACGAGCGTCCTGCGGCCAGAACCCTGTGTTCAAGGAGGCCCGCGTGCGTAAGAACCTCACCAAAGAGAAGCTGAAGAACGGGGGAGTCGTCTTCGGTGGTTTCTGCAACATCAACGCCCCGCCGGCGGTGGAGGCGCTGGGGCACCTGGGCTTCGACTTCATCATCATCGACGGCGAGCACGGCCCCATGGACCTGGAGTCCTCCAAGCACCTGGTGCGGGCCGCCGATGCTGTGGGCATCACACCCCTGGCCCGGGTGGCGGTGAACCATCCCCAGGTCATCCTGCGCTACCTGGACATGGGCTGCCTGGGGGTACAGATCCCCATGGTCAACACTGGGGCCGAGGCCGAGGCTGTAGCCAACGCGTGTCGCTACCCGCCGGTGGGTCGCCGTGGCCTGGCCGGAGTGCGGGCCAACGAGTGGGGGCTCACCGGGCCTCTGGGGGAGTACACCCGGGTGGCCAACCAGGAGGTGCTCT
Source organism: Chloroflexota bacterium (assembly GCA_016190485.1). GTDB lineage: Bacteria > Chloroflexota > Dehalococcoidia > SHYD01 > SHYD01 > JACPQN01. Next base: position 34,494 of record JACPQN010000132.1, read on the forward strand.
CTATCGTCCAGGTGGAGACCTTGCAGGCGGTGGACAACGTGGATGACATCCTGGCGGTGCGGGAGATCGACATGGTCTTCGTGGGGCCCACGGACCTCTCCAGCGCCATGGGGCACCCAGGAGAGGTGACCCACCCGGAGGTGCTGGCCGCTCTGGAGCGCCTGGGTAAGGCCATTCGGGCACACGGCAAGGCCGCAGGCACCATCGGGGCCAACCCCCAGGCCGTGAAGATGCTCAGCGCCTGGGGCTACAACTACTTCGCGGTGAACGTCCTGGGCCTCTTCGCCTCGGCGGCCCGCTCCTACATCACCGAGTCTCGGGCGGCCACCGCCTAGCCCTTCGCTCCCTGGGGCAGCCCTGGCGATGTTCATCCAAAACTTCGACCAGCTTGCCACCACCCGGGCGCGCCGGCTGGCCCTGGAGACGGGCGTCGCAGCGGTGGAGGCCGTGCAGCCCGCCCGCCTGATGGGGCATGCGTTGCGCTTGCGGGGCGATGTGCTGACGGTGCGTGGACGCCGCTACTCCCTGCGGCGCCGCCGGGTGTGGGTCCTCGGCGCAGGCAAGGCGGCCCGCGCCATGGCCGCGGCGGTCGAGACCGTGCTGGGACCGGGGCGCATCCACGCCGGCGCGGTCATCGCGCCGGCGGACGCGCCCGGACCGTCCCCCCGAAAGGTGCGGGTGCTGCAAGGTGAGCACCCCGTGCCGGGCCCGGGCAGCTTTGCCGCCACGCGCGAGCTACTGGGCGTGATCGAGCAGGTTGGCCCAGACGACCTGGCGCTGTGGCTCATCTCCGGGGGCGCCTCAGCCCTGCTGGCGGCGCCCGCGCCGGGTATCTCCCTTGAGGACAAGCGCGCGGCAAACCGGGCGCTGCTGGGCAGCGGCGCGTCCATCGACGAGATGAACGTGGTGCGCAAGCACCTCTCCGCGGTGAAGGGAGGCTGGCTGGCCCGGCGCCTTTCCCCCGCGCGGGTGGTGACCCTGGCCCTCTCCGACGTGGCCAGCGGGCGCTGGGACACCCTCGGCTCCGGCCCCACCCTGCCCGACCCCACCACTTTTGGCGATGCCCTGGAGGTGGTGGAACGATACGGCATCGCGTCGCAGGTGCCGGCGGCGGTGCTGCGGCACCTGGAAGCCGGCGCCCACGGCCAGCGGCCCGAGACGCCCAAACCGGGGGACCCCGTCTTCGGCCGCGCCCGCGTCCACCTGCTGGGGGAGCCGGGCACGGCCGCGGCCGCCGCAGCGCGCGCGGCCAGGGTGTCTGGCGTCCCTCGCGCCGCGGTGCTCACCGACCAGCTCCAGGGCGAAGCCCGCCTGGCGGCGAAGGTGCTGGGAGCTATCCTCCGCTACCGGGCTGCCGCGGCGCCGCGCCGCACCCAGGCGCTGGTGGCCGCGGGTGAGACCACGGTGACGGTGCAGGGTGGTGGCCGGGGTGGACGCTGCCAGGAACTGGCTGCGGCCCTCATCCCAGAGGTGGCCGGCCTGCCCGGCTGCGCAGTGCTCTGTCTGGCCACCGACGGGCGGGACAATCTGCCGGGCACAGGCGGCGCGCTGGTGGATGGCGAGACCGCGTCCCGCGCCGAGGCCCTGGGCCTCTCCGTGGCGGCGCACCTGGCTGGCAACGACACCGCGGCGCTTCACCAGCGCCTGGGCACACTCCTGGAGACCGAGGCCACGGGCACCAACGTGGCCGACCTGGTGGTCTGCGTGCTGGGCTGCCGGTGAGGCGCCGCCGGCCTCCCTTGCATCGCCCCAGGCGCGGGTGCTATAACATACGACAGCCAGCAGGCCTCACATCCGTCCAAGGAGTCATTCGCCATGGCCGATCTCCCCCGGCCCCTCACCGAC
>JACPQN010000133.1 GCA_016190485.1 Chloroflexota bacterium
ACGAAGGAGGGCGTGGCAATCTGGGGGTGGGAAGCCGGCCATGCCCCCGCCCGGATTGCTTCGTCGCCTCTGGCTTCTCGCAATGACATTCGGGTCGTTCTTCGGGGACACCACACTAGCTACCTGAGAGGGCTTCACCCATAGCGCCGCCCATGAGGGCGGCTTTGTTATTACGGCCCATTCTCCCCCGTCACCCTGGCCCTGCTGCGACCGATCACTGGGATTCCCACGCGTTGCCTGGGCCGCAGCGCGGTGCTACCATGGCAGTATGGTCACCCTGGATGCCATTCGTGAGGCACGGGCGCGCATCGCGGGGGTGGTGCACCACACACCCCTTATCCACTCCAACTCCCTGAGCCTCCTCTTCGGCAGCCCCATCTATCTCAAGGCCGAAAACCTGCAGCGCTCGGGCTCCTTCAAGGTGCGGGGCGCCTTCAACAAGCTGGCCCAGATCTCCGGCGGCCGGGGTGAAAGGGGCGTCGTCACCGCTAGCGCCGGCAACCATGCTCAGGGCGTCGCCCTGGCCGCTGCCCGGGCTGGCCTCCCGGCCACGGTGGTCATGCCCGAGACCGCATCCCTGGCCAAGTACGAGGCGACCCTGGGCTACGGCGCCCGGGTTATCCGCCACGGCAGCTCCTATGACGAGGCGCTGGCCAAGGCCCAGGCCCTGGCGCAGGAGCAGGGGCTGACCTTCGTCTCCGCCTTCGACGACGAGGCCATCGTGGCGGGGCAGGGCACCCTGGGCCTGGAGCTACTGGAGGACCAGGAGGAACTGGAGCTGGTGCTGGTGCCCGTGGGCGGCGGCGGCCTCGTCGCCGGCATCGCCACGGTGATCAAGAGCCTGCGGCCGCGCGTTACCGTCATTGGAGTGCAGGCCAGGGCGGCGCCGGCGCTGGCCCGCTCTTTCCACGCCGGGCGGCGTATCGCGGCGGCCCCCCAGCCCACTATCGCCGACGGCATCGCGATAGGCAGGCCGGGGCGCATTCCCCTGGCCCTGGTCCGCCGCTTTGTGGACGACGTGGTCACCGTGGATGAGGAGGCCATCAGCCACGCGGTGGTGCTGCTCCTGGAGCGCTGCAAGCTGCTGGTGGAGGCAGCAGGGGCCGTGGGCCTGGCCGCCCTCCTATCGGAGCGGGTCCTGCCCCAAGGGCGGGCCACCGCCCTCGTCCTCAGCGGCGGCAACCTGGACGTGGCCCTGCTGGCCAGGATCGTAGAGCACGGACTCTCCGAAGCGGGCCGCCACATGATCATCCAGGTGAAGCTGCCGGACCGGCCCGGTGAGCTGGCCCACCTGCTGGCCCATCTGGCGGAGCTGAAGGTGAACATTATCGAGGTGGAGCACCACCGGACGGGCCTTCCCCTGCCCGTGGGCGCGGTGGAGATCCAGCTCACCCTGGAGATCCAGAACCGGAGCCACGGTGAAGAGGTGCGGGAGCGCCTCCGCTCCCTGGGCTACCGAGAGCAGGCGCTGCGGCATCCGCCTCGGGACTTCCGCCAGGGCGCCCGCCACATCCTGGGGCCCGCCCTGATCCACGCCTACGAGCCTGCCTCCCTCTCCACCCAGCACGGGTTGCCATGAGTCCGCTGGACGGGTAGAATATGCGTGCGAATTACTAGCCAGGAGACCTGCCAGCCTTTTGGATGTCCTCTTTGACCGGGGCGTGCACCTGCCCGGGCTGGAGCTGTGGATGGATTCCCGCCGCGCCCGCAGCGGCTGCTGGGTCTCCCACGGGCACACCGACCACATCGCCGCCCACCGGGAGTTCCTCGCCACCGGCCCCACCGGAGCGGTGCTGCGTCAACGTCATGCCCGCAGCCAGCCCCAGGCTATCGCCTACGGCCAGCCGGTCCCGGGTCCGGGCTACCGGATCACCCTCCACCCCGCGGGCCACTGCCTGGGTTCCGCCCAGATGCTCATCGAGCTGGAGGACTCCGGAAAGCGTATCGTCTATACTGGCGACTTCAAGCTGCGCCCTAACCCCGCAGCGGAGAGCGCATCCGTCCTCCCCTGCGATACCCTCATCATGGAGGCCACCTTCGGCCAGCCGCACTACTGCTTCCCGCCGGAGGAGGAGGTGCTGGACGAGCTGGACCGCTTCATTCAGCGGTCGCTCAACGCCGACGCCACGCCGGTGCTCCTGGCCTACACCCTGGGGAAGGCCCAGGAGGCTCTCCATCACCTGCTGGCCCGGGGCTACAAGGTTCGCTACGACCCCAGCATCGAGCGGGCGGTAGCCCTGTACCGGGAGTGGGGAGTCCAGTTCCACGGGGACCACCGCGCCTGGGCGGGTGAGAGCCTGCGGGGCGCCGTGGCGCTGCTGCCGCCGACGGCCCGCCGCGGGCCCCTGTACCAGCATATCCGCAAGCCTCGCACGGCTTTCCTCACAGGCTGGGCGCTGGACGAGGGCGCCCGCTTTCGCTTCAGAGCCGACGCGGCCTTCCCCCTGAGCGACCACGCGGATTTTCCGGAGCTGGTGCGGTACGCGCGCGAGTCGGGCGCGAGCCAGGTCTTCACCGTCAACGGGTTCCCCCACCTGGCGGAGCACCTGCGCCACCTGGGCATCCCTGCCCGTCACCTGCCGGAGGTCTCGTCGCCTCAGCAGCTCACACTTTCGGTGTAGGGCAGCCAACACCTCGCACGTTGCACGTTGCAGGTTGCGCCTCGAACCTTGCACCCAGCACCCTGCGCTCCTAGAATGGTGCTAGAACCCTCGCCGAAAGGGTGGGGAACCGGCCCAAGGAGGACCGCGGCTCGTGAGGAGAATCGTCAAGGCCATCATCACGGTGCTGGGGATTGCCCTGCTGTTCCGGCTGCTGGAGCAGCGGGGGGTGAAGTCCCACGGCACCTTCCTGGGCATTCCCTACGACTTCCGCCTGCCAACGCCGCACCGGCTCCAGGAAGCCTTCTGGAACCCGGCCGACCGGCGGCTCTTCACCCCCCATGTCTTCGGCTGGGGCTACTCCATCAACGTGCCCACGCTGCTGCGCTGGCTGCGGCAGGCCTGCCTGCGGTAGGCAGGCCTGCCTGCCCCCGCCTGGCGACGGGCAGGTGCGGTAGCCCAGGCTGGAACCCCTTGGCGAGTTGTGTAGCGGTAGCACAGGGGACTTTGGATCCCTTAGCCCAGGTTCGAATCCTGGCTCGCCAGCCACGAATCCAGGCATAAAACAAGCCCCGACCTGCCCCTGTCTGGCGCGGTGGGGCCAAATTGTAGCCTATCTTGTAGCCTATCGTGGCCAAGAGCGCGTCTATGCGGTCCGCAACTTCTTGCTGAACGCGACTGCTGTCACCCCGTTTCAATTCCTCCCACCGTTTTATGAAACAGTCTCCCCACACGCTTCGATTGACCAAGGGAGCGTAGCAGAGTATACTCTCGCCGAGCCTGATCAGGCAGTGACGCGCGCGTATGGCAGGCAGAAAAGGAGCACGTAGATGCAGCTGGACCATCAGTACATCAAAGTAGAGCGGGACGAAGGCGTGGTTCTCTTCACGCTGAACTCAGACCCCGACCGCTACAACCCCTGGTTCATCCCCATGATGGAGGAGCTTACCGTCGCCCTAGATATCGCCCTGGCCGATCCCGACGACCGGGTGTTCGTGTTCACCGGCGGCGGAGAGAACTTCTCCGCGGGCGGCGACGTGCCAGCCCGCTCGGGCCGGGCCCGGCCGGAGCCCATCTGGATGAAGACACACAACGGCCAGAGGGGTCTGTGGAATGCACCCACTATGACGGCAGAAGAGCGCATGCAAAACATCGGCCTCAGTGGCTGGCGCATCCACATGCAGGTGTACAACTCCAACAAACCCACCATCGCAGCGGTCAACGGCATGGCAGCGGGAGCGGGCTGCGATCTGGCTTTCGCCTGCGATCTGCGCATCGGTACGCCAGAAACCAAGCTATGCCAGGTGTACGTGCGGCGGGCGTTGCCCACCATGGACGGGGGCGCCTACTGGACGCCGTTCCACCTGCCCCATGCCATCGCCATGCACATGCTGCTTACCGGCGATGTCCTCAGCGCCCAGGATGCCTATCGCTTCGGGGTGCTGAACCAGATCGTCGAGAAGGCTGACCTGCTGCCCACTACCATGGACCTGGCCCGGCGCCTGGCCAAGGGCCCCTCGGTGACGCACCAGCTAGTGAAGCACATGGTGCGCCAGCTCCACATGACCAAGTTCCCCGAGCACCGGGACCTGCTCCAGCGGGCGTCGGCGGCTATCGGGGAGACCAGAGACTCAGAAGAGGGCTGGCGGTCCTTCATGGAGAAGCGGACCCCGGTCTTCCAGGGTCGCTAGCTCGGCGTACCCGGACTGCCGGGACGGAAGGAAACGTTATGGACTTCGAGCTGACCTATTCCCAGGAACAGGAGGAGTTCCGCAAAGAAGTCCGAGCCTGGTTGGACGCTAACATCCCCAGGGAATTCGAGGATCAGGTACCCGTGGACCAGGGGGACGGCACTGAAGCGCAGTTCCTCTGGGCCAGGGAGTTCGAGCGGAAGCTGGGAGCAAAGGGGTGGTTTGCCCCCACCGCGCCGAAGCAGTACGGTGGCGGTGGGCTCTCCATGGGCCATGCCATTGTCCTGGCCGAGGAGCTTTCTAAGCACCAGTTGCCCTCCACGGGCAACGTGGCCATCCGGTATCTCTCCCATGCGCTGCTGGCATGGGGTACCGAGGAGCAGAAGCGGAGCTTCCTGCCGCCTGTACTGCGGGGCGACTGGGCCATCTGGCAACTCTTCACGGAGCCGGAAGCTGGCTCAGACTTGGCCTCCCTCAAGAGCAGGGCTGTGGAGGACGGCGACGACTACGTGATCAACGGCAACAAGATCTTTGTGGGGGAGCAGTTCTACGCCGACTACCTCTACACCCTCGCGGTCACCGACCCTGCGGCTCCGCGGCACCAGAACATGGGCGCCTTTCTCATTCCCGCGCAGACGCCGGGAATCACCATGTACCACATGGATCTGATCTCCGGCTCGGGAAAACGCACCGTCTTCTTTGAAGATGTGCGGGTCCCCAAGGACTACCTCATCGGCGGGAAGACCCAGGGCTGGTGGGTGGCCAACACTACCCTGGAGGTAGAGCATGGCGGCGGAGGCCGGGTAGCCCCCAGGAATAATGTCCTGGATCACACCATGGCCTACGCCGGCGCCACCACGCGCAACGGCCAGCGCCTTCTGGATGACCCACTGGCGCAGCAGGCGCTGGCCCAGGCACACATCGGGGTGCAAGTGGGGAGGCTCCTCGGCCTGCGCAACTTCTGGATGCGCCATACCGGAAGGCGTGGCACCTACGAAGGATCCCAGTCATCCCTTCAGGGAAAGCGCTTTTCACCCGAGCTTGCCCGTACCACTCTCGACCTGCTGGGGCCGTGGACGCTCATCAGCAACCCCGACCTGGCGCCGGCCAAAGGAGAGCTGGAGAACCACCAGCGGCAGAGTCTTTCGACCCATCCCGGCGGAACACCGGAGATCCACATGGTGATTATGTCCCGCCGCATGGGCCTGAGCCGCACCCCCACGGAGCAGCAGGGCTCCCGAGACCTGTCCCGCGAGGAGCACTAGGCAGCAGCGTATGCTTCACCACCTGGCGCCTGGCCAAGGCCGTGTGACGGGTCAACGGGGGACATTAATAGACCGGCGGTCAGACCGCCGGAGGGACTCGACGCGACGAGGCCTATGGCTCCACAGGCCCTCGAAGGGATAACGGTCCTAGACCTGTCCGACCGGATAGCAGGTGCCTACTGCACTAAGCTCTTGGCCGACTGTGGCGCGCGTGTCATCAAGGTGGAGCCTCCCTCCGGCGACCCGCTCCGACGGTTAGGGCCCTTTCCTGGAGACGCACCGCACCCCGAGAAGGGCGGCGCTTTCCTCTTCCTGAACACCAACAAGGAAGGCGTCACTCTCAACCTGGGCAGTCCCACAGCCAGTGACTTGCTGCGTCGCCTCCTCTCCCAGTGCCAGGTGCTGGTGGAGACCTTTCCGCCGGGCTATCTGGGTAGCCTAGGGTTGAGCTATGCCCAGTTGCAGTCGCTCCACCCCGGCCTGGTGTTGACCTCCATCACCTCCTTCGGGCAGGACGGCCCCTATCGTGACTACAAAGCCTACGACCTGACACTGCAGGCCCTCAGTGGGATACTTTATGTCAACGGCGAGCCGCACCTGGACCCGGTGCGCCTGCCTGGGGCGCAGGCGGAGTTTCTGGGGGGCGGCCACGCCGCGGTCGCCACCACTGCCGCCATCCTGGCCACGGAGGCTACCGGTATGGGCCAGAACCTAGACTGCTCTATCATGGAGGCGGCGGGCTCCATCCTGGCCTCCCGCTATGGCGCCTTCTTCTATAAGGGAGATGTGTCGCTGCGGCGGGGGAACGGCCGCGGCAACTGGGCCATCTACCCCTGCGCCGACGGCTACATCAGCCTGAACGTCTACTTCCACGGAGAAGAGTGGGAGCGCTTCAAAGCGTGGGTGCAGATTCCCGAGCTTGACGACGACAAGTTCAGCACCGCGGCAGGACGGCGGATCAACGTGGACGAGCTGGAGACGCTCCTCTTGAGCTGGTTCATGGAGCGCGATAAGGAGGAACTCTACCATGACGGCCAGCGGCACCGGGTGGCAGTTGGCCTGGGCTCTACAATGGAGGACCTACAGCACTCTCGCCAGCTCGCGGCCCGGGACTACTTCCGCACCGTAGACCACCCGGCCGCGGGCCCACTGGTGTACCCTGGGCCGCCCTTCAAGCTGGGTGCGACGCCTCACCGCACTGGGCGGGCGCCTCTCCTGGGGGAGCACAACGAAACGGTCTACCTGCGGGAACTGGGACTAGCGCCCCAGGAGCTGGTGCGCCTCAGAGAGGCGGGCATTGTATGAGCACCCCCTTCGGGCCTGTGCCGTGACGGGCCGCGGCGGCCTCCCGCTGGAAGGCGTCCGCATCCTGGACCTGACCCAGATGCTGGCGGGGCCTTATGCCACCCGGCTGCTGGCGGACCTGGGTGCAGAGATGATCAAGATCGAGTCCCGCCAGCGCTACGACCTGACCCGGGGGCCCGTCGGCGGCGACCGAGTATCCCGAGCTTATCCTAATGACGATCCCGGCGAGCACCCGTGGAACCGCTCCCACTTCTTCAACGAGCTCAACCGCAACAAGCTGGGCATCACCCTGTCCCTCACGCACCCCAGGGGCGTGGAGCTGTTCAAGGCCCTTGTCCGGGCCAGCGACGCCGTCATCGAAAACTTCAGCGCCCGGGTCATGCAGAACCTGGGCCTCTCCTATCAGGTCCTGCGAGAGGTGAAGCCCCAGATCGTCATGTGCTCCATGCCCGCCCTGGGCATGACCGGCCCGGAGAAGGATTACGTCTGCTATGGGACCACCATGGAGATGCTCTCCGGCATGACGGAGCTGATGGGCTACTCGGATGGCGTGCCCATGATGACCGGCCTCACCTATGGGGATACCGTGGCCGGGACCCACGCGGCCTTCGCAGTAGTTGCGGCCCTGCGCCACCGCCGCCGCACCGGGGAAGGCCAGTACATTGACCTCTCCCAGTTGGAGACCATCACTCAGTACCTGGGCCCCCATATCCTGGAGTACAGCATGCAACGACGTCAGCCAGCTCGCCTGGGCAACCGCCATCCAACCATGGCACCTCACGGCATCTATCCCACCCGGGAGGAGGAACGCTGGGTCTCCGTGGCCGTGGGGAACGATGCCGAGTGGCAGGCGTTGGGCCGAGCCATGGGCAAGCCGGAACTGGCCGACGATCCTCGCTATGCCACCCTTGGAGAGCGCTATCAGCGCCAGAATGAGATCGACCCCATCATCGCCGCGTGGACAGCTCCGCAGAGCGCCTACCAGGTGCAGGAGACCCTCCAGCAGAGCGGCGTGGCCGCCGGCGTGGTTGCCACCATGGAGACCGCCTGCACCCAGGACCCGCATCTGGCCGCCAGAGACTACTTCCAGACGGTCACCCATCCGGAGGCGGGGACGCATCTGGCACCCTCTGCACCCTGGAAGCTGGAAGGATACCGGCTCCCCATCCGGAAGCCCGCTCCCCTGCTGGGAGAGGACAACCAGTGGGTGCTGGGCGATATCCTGGGCCTGACGCTTGCCGAGCTGCGAGAGCTGGAAGAGGCAGGCGTGGTTGGCGCTCTGCCAGCCGAGCTTGCAGCGGCCCCCAAGCCCTAGCAGGGAGACAGAAGGTTATGCGGGCCTACATCCTCAAGCGCATCCTGCTAGCCTTCCCCACCTTCTTTCTGGCCACCTTCCTGGTTTTCGGAGTGATTCGCATCCTGCCGGGCGACATCATCTATACCATCCTGGAAGAGACGTTGGTCAACGTGCCGCTGTCGGACGTGGAGGCCATCAAACGTGAGTACGGGTACGACCGGCCACTGATGGAGCAGTACTTCGTTTGGATGTGGCAAGCAGCGCAGGGCGACCTGGGCACCTCCCTCAAAAGCCGCAAGCCCATCACCGAGGTGATTGCCTCTCGGCTGCCGGTGACCGTCCAGCTCGGGATGATGGCGCTGGTGCTCTCCATCGCGCTGGCCGTCCCCATTGGGGTCATCTCGGCCATTCGTCAGGACACCCCGCTGGACTATCTGCTCCGGGGGTTTGCCATCGGGGGGCTCTCCATCCCAGGTTTCTGGCTGGCCACCCTGGCGGTGGTGCTGCCGGCCATCTGGTTTCGGTATACACCACCGCTGGCCTACTCACCCATCTTTGTGAATCCCATCGAAAACCTGAAGCAGACCATCATGCCAGCGGCCATCCTGGGGCTGCTGCTGTCGGCCACGGCCATGCGGATGACCCGCACTATGATGCTGGAGGTCATGCGCCAAGACTACATCCGCACCGCGTGGGCCAAGGGCCTCAGGGAGCGAGCGGTAATTTATCGCCACGCACTGAAGAACGCCCTCATCCCGGTGGTGACCCTGGTGGGGCTGCAGATCGCGGCGGTGTTGGGGGGCACCGTGATCATGGAGTCGGTCTTCTCGCTGCCCGGCATGGGCCGGCTACTGCTGGAGGCCATCACCTACCGGGACTACCCGGTGATCCAGGGCATTAACCTGCTGGTGGCCACGTGGGTGATCCTGGTCAACCTTGTGGTAGACGTTAGCTACGGTTTCCTGGACCCCAGGATCCGTTACACATAGCGAAAGGCCTTACTCATGGCCCAAGAAAGCAGCCCCCTCACTCCCCCCTACACTGAGCTGGCCACGACGGCGGAGCTCCGGGGCAAGCTGGCCCGGCCCCGAAGGCTGCCCCTCTGGTTGGAACCCTACGTCTTGCTGATCACACGGAAGCCCCTGGCCGCCTTCGGCCTCGCGGTAATGGCGGTCATGACCCTGGTGGCCATCTTTGCCGAGGTGATCACGCCGTATGACCCCATCGTGATCAGCCAGCCGGACAAGCTCCTGTCGCCCAGCTTTGCACACCCCCTGGGCACCGACCACCTCGGGAGAGACCTCTTTGCCCGGATCGTCCACGGGGCCAGGATCTCCCTTACTATCGGTTTCGGAGTCGTGCTGCTGGGGACCATGCTGGCGGGGGTCATCGGCTGCGTTACGGGGTACGCGGGCGGGAAGCTGGATGCCATCGTACAGCGGTTTGTGGATGCTGTCATGAGTATGCCCCAGCTTATCCTGCTCCTGACCATCGTGTCGGTCATCGGCCCGGGAATCCTCAATCTGGTACTGGTCCTCAGCTTCAGAGCCGCGATCGGAGAAAGCCGAACCATCCGGAGCGCGGTCATCGGCATCAAGGAAAACCAGTACATCGAGGCGGCCAGGGCTGTGGGTTGCGATCACCTCTACATCTTGTCTCGGTACATCCTGCCCAACATTATGGCGCCCCTCATCGTCCTGGCCAGCGTCAGCCTGGCTAGTGCCATCCTTGCCGAAGCCTCCCTCAGCTTTCTAGGGTTCGGGGTGCCCCCACCCATCCCCACCTGGGGGGGCCTGTTAAGTAGCGAAGGGAGGCGGTTCATGATGGTCGCGCCATGGATCGCGATCGCTCCCGGCGTGGCGCTCAGCCTGGTCATCTTCGGCATCAACATGCTGGGAGACGGGCTCCGGGACGTGCTGGACCCGCGGCTCAGAGGAACTCAGGGATAGGCGGTCACCCGACGGCGCGGGCGACACAGTAGGAGATGAGATCAGCCCGAAAGGATAGAGAGGAGAAGCTCATGAAGGCACTGTTACTGGTGATGGCCCTGGCGCTGTTCACGGTAGCCTGCGGCGGGGCACAGACTCCCGCAGCCTCCGGCCCTGACACGTCCAAAGGGCCGAAGCGAGGTGGCGTCCTGCTGACCCACAACGTTCAGAGCGCTGCCAACACCGACCCCCAGATGGGTCAAGCCTCCCACAGCATCTGGCCCATCATCTCGGAGTACATCCTTCGTATCGATCCGGTGACCTGGGAGGTTCTGCCGGGCGTTGCGGAGAAGTGGGAGTACTCTGCAGACGGCAAGACCCTGACCCTCACCCTGAGGAAGGGCGTGAAGTTCTTCAACAAGGCTCCGGCTAACGGGCGAGAGGTGGAGGCCAGAGACGTCGTGTACACCCTGAAGGGCATGACGGGGCAGCTCTACCCGGACCTCCCGCCGGTGCGCTTCCCGCGGCGCTCCAGCGTGGAGCAGATGGTAGACGCCGCGGCGGTGGACAAGTCCACGGTAAAGATCACCCTGTCGGAGCCCTCCTCCAGCTTCCTCATGGGGCTGGCGGAGTACCGGGGAGCCATGGTCATCCCGGAGGGCCTGCGGGAGCATTTCGGGGACCTCCAATCGCTGGCGGCACCCCACGTGGATCGCTACGTCGCGGCCGGTCCCTTTATCATGACCAAGTTTACCGACCTGGTCGAGGTCGAATACGAGCGCAATCCCGACTATTGGGAGAAGGACAAACCTTACCTGGACAAGGTGCGAGGAGTCTGGATCCCCGATCCAGCCACCGCCATCGCGGCCTTCATCTCGGACCAGATCCACTCCATCAGCCTCACCAAGCCCGAGGATCGGGATTTCATCCTCTCTCAGCGGCCCGATACCAAGGTCACTGCCTTCCCCGGAGGCGGCAACTGGATCCACATCCACTTCAACCTCCAAAAGAAACCCTGGGACGACGTGAGAGTGAGAAGGGCTATCGGGCTGGCGCTGGACCCTGGGGAGGTGGGCGAGACCCTGATCGGCAGGGGGAAGAAACAGCACGGTGAGCTGGAAGGCAAGCCGCTGTGGAAGTACCCATCTCCCATACCCTGGTTCTACCCAGAGGCTCTGCCGCAAGAAGAGTTGGCCAAGATGCCCCTTTTCGAGACCCCCAAGAGCCAGAGAACTATTAGCGAGGCCAGAAGGCTCCTGGCCGATGCGGGGTTTGCCAACGGCTTCGAGTTCGAATTGCTCGGCGTGGTGTTTAGCGCCCTGGGCGGCACCTCCGACAACGTGATCATGGCCAAGAGCCAGATCGAGCGGACCCTCCCCGGTATGAAGGTCAACGTGAAGATCGTGGAGCAACCGGTCTGGCAGCGTACCGTGACCGAAGGGAAGCACGACGTCTCTTACTATGGCTATATCCACGAGTCCTCCGGGGTAGCCATGATGAAGACCCCCTACCACTCCAAAGGTGGGCGCAACTTTGCTCGTTACAACAATCCTCGCGTCGATAAGCTCCTGGACGACGCAGCGCGGGAACTGGACCCCGCGAAGCGCAAGGCGCTCCTATACGAGGCGCAGCGCATCTCCCTGGAAGACCTGGCTTATCTGCCTACCATCCACCAGTACGGGCAGAATGGCGATCTGCCCTACGTCCAGGGGATGCGGTACGGTGCCATCGGCGGGGCGCCAGGCACCTGGTACAAAGAGGTGTGGCTGAACAAGTAGCGACTTGACACGAGGCGCCTCGGGGCCGCTACGAAGGTAGCGGCTCCGACTCTGTGCCGTGCTCCCCGTGGGAACGGGTGGTCGAACGAACAGTAGGTGCAGCCGCCAGTGGGAATCGAACCCACAGACATGACCTCACCCCCCAAAGCCCTCATCGTAGACCTGGACGGCCTGCTCATCGATAGCGAGCCGCTATGGCGGGCGGTGGAGGTCCGCCTCTTCCGGGGCCTGGGCGTCCCGCTGACAGAGGAGGTGTGCCGGGAGACCATGGGCCTGCGGGTGGACGAAGCCGTGGGCTACTGGTTCGCCCGCTATCCCTGGCCAGGCCCCACCACCCAGGAGGTGCTGCGGCAGTTGCTGCTCGAGATGATCGCCACCCTGGCCACGAAGGGCCGCCTCATGCCCGGCGCCGACCGATTACTGCCCCTCATTCAGTCCCAGGGGCGCAAAACGGCCATCGCCTCCTCTTCGCCGCCAGAGTTCATCGAAGCCGCGGTGGCGCAGTTCGGCCTGGGACCCTATTTCCCGGTGCGCCACTCCGCGGCACAGGAGCAGTACGGCAAACCGCACCCCAGCGTCTTCCTCTCGGCGGCCCGGAAGCTGGAGACACCGCCGGGGCAGTGCATCGTCTTGGAGGACTCGCCCAACGGCGTCCTGGCCGCCAAGGCCGCCCGCATGGCCTGCCTCGCGGTGCCGGACCCGGTGATGCGCACGCGCAAGGAGTTCTGCCTGGCCGATCTTGTGCTCCCCTCCCTGGCGGACCTGACCGCGGCGGCGCTGGAGGCGCTCTAAGCCAGGGCGAGGGTCCGCCCGCCGCCTGGCTCTCCTGATGTCGAGGCAAGTAGTACAAACGCACGAGTCGCCCGCCGCCATGATCGGCGACCGCCGGTCGGTGGCCTTCCTGGCCCTGGTGACCTTCTTCTTCTGGGCCTCCCTCTACGTCTACGTGCCCATCCTGGCCGTCTACGCCCGCTCCATGGGCGCGTCGCTGGGGATGGTGGGCATGGTAGTGGGGGCCTACGGCGTCAGCCAGTTGCTGCTGCGGATCCCCTTGGGCATCCAGTCGGACCGGCACGGGCGCAGGCTGCCCTACGTGGCCGGCGCGCTGGTGGCGGCCTCCCTGGGCGCGCTGGGCCTGGCTCTGGCGCCAGACCCCTGGGCGCTCTTTCTGGCTCGGGGGCTGACCGGCGCGGCGGCCTCGGGGTGGGTGGTCTTCTCCGTCCTCTTCGCGGCCTATTTCCCCCAGGGCCAGGTACCCCGGGCCATGGGCCTGATCAACTTCGTCAGCGGCCTGGCGCAGATGGCCGCGACCCTGCTGGGGGGCCTGGTCGCGGAGGGGTTGGGCTGGAGGGAGACCTTCCTGATGGGTGCGGTGCTCTCCGGTCTGGGCCTGGTGTGCCTGGCGCCGGTGCGGGAGCGGCCCATGCCTCGAGGGGAAGCGCTCAGCGCCGCGCAGACCTGGCGGCTCGCGACAGCTCCGGGGCTGCTGGTGATAGCGGCCCTCTCCGGCCTCACCCAGTACACCACCTACAGCACCACCTTCGGCTTCACCACGGTCTACGCCTCCGGCATCGGCGCGTCCAGAGCCGACCTGGGGCTGCTGACCACCCTCTTCTTCGCAGCAGTCACCGTCGGCTCCCTGGCCACCGGCCCGCTCATGGAGCGCTACAGCCCTCGAACGACCCTTGCCCTGGGCATGGCGATGCTGGGAGTCGCCACCCTGCTCACGCCCCTCACGGGTACGCTGTGGCCCCTGGGCGTGGTGCAGCTAGTCACCGGAGTTGGCAGGGGAGTCACCCAGCCCGCGCTCATGGCCCTGGCCATCCAGGATGTGGCGCCGGCCAGGCGCGCCACCGCCATGGGGGTTTACCAGGCGCTGTACGCCATCGGCATGTTTGCCGGCCCGCCGGTCTCCGGGGCCATCGCCGAGGCGCTGGGCCTACCCAGCGTCTTCGCGATGGCCGGCTTGACCTGTCTGGTCGCCGGACTTTGGTCGCTCCTGGGCCTGCCCCAGCGGGAAGGGGCGGTGCGCTAGCAAAGGTGGCCAGGGCGCACTATGAGGGGCTCTAAGGCACCAGGATCAGCTTGCCGAAGAACTGATTCGATTCCAGCACCCGGTGGGCTTCCGCCGCCTCTCGTAAGGGAAAGACCCGGTCGACCACCCCTCGGAGCTGCTGGCGCTCCACCACCCGCATCAGGACCGGCAGGTCCCGCTCCGGGTGCATGGTCGCCCCGATGAGGCTCAGCTCCCGGGTCCAGAGGACGCCGAGGTGGAGCTGCACCAGATGGCCCGCGGTCACCCCGTTGGTGACCAGCCGTCCCCCCCGCTTCAGGCTGCGGAAACACTGCTCGAAGACGGACTGGCCGATGTGCTCGTAGATCAGGTCCACCCCGGCGCCGCCGGTGTTGGCCAGCACCTCTTTGCTGAACTCCGGGTGCTCCCGGTAGTTGATGCCCACGTCCGCCCCGATGGCGCGGGCCCGCTCCAGCTTGTCCTGGCTGCTGGCGGTGGTCAGCACCCGGCACCCTGCGTGCTTGGCAATCTGGATGGCGGCGCTGCCGACGCCGCTGCCCGCGGCCATCACCAGCACGTCCTCCCCAAAGGTGATCCTGGCCCGCACCACCAGGGCCTGCCAGGCGGCCGAGAAGACGGTGGGAATGGCCGCGGCCTCCTCAAACGACATCCACTCCGGCATGGGGTGCAGGCGCTCCGTGCCGGCCCGGCCGTACTCGGCGTAGGTACCCCCGACGCCCGTACCCAGCACCCGGTCGCCCTTTTTGAAGCGGCCGATGTGGGCCACGTAGCTCCCCACCTCCTCCACCTCTCCCGCCAGGTCGATACCCAGAATGTGGTGGGCGCCGTGCAGCCGCAGACCGTGAGAGCCCTCCCGCTCGAAGGCGTCCCGCCGGTTGATGGAGGCGGCGCGGATCCGCACCAGCACCTCGTCCTGCTCGATGGCCGGCTCGGACACGTCGCCGTAGATGAATTTCTCGGCGCCGCCCTGCTCACTGAGGTAGATAGCCTTCATAGCGTTCCTCGCACGAGATGCAGTAAAGGGGAAGGGCCGGACAGCGTTGCTGTCCGGCCCTCGGTTAACGATGTTGCAGCCGGTGAAGGCCCGCGACCAGGCTTACTCCAGCCGGCCCGCCTCTTCCCGCTGGGTCCGGCCGATGCCGATGCGGCGGGCCATGATGAGCTTCTGGACGTCCGCCGTGCCACCGGGGTGCACCGCCACGATGCCGGAGCGCTGCTGCGCCTCGGCATACCCGTCGGCCGCACCCCACTGGGCATCGCCCGTGAGGGCCTGGTAGCCCAGGAGCTTGCCGATGCGGCCCGTGTTGGCCAGGCCGGTCATCTTGCGGTAGTACGAGGACTGCGGGCCTCCGTAGGAGCGGGGCTTTCGGGCATGCACCAGCCAGAAGTTGCGCAGCCCAAAGAGCCGGTTGATCTCCGCCTCCGCGTGCAGGTCGGCCAGCAGGTCCCGGGCGTCCTGGTCCTTGCTGGTGGGCGCCCCATCCCGCAGGGTGGCCTTGCAGTAGTGCATCAGCCGCTCTTCGAAGAGGTTCCGGCCGATACGGCCACCGCCGCCGTGCTCGATCTCCAGGTGGGTGGTGGCAACCTTCCAGCCGTTGTTCTCGCCCCCCACCAGGTTGAAGGAGGGCACCCGCACGTTATCGAAGAAGACGCTGTTCTTGTGGCCGCCGGGCGCGCCGCCCTCACCGCCGGAGCCCATGAGGTCCAGCGGCATGATGGTGATCCCGGGCAGGTTGGCCGGGATCATGAACCAGCTCACGTTCTCGTGGCGGGGCGCCTTGGGGTCTGTCATGCAGATGGTCCAGAGCTGATCCACGCCATGCGCGCCGCCCACGAAGGTCTTGTGGCCATTGATGACGTAATCGTCGCCATCCTTGGTCGCCAGGGTGCGGACGCTGGCCAGGTCGGAGCCGGCCTCAGGTTCCGTGAGCAGCTGCCAGGAGACCAACTCGCCCTTGAAAATGGGCGGCAGGAAGGCCTTCTTCTGCTCGTCGGTGCCCCACACCAGAATGGAGGGCGCGCCCATGCGTCCGCCGGAGTCGTAGTAGGGCGGACTGGAGAGGCCGAGGCGCTCCAGCTCCTCGTCCAGGATGATGGCGTGGTCCATGGTCAGGCCACCGCCGCCGTACTCCGGCGACATGGTGGGCCACAGCCACCCCTTGGTGCCGAGCTTTCGGCCCACCTCTCGGCGCTTCTCCCACTCTTCCCGCGGGTGATCTTCTTCCCGGGGCGACTGCGAGATGCCTGCCGGTACGATCGCCTCCAGCCAGGTACGCACCTCCTTGCGGAAGGCCTCCTGCTCGGGCGTATACGCCAGCTCAAATTCCATGCGAAATGCCTCCTTGTTGGTGATGCAACCCTCAACCACTCACTAGGAGTGATTTGACTCCACTTCGAAGGAATTGTCAAGCCTACACGCCGGCGTAGCTGTGCAGCCCGACGACCCAGAGGTTCACCGCAAAGTAGGTGAAGAGCACCGCCACAAAGCCCACCACCAGGAGCAGCGCGCTCCGGGCGCCTCTCCACCCGGTGAGGTTCCGGGTGTGCAGATAGGCAGCATAGATGAGCCAGGTCACCAGGGCAGAGGTCTCCTTGGGGTCCCAGGCCCAGTAGCGGCCCCAGGCAATGTTGCCCCAGTAAGCCCCCAGCACCAGCAGCAGCATAAAGAAGGGGACGCCCACCACCACGGCCCGGAAGCTCACCTCCTCCAGGGTGGCCGCCGTTGGGAGCCGGGTGAAGCGGCTGCGGGGCCCCTGGAGGAGCTGCATCACCGCCGCGCCGAAGGCCACGGCAAAGACGCCGTAGGAGATGATGGCTGTGGCCACGTGGATAGTCAGCAGCTCCTGGTTCTGGAGGGCCGGTATCAGCGGTTCGATGGCGGAGGGCACCGTGGTGGCGTAGGCCAGCAGCCCAATGGCCACGGGCAGCACGAAGGTCCCCAGGCTACGAGCGTGGTACCGTCGCTCCAGGATGGCGTAGGAGACGGTGGTGCCCAGGGCAAAGCTCATGCTGTACTCGTACATGTTAGAGTAGGGAGCGTGCCCCGTGGCCACCCAGCGGGTGACCCAGGCGCCGGCCAGAAAGAGGGCGCCCATCCAGGTGAACATGGTAGCCAGCAGGCCGATGCCCTGGCGTTGCTTCAACGTGTACCACAGGTGGAACCCGAAGGCGACGATCAGCGCGATGAAGGCCGCCGAGAAGAGGTACAGCGACATCTTGGCCATGATCTATCTCCACGCTCACGCACGAGCAACCATCTGCCGTTGCCAGGCCCGCCCGATGGCTTAGCAGGTTGCGGATAGAGCAATTACCGCTCGTCCTGAGCCTGTCGAAGGACGAGCGGCTCATGGTTCGACAGGCTCACCATGAGCGGTTTTTCAGCGGCCTGATAGCGCACAGTCAAACCAAGCTGTCAAAAGAAACGCCACCGTTCATTTGTCGCGCTGTTCTATTATACCCTGGCGAGCTCAGGCCGCCTATCGCCGGCGGTAATCTATGCGGCGAAACGCCTCCACCATACCCGGCTGCAACCCCTCCGGTATCTTGACCTGGAGTCGCCTCCCCATGGTGCGGTAGCGCTCCACAAAGGCCTCTCGGGGGCCATCGCCCACCTGGCTCTTGTGGCATAGCAGAGCATCGATCTTCCGCTCGAAGGAATCTGAGATATCGATGAAGGTATCGGCCTCCTCTGCCCCTGCGATGAAGACTTCGCCCACCTTGTGGGGCTCCAGCCCCTCCGCCTTGTGCTCCGGGTAGAAAAGGTGGTCTCGCACGTAGGGATAGCAGGCGTCCAGGGCCATGGTGGCCGCGTTGCGGTGGTCCCGGTGCTGCCAGTAGCGCCGGTGGGGGTCCATGGTGACCACGATGTCGGGCCGGTGCATGCGCAGTAGGCGCACCACCTGCCCCCGACCTTCGGGCGTGTCCTCCACGCCGCCGTCTGGGTGGCCCAGGAAGATCACATCCTTCACGCCCAGGGTCCTGGCCGCCGCCCGTTGCTCCTGCTCCCGGATTTGCGCCAGCCGCTCCGAGGTCATCTCAGGATCGCTGGTGCCCTTGTCACCCCGGGTAAAGAGGACGTACAGAATCTCCTTGCCCTCTCGTGCCCACTTGCCGATGGTGCCCCCGCAGCTAAACTCGGGGTCATCGGGATGCGCCATAACCACCATGACCTTGCTGGCCCATGCTCCTGGGGCCTCTTCTTCGGCCATGTCTCGACTCCTTTTGCTAGACGCTGAGTTGGTACTTGTTGCCTGTTCTCATCCGCCACACTAGCTAGGCGCCTGTCAGCTCCCGGTATACCCCCAGCACCTGCTCCGCCACGGTGGCCCAGCCGAACGGTTGCATCGCGGCCCGGGCCGCGATGCTCTGGCTCGTCCGCAGCGCATCGTTGCCCAGCAGCAGCTCCAGCCGCTCGGCGTAGGGCTCCGGGCAGTGCCAGGGGATGAGGAAACCGGTCTCACCGTCTCGCACGGTGCTCTGGAGGCCGCCCACGCGGGCCGCCACCACGGGCGTGCCGCAGGCCATGGCCTCCACCGCCACCATGCCAAAGCTTTCGTAGTACGAGGGCACCACGCACACATCCGCGGCGTTATAGAAGTAGGGCAGCATCTGGTGGGCCACGCTGCCGTGATAGCTGACCGTAGGCTGCGGCCCTGGGGCTGCCGCGTCGCGCGGCGCCTCCGGAAGTTCCGCCGGGGCGCCGCCCTGGCCACCCACCACCAGCACCCGCACGCCCGCGGGATGCTCGAGCTGCGCTGCGGCCGTGAGCAGAATGTCCAGCCCCTTCAGGGGGTCCGGCCTGCCCACAAAGAGCAGGATCTTTTCGCCGTTAAGCCCCAGCTCCCGTCGGGCCAGCCGCTGGTCCATGGGTCGGAAGAGGTCCAGGTCTACGCCGCCGGGGATAACGTGGACCCGTCCCGGAGGCACCTGGTACAGCCGGGTCATCTGGTGCTCCTCCTGGCTGGAAGCCACCACCACGGCATCGGCCCGGGCTATGATCCGCTGCTCCATGCGGATACGCCTCTCGGGCTCCCGCTCCCCTGCCCGCATCTGGTTCTTCACGGCCCCCAGGGTGTGGAACATGACCGCGTGGGGCACTCCCCACTGCCGCCGCAGGACGCCGCCCACCCAGCCGGAGAGCCAGTAATGGGAGTGGACCAGGTCGTAGGAGAGGCGCTGCGCTCGCTGGAATACCATGAGACTCCGGAGGAACTCCGGCAGCAGGCGATAGAGGTCCTCCTTGGGTCGGGCCGAGCGCCCGCCCGCCTCCAGGTGGATCACCCGAAGGCCCGGCCGCAGGTCCAGCACCTGGGGGTCCTCCGGCGCATGCCAGCGGGTGAAGATGTCCAGCTCCACACCCCGCTGGGCCAACTCCTGGCTCAGCGCGGCCAGGTACACGTTCATCCCGCCCGCTTCGCGGCTCCCCGGCTGGAGGAGGGGACAGCCGTGAACGCTAATGACTGCTACGCGCATAGGGTTGGTTGGGCCTCAAATCCGCTGAATGGCGCACTGGTACACGGGGTAGTCCACCCCACCCAGGTCGTATTTGTAGGGCTCGTCGCCCCGCAGGAAGTCGAAGCGCCGCAGGCCGCTCTCGATGGCGTCCCGCAGCACCCAGGCCTTCAGCAGGAGCCCCACGCTGAGATGGGCGTACTGGTGGTCGAAGCCGCTGTTGTAAAGCAGCCGCTCGTTATTGTAGTCGAAGCAGATCACCGAGGCCGCCCGGGCGCCATCCACCTCCAGGGTGAAGAGCTTGGCGGTGCCCCGCTCCATCAGCGTCTCCACGGCGTCCCGGAAGAAGGCCTCCTTCTGGGGAGTGAGGAAGGCCGCCTTCTCCTCCCGGCTGTCCCGCATCAGGCGGAAGAACCCGTCCAACTCGGCGCCCAGGCCCTCCGTGAGGGGCAGGGCGCGCATCCGCACGTCCCCCGCGTTCATGAGGCGGCGGAACTTGCGGCGCAGCTCGTGACGATCTTTCTTGCTGAGCTGCCCCAGGTAAGTATCCCAGTCGGCGGGGAGCTCCACGCGGGGGCAGACATCTTCCTGCTGGATGGAGACCTGGTAGCGGGGGTCCTGAGAGAGCTCTCGGAGGTAGGCCAGGGTGGGGGATGCCGCGGGAAGACTGTGGAGCACGAAAGTGCTCCACGTCAGGGTTTCCATGTAGGAGAAGAGGGCCGGCAGGGCGCGGGTACAGTGCTCTTCCATGAGCACCAGGTCCCGATAGTCGCACACCTCGGTGCTGCCGATGATGGCCAGGTCCTGGCCATCGTTCATCAGGGGGGCAATGC
Source organism: Chloroflexota bacterium (assembly GCA_016190485.1). Lineage (GTDB taxonomy): Bacteria > Chloroflexota > Dehalococcoidia > SHYD01 > SHYD01 > JACPQN01. Next base: position 20,184 of record JACPQN010000133.1, read on the forward strand.
CCACCAGCTCACCGTCGTCGTGGATACCCAGATACAGCGACTCGCGCTGGCCATCGAAGTGCTTCCACCAGAGGCGCTGCCAGCAGGGGGTGACAAACAGCGTGTTGGTCGCAGCCCGGGGCAGCAGGCCTTTCCAGGCCTCCCGCAGGCTCTCGTAGGTGCTCGGCGCTACAGCATAGGCCATGATCAACGGCCCTCCACCAGGGCCATGAACTCCGCCCGGGTCTTGCCGTTGGTGCGGAATACCCCCCGGGTGGCGGAGGTGACCACGGTACTGCCGGGCTTCTTGATGCCCCGCATGGTCATGCACAGGTGCTCCGCCTGCACCACCGCCGCCACACCGGCCGGGCGCAGCCCCTCCTCGATAGTATCGGCGATCTGGCTGGTCAGTCGCTCCTGGAGTTGGGGGCGTTTGGCCAGGATCTCTACCACCCGGGCCAGCTTGCTGATCCCCACCACCTTGCCCCTGGGAATATACCCCACGTGGGCTGCACCGTAGAAGGGAAGGAAGTGGTGCTCGCACATGGAGTAGAAGGGGATGTCTTTCAGGATGACCATCTCCTGGTGGCCCTCGTCGAAGGTCTCTGCCAGCACTGCGATGGGGTCCTCATAGATCCCGGAGAAGAGCTCGGCGTACATCTCGGCGATGCGGGCGGGCGTTTCCCGCAGCCCCTCCCGGTGGGGGTCCTCCCCGATGGCTTCGATGATGGCCCGTACCGCATGGGCGATGGCGTTGCGGTCGAGGGCGGTGTAGAGTCTGGGCGGCATAGGTTCAGGTCCTGTCGTCTGGTGACATCCCGAGGGAGCATCGCAACAAAGAGGGGGATGGCCCTCAGGGCGTCCCCCTTGGTTCCTGTTGGGCTTGCTCGCAGCGACGCAGGCCGACCTGGCCTGAGTCACTTTATTCTAGCAAGTCAGTGCAGGGTGGTCAAGGCAATGTTGTGGGGTGCGCGCAGATCCCATTGCCGCAGCCTTGTCCCCGCCGTGGGCGTATAGTCGTTGACAATGCGTAGACCAGGTTGTAGACTGCGGCCACGATCGTGAGCTGGCCCGTATCTGAACAAGGAGGGGACTTGCCATGAGCATTCGTGGCGCGGCAGCCATCGTCGGCTATCACGAGATTCCCACCCGTCGCAACTACCCCGGCCGCAGCAACTGGTCTATGCTGGCGGAGGCGGCCAACGGCGCCATCCGCGACGCCGGGCTCCGCAAGGACCAGATCGATGGACTGCTCTGCCAGGAGGGCTTCAACTCCCTCACCGTGGCGGAGTACATGCAGCTCAGCCCTAAGTACACCCAATCCATGACGTTGCACGGCGCCACCGCTACGGGTGCGGTGTCCGCGGGGGCGGCCGCGATCGCGGCGGGCTACGCCGACTACATCCTATGCGTTATGGGGGGCACCCGCGACCCAGAGGCGGGCGGGCAGCAGCCCGGCGGCTTCCGCAATCCCCAGCAGATGTCGGCACAGCCCAGGGGTGGTGGCGGCCCCGCCAGCAGAGGCACCGAGTGGGAGTCTCCCTACGGCCCGGTGGTGGCGGCCAATGGCGGCTATGGCCTCATCAAGCAGCGCCACATGTACGAGTTCGGGACCACCCAGGAGCAGTTCGCCAAATGCTCCGTGGACCAGCGCTTCAACGCGCTGCTGGACCCCAACGCGGCTTTCTCGGGCCAGCCCATCACCATCGAGGACGTGCTGAACTCCCGCTTCACGAATGATCCATTACACCTGCTGGAGTGCGTCATGCCCTGCGCTGGCGCCGGCGCGTGGATCATGACCTCGGCAGAGCGGGCCCGGGCCCTCCCCAACAAGCCAGTCTACGTCCTGGGCGCAGGCGGCCCCGCCACCAGCCACGACACGATCTTCATGGAGCGGAACGTCACCACCAGCCCGGTGGCGCTCTCCGCGCCGGTGGCCCTGCGCATGTCCGGCTACAACGCCCGGGATATGCAGTTCGCCGAGTTCTACGACTGCTATACCATCCTGGTAATGATGTGCCTTGAAGACGCCGGCATCTGCCCCAAGGGAGAGATCGGCCCCTTCTACGCCAGCACCGACACCACCTACAAGGGCGGCTTCCCCATCAACACCAACGGCGGCCAGATCTCCGGTGGGCAGCCGGTGGGCGGCGGCGGGGGCGGCATCAAGCAGGTCATCGAGGCGGCGCGCCAGATTATGGGCCGGGCCGGGCCTAGACAGATAGCCAAGAACGACCTTTGCTTGGTGAATGGCTGAGGAGGCACTGCCAGCGTGATGTGCACGCTAGTGCTCGGTTCGAGTGCTACCCTCTAAGCCAGCCAGACCAGACAACGCTGCGAGGACACGACGATGGCAGAATACCGCAAACCCCTACCACGAGCGGAGGACTATCCCCTCACCGAGCCCTTCTGGGAGGCGACCAAGCGCCACGAGTTGGTGATCCCCCGCTGCAAGCGGTGCAACCTCTACTTCTGGTATCCCCGGCAGGAGTGCCCCAACTGCTACCAGCGGGACCAGTGGGAGTGGACGCCGGTCAGCGGGCGGGCGCACCTGCACACCTTTACGGTGGTGCGTCAGCCCCAAAACCCGGCCTTCGCCGACGACGTGCCCTATGCCTACGCCATCGTCCAGTTGGAGGAGGGCGTGCGCATGATCTCCAACGTGGTGGGCTGCGCCATCCCCGACGACCTGAAGGTGGACATGCCGCTGATGGCCACCTTCGACGACGTGACGCCTGAGTGCACCCTGGTCAAATTCAAGCCCGCCTAGCCGGGCTACAACGGGCCTTTCCGACCGGCCCACCCGTAAAGGGTGGGCCGGTTTCTGCTATCCTGGATGGTCACGGTGGTCACCAGGCCGCCGTGACCGATACAACCAACCAAGGAGGGACGATGAGCTGGCTGAACAGCCTCGTCATGTATATTCACATCCTGGCCGGCATCGCGTGGTTGGGCAGCATCTTCTACCTGCGGTTCTTGCTTCTGCCCGCTCTGATGCGCACGCCCCCCACGGTGCGTGGCCTGGTGATCATGGAGGTGGGTCCCTGGAGCATCCCTATAATCCTCCGCCTGGCGGAGGTGACCATAGCTTCTGGGATTGTGAACGTGGCCCTTGCGGGGCGGGTGACCCGCATGGAGCACTTCTTCACCTCCACCTGGGGCTGGGCCATCTTTGGGGGGCTGGTGGGTACACTGGTCATCTATGGCATTGGCCAGGCCGTGACCCGGCCCGTCACCCTCAGGGTCGCCGAGATCGCCCGGGCATCGGTGGCCGGCCAGGCGCCGCCTGATGCGCCGGCCTTGTTGGAGGCGCTGGCAGCCCGCCAGCGGCAGGCCCTGAACGTGCAGGCGGCCCTGGGCGCCCTGGTGGTGCTGGAGATGGCCGTCGCCCGCTTCTCATGAGGCTGGCCCCTCCGGCTCGTAAGGGCGGTCCACCAGCGTCGCGGAGACCGACTGCGCCAGTTTCAGCAGCGCGGCGAGCAGGACCGCCAGCACCCCGTAGTCCAGTAGCAGGACCAGGGGCTGGCTCGCTGCCAGAGAGGTCAGCAGCGTGGCCAGAAGGCCGGGCGAGCTGGCGGCTGCGGCGGAGAGGAGCCCGCTGGTGGCCTGGTAGGCCTCGCCCTGGTAGGCGGCCAGCGCGCCCAGGCTGAGCGCGGCGGCCAGCAGGCGCAGGAAGGTCTGGGCGCCGACGCGTCTGCGCCGGCTGCGGATCCCGTCCCAATCGATCCTGCGCAGAGCCGCCGCATCCTGCCCCATGATCTCGTAGGCGAAGCGGGGGACAAACTCCAGGTAGTTCTCCCAGTAGGCCCCGTGGTCGTCGAAGAAGCTATCGTGGTTCACCACCCGCACCACGTTCAGCTCGGCGCCGCCCCGGACAGCCCCTACCAGGTCGTCTCTGGGCTGGCCATGGGGGACGGGATCGTAGCGGGTGTAGACGTCCACCCAGCGCAGGCCCGCAGGGAGTTGCCGCCGCCACAGAGGTTGCTGTGCCGCTCCTACCAGCCAGCGGCGGGTGAGCCAGGCGAAGTTGAGGGAGCTTCCCGCAGTGATCAGCGTGGTAGGGATGGGTGGACCATCGGCGCCGGCCACGCTGCGCCAAAAGTCCGCGCCGCTCAGGCTGTAAAAGGCTGCCGTGGCGCCGCCGGAGTGGGCCAGCACCACCAGGCTGGCAGGAGGAGCTGTTCCGTCCGTGGGCGCCAGGTGCGGTCGGATGGCTTCGGCCAGGGTGTTGGAGATAGAGGCCAGTGAAGCGGGGTTACGGGCCATGGCCAGGAGATCGCCGATGCCAGCCACCAGGGTCTCCATCAACCCTCGCAGCACCCGCCGGGCCAGGTCCGGCGCCAGGAGCCAGGACGGGAGCAGCGACAGCAGGAAGAAGGCCACCCCCAGGGCCAGGGCAGCCAGGTAAAAGGCGTGCCACACGATGCCCAGGACGGACCCAACCAGCCAGTCGTAGAGTCGGGAAGGGAAGGCCTTGGGCAGCGGGCGATAGGCCGGGTCCAGGCGTGGCGGAGGGTCGTCGCCGAAGACTTCCCGCAGCATCTTTGGCACGATCTCTGGTAGCTCCAGCAGCATCCGGTAGCCCCAGGTCAGCACTGCCGGCTCTGCCTCCGGATAGAAGGCGCTGGCCCAGTGGGCCTCTACGAACTCCCAGCGTTCGGTGCGCCGGGGGAAGACGATGCGCACTGTGGCCCTGGCCGGCCCCTGCTCGGGACGGAGTTGGGCGCGGAACTCCGCCGGCCCCACGCCGGGCCAGGCGGCCACCCAGCGCATGAGGGGCGCCACCACCTGCTCCAGGAACTCCCCTTTGGGCTGGCTGCCCACGCCATGGACCAGGCAGATGAGCCGTACGATTTCCGGCGGGTTCACCGGACCGGGCTGATTCATCGCGGCGCTCCCTGGACGCTACGGAGCGGCTCCAGCACCCGGACAAAGGCGACCAGGCGCGCCGCAACCCTGGCTGCATACGCTGCCGAGAGCGGTTCGAGGGTCTGCGTCTCATGCAGGCGGGTCCACCGCTCCGTCCACTGCTCTCCTTCCACGCCAGGGCCCAGGGCCGCGAGGATATGGGTCGCATAGCGACTATAGTGCGCGAGCCAGCGCGCGTTGACCTCGGGCTCGGCCTCGAAGTGGAGGCCCATCTCCAGGCGGTTGGTGCGGCGCTGCACCCAGACCTCGTAGTGGATGCGAAGGTCTTCGCCATAGTAGAAGGCCACCAGGCTGAAGACCGGGCCACGGACGCGGAAGTCTCCTAGCGGGCCGGGGAGTTGCTGGCCCACCAGCTCCGGCAACAGGGCCAGGAACTCCTTGATACGCAGCTCCGGCTCTGGCGACGCAGACCTTCCGAGGGAGCCTCGCCTCCGGCGGCCGGTGGCCAATTGCCTGTAGCTGGTCACGATGCTCCTTCTCCGACGACTCCTGGCTGCGACCGATGATGGGAGGGATCATCCACCCGGTACGATCCGCAGGATGCGGTCGTCCTGCGGATCGGGGCGGCCCCGGCCATCCCGGTTGTTGGTGGCAAAATAGAGCGCGCCCTCGGGCCCCTGGACTACGTCCCGCAGGCGGCCATACTCCTGGTGGAACAGCGGCTCTTGCTGCTTCACCAGACGGAAGTCCGGTCCCTGGAAGGAGACCCGTCGTAGACTCTCCCCCGTCAGGGTTGCGAAGAAGAAGTCGCCCCTCCAGGCCCACAGGGTGTCGCTCTGGTAGAACACGGCTCCGCTGGGCGCAACGGCGGGATTGAAGGTGAGCAGCGCACCGGTGAAGCGCGGATCCCCTGCCAGCCCCTGCGCCTCAGGCCAGCCGTAGTTGGCGCCCGCCTGAATCAGGTTCACCTCGTCGTTGCCCACGGGACCATGCTCGGTGCTGTACAGTGTGCCGGTGGTGGGGTGCCATGCCAGTCCCTGGGGATTCCGGTGGCCGAAGGAGTAGATGGGCGAGCCCGGGTAGGGGTTGTCCGGTGGGATGGAGCCGTCGGGGTTGAGGCGCAGCACCTTCCCCGCCAGGCTGTCCAGACGCTGCGCCAGGGCCGGCTGGGCCGCGTCTCCCATGGTGATGTAGAGCTTACCATCAGGGCCAAACTTCAGGCGCCCGCCGTCGTGGATGTTGGCGCCGGGCAAGTTGTCCAGCAGCACTCGCTCGTCGCCCGCGCGGCCGGACCGCTCTGTGAGGCGGGTGACCCGGTTGCGGAGCTGCCTCCCCTGGTCCCGATAGGTATACATGACGTAGAGGTGGCCGTTCCGCTGAAAGGCGGGGTCCAGGGCCAGGCCCATGAGACCGGCCTCGGACACGGGCGCGACGGCCAGTGTAGCTACGGAGGCACCTTGCGCCTGCCCTCCTACCAGCACCCGAATACGCCCCGGGCGCTCGGTGAAGAAGAGACGGCCATCGGGAGCGAAGGCCAGCGCCCAGGGCACCTCCAAGCCGCTGGCCACCGTCTCCACCACCGGACGGAAGGGCCTGGCCGTCGCGGCGGGCGCGGTGGTGGCGCTCCCGACGGTGGGCGACGGGGTCATCTCTCCCGTCTGGCTCGGCGGGCCATCGGGAGATGCCAGGGCACAGCCCGCCACGGCGGCCAGGAGCAGGCCAAGGAGCAGCCGGGCTGCGCTTGTGAAGACGGCCGTGAGAAGGGAGGACACTGCGAGTCCAGGCCTCCTGGGTGTCCAGCGTAGCGCCCCCAGTGTAGCACAGCCCCCCTGTGGTTGCGGCGGCGGGCCCCCACCTTTGCCTGTAGACCATCAGTGATTCTGTCCGCCATAGCAATCAAGGAAAATGCCATCCAGTCACCATCAGTCCTTTCATAGACTGACATTTTCACAGAGCAGTTACCCCCGGACAATATCCCTGAGCAACGACAACGCCCCCTTGACAAATTCCTGCGTTTCTAGCACATTGGGGCCAACGTCCAAGGCACTGGAAGCTGATAGGCCAAAGGAGGGAGACCGGATGGAATTCGAGTTGGCGTACACCCCTGAGCAGGAAGTCTTCCGCACGGAGGTACGCTCCTACCTGGAGCGAATCATCCCGCCGTTAGGGATCAAGTCTGGCCCCGGTGAAGGTGGCTACGAGCAGTGGCTCAAGCGGCGGGAAGTCGGCCGCAAGCTGGGCGAGAAGGGCTGGCTCTGGCCAACCATGCCCAAGGAGTACGGCGGCGGTGGTCTCTCCGGAGACCATGCGATCATTCTGGAGGAGGAGCTGGAGCGCTACGAGCTCTCGACTTCTCCCTACTACGATTCCGGCGCGCGGGTGGGCGCCTCCGCCATCCTGGTCTGGGGCTCAGAGGAGCAGAAGAAGTCCTTCCTGAACCCCATGTTCAAAGGGGAAGTGGTCTCCTGGCAGTTGCTGACGGAGCCGGAGGCCGGCTCCGATCTGGCCAGCGTGAAGACCCTGGCGGTCAAGGACGGGGACGACTACGTCATCAACGGCCACAAGACCTTCGTGGGATCGTCCCACGGGGTCGACCAGTTCTGGACCATCTGCATGTCGGACCCGAAAGCTCCCCGCCATGAGAACGTGAGCTGGTTCATGATCCCCGCCACGCTACAGGGCATCACCATCATGCCCCTGGACCTGCTGGGATCCGACAATGAGGGCCACAAGAACAGCGTCTTCTTCGACAACGTTCGGGTGCCGGCCTTCAACCTCATCGGCGGCGAGAACAACGGCTGGAAGGTGGCCACGACGCACCTGGAGGTCGAGCACGGTGGTGGTGGCCGCATCGGACGGAACCGCTTCCTGGAGCGGCTGCTGAACTACTGCGCCAGCGCCACGGTGGATGGAGCGCCCATCGCCAAGGACTCCGATGCCCGGGACGTTATGACGGAGATCTTTGCGGACGCGGAGATCACTCGTCTCTTCGGGCTGCGCAACTTCTACCTGGTACATGCCAGGAAGCCCCGGTCCTACGGCGGACCGCAGTCGTCCTACTTCGGCAAGATGTCCCGGCTGCGGCTGACCGGGCTCAACGTCCAGTTGCTGGGCTACGCGGCCCTGACCAACGACCCAACGTGGGGCGCGGCCGACGGCTACGTGGAGGCCCAGTCCCGCTCCGGGATCGTGGGCGTGCACCCGGGCGGTACGGCCGACGTGCAGAAGCTGATCATGGCGCGCCGCATTGGCATCGGCCGCACCACGCGAGAAGAGGCCGGGCGGCTGGATTAAGCAAGACCAGCGGCTGAGGGGAGGCCCGTTTTCGGAACGGGCCTCCCCTCAGGGTTTCGGTCTCCGGCCGTGGCCGCGGGGGCGGTCGACCTCTACACAGCACTGGCGGAGCGGCCCTGACCGGCCCCCTCGCTTTATGGCATAGACGGTTCTGGACCAGGACCAAAGGAGTCGCGCCATGGACTACACCTTCACCGCCGAAGACGAGGCGTTCCGGAACGAAGTCAGAACGTTCCTGATGCGAGAGATACCCGCCTGGTGGGATGACGTACAGGACATCCGGGAGTTCCCGGAGGCGTACGAGTTCTACAAGCAGTTCCGGAAGAAGCTGGCCGCCAAAGGCTGGCTGGCCATGGCCTGGCCAAAGGAGTACGGCGGCCAGTCTGCCACGGTCTTCCAGCAGATGATCTTCTCCGAAGAGACCGCCTACTTCGGCGCCCCTGCCGGTGGCCAGGGTGTGGCCTGGGTGGGGCCTGCTATCCTGATCTACGGCACCGAGGAGCAGAAGAAGAAGTATCTCCGGGCGATCACCGGCGCCGAGATCGACTTCTGCACCCTGTATACTGAGCCGGGCGCCGGGTCGGACCTGGCATCCCTGGTGACCCGCGCCCGGCGAGACGGCGACGAATACGTGGTCAGCGGCCAGAAGATCTTCAACGGTGGTGCGGACCTGGCCGACTATGGCTGGCTTGCCGCCCGCACCAACCCGGACGCCCCCAAACACCGTGGCATCTCCCTCTTTGTGCTGGACATGAAGACGCCCGGCATCACCGTCCGCCCCATGAAGACCATGTCCGGGTACGCCACTCATCCCGAGGTCTTCCTGGACGATGTGCGCATTCCCAAAGAGAACCTGGTGGGCGAGGAAAACCGGGGGTGGTACCAGATGGCGGTCTCCCTGGACTTCGAGCGCTCTGGCGCAAGCCGGGCCGCCGCCGCAAAGCGGGTCCTGGAAGACCTGGTCACCTACGCCAAGACGACGCGCCGCAACGGCCACACCTTGGCCAAAGAGCCTGGAGTGCGCAGCCGGTTAGCGCAGGTCGCGATCGAGATAGACGTCTCTCGGTACATCTCCTATCGCATCGCATCCCTGCAGCAGGCGGGCAAGCCCTTCAGCAACGAGGCCTCTACGGGCAAGGTCTTCGGCACCGAGCTCACCCTGCGCATCGAGAACGTGGCCATGCAGATCATGGGTCTCTACGGGCAGATGTTTAAGGGGTCCAAGCACGCCCAGATGGGGGGCAGGCGCACGTTCGAGTACCTGAACTGCTGGGGCGGGATGTTTGGGGCGGGGACTGCGGAAATCCAGCGCACCATCATCGCCACCCGGGGGCTTGGTCTGCCCAGGGGCGACTAGCGCCGCCCGTTAGCACACCGCCACAAGAAGCGGAGGAGCCAGCAACGGCTTCTCCGCTTTTCACTGCGGGCTTGACAGCTGAGCCGAAAGCCGCACCGCTGTTTTTTCCTGCCCGAGGGCCCAAGGCGGCTAGTGCTCGTTACTCCTGGACTGGGGGGATTCTCCAGGCTCGTCGTGCACGGCGCGGCGGAGGTCCCGGATGCTCTTGCCCAGAGCTCCCCCCACCTGCGGCAGTCTGCCCACCCCAAAGATAATGAGGACAATGACCAGCAGCAAAAAGAGCTCCAAAGGGCCGAACCCGAAGGGCATGGACGTCTCCTTTCTGTCCCAGAGCGTGGGAGACCGGTGAATAACCGCCTCATCATAATATACTCCTCTTATAATATACTCCTCTTGACATAGTAGATATAATTATTAAAGTGATTGGGGTCGACCTGGCCTAACCACACAGAGGAGGGCTTGAGGTCGGCCAGTGGCTGGAGGTGCTCCAGTGCCGCAGGAAGGAGGCGCAGGAATGGCCGAGGATAGGGACCTCGTCGAGGAGGGAGGACCCGAACCCCAGGAAAGAGCTCAGGAGGGGCAAAACCAGCAAGGAAGCCAGGGGTTGTTGGGCACGACCATCAGCCGGCGCGCGTTTCTCACGGGCGCGGTGGCGGGCGGCGCGGTAGGGGTTGTGGCCACCTCTGGAGTGATCGCTGTGGCGGGCGGCGCGCTGCCCCAAGCGCCCGGCCTGCCGGGCGCGCCGGCCAGGCCCTCCGGGGAGCCGGTGGATGCCCAGCTCATCACCCTGAACGTGAATGGCAAGGACTACGAGGTCTACGCCAAGGCCAACAAGACCTTGTTAGAGGCGCTGCGCCAGGACCTGGGCCTCACGGGCACCAAGCTGGGCTGCAACTACTCGGAATGCAGCGCCTGCACCGTGCTGGTGGATGGCGTTGCCATCAACTCCTGCTCCTCCCTGGCGGTGCGGGAGCAGGGCAAGAAGATCATCACCATCGAAGGGATGGAGAAAGACGGCAAGCTCCATCCTGTGCAGCAGGCCTTTTGGGACCACATGGGCTTCCAGTGCGGCTTCTGTACGCCAGGGCAGATCATGCGCACGGTAGCGCTCCTGAACCGGGCGCCAAACCCGTCGGACGACCTGATCCGGCGGGAGCTCTCGGGCAACCTGTGCAAGTGCGGTGCCTACGCCTTCATCTTTGCCGCGGTGAAGGACGCCGCCACGAAGATGAAATCAGCCTAGCATCGGCAAGAGGAGGCTGAGTCATGGCAAAGACCAAGAAAACCCTGGCGCCTATCCACTGGGAGTTCGGTACGCTACGCAACCCCACCCCGCTCATGCTGGAGCTGGAGGAGTACTCCAAAGAGCTCTATGGCTTCACTCAGGTGGAGCGGGTGATGCGAGGTGAGGAGGCGGCGCCCACCGCTGCCCAGCAGCGCATAGATCGGGCCCGGGCGGAAGCGGCCGCCGCCGCCCTGGCGTCTACGGCGGTCGGCACGCGCCTGCCCGACATGCACGGCTACGAGAAGGTCACGGGCAAGGCCACCTTTCCCGTGGACGTCTACCCCGCCTCAGGGCTGTACACCCGGGTGCTCCGCAGCCCCTACCCCCATGCCAAGGTGAAGCGGCTGGACGTGAGCAAGGCGGAGCAGTTGCCCGGCGTCATGGCCGTGCTCACCCCCAAAGACTGCCCGACCATGGACCCGCCCATCCTGGCCGAGGAGCCTTCCCACCATGGCGAGGCCGTGGCCGCGGTGGCCGCGGTGGACGAGGGCGTGGCGGAGGCGGCCCTGCGGCTTATCGAGGTGGAGTACGAGCAACTCCCCTTTGTGCTGGAGGCCCGGGACGCCATGAAGCCCGGCGCGCCTCTGGTCAACAGCCGCTACAGGAGCAACGCCCCTCGGGACCCCTTCGTCTACAAGCGGGGCGACGCGGCCAAAGGCTTTGCTGAAGCAGATGTTATCGTCGAGGGGACCAGCCAGACCGCCTGGGAGCAGCACGTGGCCATGGAGCCCCACAACGCCACGGCCCTGTGGGAGAGGGATAAGCTCACCATCTGGACCTCCAGCCAGTACGTGCACCGGCAGCGGGACGTCATTGCCGACACCCTGAAAATGCCCCACAGCAAGGTGCGGCTCATCAGCGAGTACACCGGCGGCGGCTTCGGGGACAAGACCAGGGCCTATCCTTACCACATGATCGCGGCTCTCCTGGCCAAGAAAGCGGGAAGGCCGGTGCGCTATGAGCTGACCCGCAAGGACGTCTTTTTGGAGTGTACCCACAACTACCCCAAGTATCAGGAGCTGCGGCTGGGCTTCAAGAGGGACGGCGCCATGGTAGCCCTCCAGAGCCGCGCCTGGGTCGCCACCGGGGATTCGGGGGCCCGCTCCAACGCCGACGACTTCGAGTCGGCCATCAGGATCTTCAAGTGCCCCAACGTGGACGTCATCGGCTATGCCCCCTACACCAATACCGGCATCTCGGGCGCCCTCCGCACCGTGGGCGAGCCTTCGGGCAACTTCGCCTTCGCCATCCTGGTAGACCAGGCGGCGGAGAAGCTGAACATGGACCCCCTAGACCTCTACCTCAAGAACATCGAGGAGCGGGTGGACCAGGTGGTCAACCTGCCCTTCTCCAGCAACGGCGTCCGGGAGTGCCTGTTGAAGGCGGCCGAGGCCTTCGGCTGGAAGCAGAAGTGGCAGGGCTGGAGGAAGCAGCGGGACCTGACCAAGCCCCAGCGAGGCGTGGGGATGATGGCCTTTCTCTGCAACAAGGGCGCCATGTCCGTGCCGATGACCGCGGTGTGCCAGATTGACCGGGACGGCTCGGTGCGCGTGGTTCAGGCCGGCGCCGACCTGGGAGGAGGGCAGCGCACCACCTTCGCCATGATAGCCGCGGAGGTGCTGGGGGTGGCCGTTGGCCGGGTCACCGTCACCAAACCGGACACGGAGGTGACGTCAGACACGGGCATCGTGGCCGGGAGCCGGGCTACCAAGTCCATCGGCTCCGCGGTGAAAGCCGCTGCTGAGGACGCCCGGGCCCAACTGCTGGAGGGCGCGGCCCTGAAGCTCAACGTGCCCCAGAGCGATCTGGACATCGCCGACGGCGTCATCTTCGCCAAGGCGGACCCCAGCAAGAAGCTGACCATCGCCGAGGCCGTGGCCGCAGGCGTGGTAGTGGTGGACCAGGTGGTCCTGCCCGCGGGGGCGCCCATCATCGGCAAGGCCGTGGTGCCTGCCCCCAGGGGCTACTCCCAGAAGACCCTCGGCGCAGGGTTCTTCGAAGTGGAGGTGGACCCCGGCACGGGCATGGTCAAAGTGCTGAAGATCGTGCAGGCCCACGACGTGGGCAAAGCCATCAATCCCCTAGCGGTTGAGAACCAGATCATCGGTGGGGCCATCCAGGGCATGGGCAAGGCGTTGACGGAGGAGATGATCTACGACCCCGCCACCGGGGTGGTGGTCAACCCCAACCTGGACGACTACAAGCTCCACATGATGGCCACCATGCCGGAGATCACCACCATTGCCGTGGAGCCCATAGACGTCCTCGGCCCCTTTGGCGCCAAGGGGCTGGGTGAGCCGGTGAACATACCGGCCAGTCCCTGCATCGCCAACGCTATCTACGACGCCATGGGGGTGCGTCTGAGCGAGATACCGATGACGCCCTACCGCATCTTGAAAGCCGTGCGGTCGCTGTAGCGCGGAGCAGGAAGGAGGGAAGACCATGCGACCTGTTAAGTATCTGGCGGCTCCCACCTGGCGCGATGCGATCAACGCGCTGGCCAAGTACCCCACCGCCAAGGCTATCGCCGGCGGCAGCGACCTGTTGGGGTGGATCAAGGACGACATCACTGGCGCTAAGGAGCCCCAGTGGGACATCCTCGTAGATATCCGCACCATCAAAGAAGGCGCGGCCATCCGCTTCAGCCGGAATGAGGGGCTGCGCATCGGCTCACTGGCCACCCTGACGGACCTCGAGAGCGCGAAAGAGGTCCAGGAGAACTACCCCCTGCTGGCCAGCGCTGTGGGGCATCCCGCCTCTCCAGGTATCCGCAACGTGGGGACCATCGGCGGCAACATCAACCAGCGGCCCCGCTGCTGGTACCTGCGGGGCGCGGAGTTTGACTGCTACAAGAAAGGCGGCGACTTCTGCTTCGCCGTTACGGGGAAGAACGAGTACCACGCCATCCTGGAGGGCGAGCTGTGCTACATCGTGCACCCCTCCGACGTCGCCCCGGCCCTGCTGGCCCTGGATGCCAAGGCCAAGATCTTGGGGCCAAAGGGTGAGAAGACGGTGCCCTTCAGCGAGTACTTCGTGGGGCCTAGGGTGGACGTGATCCGGGAGAACATCCTCCAGCACGATGAGGTGCTCACGGAAATCCAGATCCCGCCGCCCGTCCCCAGCAGCAAGTCGTCCTTTCTCAAGGTGACTAACCGCGGCGTCTACGACTTCGCCATCGTGAACATCGCCACCTGGCTCAAGCTGAACAACGGCTCGGTGGAAGACAGTCGGATCGTGCTCAGTGGCGTGGCGCCCACGCCCCACCGCTCCACCGCGGCGGAAGGGGTGATCAAGGGCAAACGTATTGACGAGGCCCTGGCCAAGCAGGCCGCGGACCAGGCCCTGGTGCGAGCGCGCCCCATGAGCGACAATGCCTACAAGGTGGAGATCGCCAAGACCCTGATTCGCCGCTCTCTTCTGGAGGCTGCTGGCGCGTAGGCGGCGGTGGTGCCGCTACCCTCATAGCCTTATGATGAGGGCGGCGGCATAGTTCCCCACGACGAGCCAACCAACGCCCGAAGGACAGAGCGTAGCGAAGTCGGTATGGCAGAGGACCAGTATTCCGGCGGCGAACAGCCAACCACCGGCAACCAGGAGGTAACGCGGCGGGAGTTCCTGCGCCAGATGGGCGCAGGGGCTGCCGCCGTGACCTTCTTCTCCCTGGGGGTAGCGGGCCAAGCCAGGGGCCCGGCGTTCCCCCCCATGGCCGAGGCCACGGGGGTGGTTTTCCCCGACCCCTCGCTCTGCATCGGGTGCCTGACCTGCGAGGTGGTCTGCTCCCGGGCGCACGAGGAGGTGGGACTCTCCGGCGTCCCCCGGATCCGGATCTATGACGATCCTTCGATAAAGCTCCACCCGGAGATCATCCGAAACTACCCGGACCGGGGCGCCTTTTTCCAGGAGCCCTGCCTCCAGTGCCCCGAAGCGCCATGCCTGCCCGTCTGTCCGGTAGATGCGCTGCGGGTCGAACCCAAGACCCAGGCGCGCATTATTGACGAGAGCACCTGCATCGCCTGCGGCCGGTGTGAGCGGGCATGCCCCTTCACCGCCGTAGACGAAAACAGAGCTACCAACAGGGAGGTCCTGGGCCAGGCCAGCCGCATCACCTTCGACCCCAAGAAGAACGTCTACGTCAAGTGCGATCTGTGCTACTTCCGGGAGGGGGGCCCGGCTTGTGTGGAGCGCTGCCCCGTGAACATCCGCATCCGCCAGGGCATCGTCAAGAGCGATATCCTGTGCCTTGACCTGCCCGCTTCCACGAGCGAGGTCTTCCAGAAGCTGCGACAGCAGCAAGCGGCCAGCTAGCCTATGTCCGGAGCACCTTTGCAGCGCCTAGCCCTCTACCTCCTGGTAGCCTTTGTGTTGGGAGGGGCCTGGTTCATGGCGGAGGGGCCGACCGCGCAGTCGGCCGGCGGCTCCATCCTCTCGGAGTCCCGGCAACTGACCAAGGACTCCGCTAACCACCTGCGACCCGCCTGGAGCCCCGATGGCCTCCGCCTGGCCTTCCAGTCTAACAGCGGGGGCAGCGTCAACCACATCTGGGTCATCAATGCCGACGGCTCGGGCCTCCGCCAGCTCACCGATGGCCCGGGCGATGACCGCCGGCCCGCCTGGAGCCCCGATGGCGACCGCCTGGCCTTTGACTCCACCCGCGCTGGGACCCGGGACATCTGGGTCCTCAACGCCGATGGCGGCGGCCTGCGCCAGTTGACCAGCGATCCCGGGGAGGAGACCTTCGCTTCCTGGAGCCCGAGTGGCGCCCAGATCGCGTACTACAGCTATCTCGACGGGGTCATGGACATCTGGGTCGCGGGTCTCCGGGAAGCTGTGCAGCAGCGCCTCACCCGCAACCTGGCCGCCATCCAGAACAAGAACTGCACCTTTGGCTGCCATGCCGTCTCCTGGAACGGGGCCGGCACTCGCGTTGCCTATACGGGCGGCGACCACAAGAGCATCTGGGTTGCCGACGCTGACGGCTCCAACCAGCGCCAGGTGACGGAGCACGGGCCGGCTGGACACTACCACTTCCCGGTGTGGCGGGAGGACGGCCAATTGATCGTCGTTTCAGAAGAAGTGGGGGAAAGGGTATGGAGCGACGTCTGGGCCGTGGCCTCCGACGGGTCGGCCCTGGAGCAGCTCTACAGCCGGGTAGACCACGGTGGCCCCTTCTCCTGGAGCCCGGACGGCTCCCGGGTGGCCTTCCACTCTCCTCGCACCGGGTTCTTCCAGATCTATGTCTCAGAACTGGGGCCGCCCGGCGTTGGCCGCCTACCGGGATTCCGGACGGCCTCCAGCCTCCCGGCGGCTGCTCCCCAGGTGGGGGTCCTGCTGCCGGTAGCCCTCCTCCTGGCTGTGGTGGCCCTGGTGGCATGGCGGGCGCGGACACGGCGGACGCCCGAGAGCTAGCGAGGTTCAAGGCCCGTGCCGAAGCGCCGGATACCGACTCCCGCCGTTGTGGCTGGCCTCTTGGTGGTCCTGGCGGGCATCCTGGCTACCCCCTTTGCTACAGAGCGGGACGCCGCCGCACGGGCCTGGATGGGTGAGGAGGTGGGTGGCAGTGTTGCCTACGCCTTGGGTCTGGGGTTTGCCCGCGTCTTGCCCTTCATCGTCGCCGTTGGTGTCTTAGTGGCGCTGTGGCAGCGCCTGAAGGGCCCTTCGCCCGAGCGGGTGCTGGACGGCCAGGTCTTGCGACACGAGCGCACGGTGGTGGTGACTCACTGGATCAACACCGTGGGCATGGCCTTGGGGCTAGTTTCGGCGGCCTTCCTGCTGCGCTGGCTGGAACGCTCGCTGTCTCTCAGTGACATCTACCTTCTGCACTATGCAGCCTCGGCGCTGGTGGTCTTTGTCGTCGCTCATCACGTGACGTACCACGGGGTCAGCGGTGGCCGCGGCCTCCTCCCGCGCTCCCGGGCAGAGGTGAAGCAGGCGCTGGCGGAGCTCCTGGGCTACGTGGGCGTGTTCGCCCGCCAGCGGGCCGTGCTAGGGGTGCCCCTGCCCACGGGAGTCCGGCGGGTCATCCAGCGGCCGCTACAGCGCTGGGGGATCATCCCCCGGGACGAGGACAAGTACCTGGCTACAGAAAAGGTGCTCTCCTACCCCGTCTGGGCTGTCCTCGTTGGGCTGCTGGTGGTCACCGGGTTCCTGAAAGGCATGCGCTATCTGTGGCCTATTCCCGGCCCGTTGCTGCAAGCCGCCAGCTTTCTCCACGACGGGGCCACCGTCTGGGTGCTGGTATGGCTAGTGGCCCACGTGGCGCCGGTGGTGCTCGTGCCCAGGAACCTGCCGCTCCTCCGCTCCATGGTAACGGGGCGCATCTCCGTGGAATACGTGCAACAGTTCCTCCCGTTGTGGCACCAGCGGCTCCAGCAGGGCGGGATCCTAGAGGCGTCGGAGCCTGCGGCGGCCCAGCGGGAGCCCGCGTGAGCTTCGCTCTGGAGTTGCGGCTTGCCCCATCTGAGAGTCGGGGCGCTGGCCACGACGCAAGGGAGCGATCCTCAGGAGCCGCAGGCCGACCCCGATGGGGCGCACGCGCCGCTCGGTACTAGTGTCCCGTTTCCGAAGTTCGGCGCAAATGTCTTTGCGAGGGAGCCCGAAGGGCGGGGCCGAAGCAATCCGGGGGTGGGGGGACCTTCAACGGCATCCAGGCATTGCCCTCCCCCAGATTGCCACGTCGGCTTCGCCTCCTCGCAACGACAATTACGG